>CAYGAW010000181.1:0-26249 GCA_964347945.1 uncultured Anaerolineales bacterium
TGTGGCGAGCGCACGAGATCTTGGACTGCCACGACCCCTTTGCAGCCAAGAAGCAGCATTACAACGACGTCGCCTTGAGCATGTATCCAGACATGATGGCCATCGTCCAAGCATCCGACTCGTCGCTGGATGCTGCCGTCAAGGTGGCGGCGGCTGGGAACATTATTGACCTTGGAATCGTAGACCGTGCAGACGTGAATCTAGCTGCCATACTACAAGAGGTGCTCACTGAAGGGCTTGCCGTTGACGAGATAGAGTTGCTCGAGGAGCGGCTTGGGAGGGCAAGCCGAGTGCTATACCTGGTCGATAACGCAGGGGAGATTGCTTTCGACAAGGTGTTGATTGAGGAGTTGCACGCACGGGGATTGGACGTAACCGTCGTGGTGAAGGGAGCCCCGATCCTGAATGACGCGACCATGGAAGACGCCGTAGCAGTGGGCATCGATAGGACATCCCGCGTAGTCAGCAACGGGTCAGCCATGATAGGCACCGACCTGAAGACTTGTTCGTCGGAGTTCCTACGCCAGTTCGAGGCTGCAGACCTGATCATCAGCAAGGGTCAGGCGAATTTCGAAACGCTCAACGAGACCCCCGCCCCTATCTTCTTCATACTCAAGGCCAAGTGTTCAGAAGTGGGCAGAGAGCTTGGAGGCGCTATGGGGGACGTGGTGGCTGTGTTAAACAGGCGTTGGACTGACCTATGAAACCCGAATCCCAGTCGCCTGACCAGTCGGCTAGTACCTCGCCCGTCGGCCCGGGAAGGCGAGTGACTCCTTGAGAATGCCAAATGGATTCCTCTTGCGTGCCGAGACGAACGAAGTATCGCTTCATCAGCTCTGTAATCAGTCTTGTCAGTCTCGCCACCAAGACAAGGAGCGACGTCACCGGTGCATTGGCGCCATCCGACCAAGGATGAAAGTCTAGGATATGTGGACAGCCTGTCTCGTCCCGGCGCCCGATTGCAGCGGCCAGACCAATACTGCTACGAGAGCCACAGCATAAGCCGCCTGTCCAACGTACAGAGCCGCGGTGAAGCCAAAACTTATGGACAGCATGGCGGCCAGTACCGAACCCAGGACCGATAGCGCGCCGTTCACCCCCCAAGCCCAAGGCACTATCCTTGGTTCCTTGCTGTGAACAGCAGCTATCCCCAACGGAAAAGGCATCCCCATCAGCATCCCCAGAGGGCAGAGAACGAGGATCGTCAACGCTATCCGGGAGGGAACGTTTAGACCGGTGAACACCTGTAGGAACCCTGAGAAGCCGAGGTTGTAGAGGCCCAGCAGGAGTACCAAAGCCAACAGTACGCCCTTCTGATACAAGCTTCTGTTGTGAGACCCAGCCCGGCCGCTCACGTAGCTTCCTAGACCTCCAAAGAACAGAAGTGAGAACAGAATGACGGAGATTGCATAGACAGGATGGCCGAGAAACAGTACGAACCTCTGAATCAATACGATTTCCACCAACAGAAAACCGACGCCCAGGCAGGCAAAATACAAGAGGGCGCCAGGATAACTTGCCATTAGCAGACGGAATGATCTCCCCCTCCAGACTGCCAGTGGCGCTAGGATCAACACAACAGCCAGCAGAGACACAATGGTGAACAAGAACACCAGTGTCTCGCTTCTCTCACAGAAGAAGAAAAAGGGCTGATCGTCCGTAGACGAAGACACGCTACACTCCAGTCCGTGAGCGCGATGGAAATCTCGCCTGTCCGTGGAATCGATCAAATCAGAGAAGATCTGCTCAGGCCGCATAGTGGGCGTATACACCAGTGGAAACCAGAAAGTGTCACTTGCCTGCTCTATCGCCCGCAACTCCTGCGGCGTGAAGGGGGTTCTCTTGACCAGAAGAGTACCCAGATACTCTCGCCTAGCCACGACTATGTGGTCTTCCGGATGGGCGATTCGCAACTCCTTCATGGCATCCAAAGCCAATGATGTCATCTTAAGCATTTCCCCCGGACTATCTACGTACCACCGTGTCATGGCGAGGACACCGTCGTCAGTCAGGTGCTGCAAGTAGTCTACGAACGCTTCCTTTGTATACAGGTAGTTCTCTGTTAACGCATAAGCTCCCGCCTGACTAGCCGCCCAGGTATCCACCAGAGTTGCCTGGATGACATCATACTTCCTGTCAGAGTTGCGGATGAAACTCCTACCTTCGTCAACCACCGTCACAACGTCCGGCCTGCTATACGGCTGCCCGGAGAAATCAGCGAACTCACGATCCACGATATCCATCATCAGAGGATTTATCTCCACCGCCGTGACGGATTCGGTTCCAAAGAGCAAGGCCATCAAGACCTCCGAGCCGCCCCCTGAACCAACTATGAGCACCTCGTTCTTGTCAGGAAGGTTGTACGGCAGCGACGCCAGTTCCAACTTGAGGGGCTCTAGCTTGGAGAAATCCCCATCAAATCCGACCATTGCCGTGAAAGCATACCCATCTATGAGGATTGACATTCTCTCCAGATCTTCTGACAGAGGGTTGGACGGATAAACCACCACCCGGGAAAACGAGTTCCACTTCTCGTAGATCGGCTCCTCTTCGGCAGCTCCCTTCGTCTGCCTGATTCCTATCCAGCCTTGGTAGGAATTCAACACAGCGAAGAGACACGCAATCAGGCACACCATCAACGCAAGGAAGACCCGCCTTCGCTCCCCCGTTACCCAAGCGAACACAAGAGCAGCGCACGAGCCGACGATGGTGGTGAATAGCAAGCCTTGCACCCCGCCCAGAAGGTTCATGACAGGCACAATCAGGATACAACCCAAGCTGGCACCGACGAGATCAGCAAAATACACCCTGCCCGCCGCGTGGCCAAAGTGCGTCAGTACCAGCGAAATACAGAAACCACTGAAGAAGAAGGGAAGAGCCATCGCCGAAACCGTAAGTAGGAAGCGGAACCCCTGGAAGGTAGTTGCCGAGTGCAAAGACAATTCCATGTCTGGAGGGACGTTCACCACTGCCACCAGAGCCAAGGGAAGGGAAAGGGAGAAGAGGAGACAGGAGAGGAAGGCCTGGTGAGCAGCTTTGTTCTTCGGAAAACGTTCGGCCCGCAGATAGATGTAGACGCCGGCGACGCTCATCCCCAGCAAGGCGAGAGAGACCGCCAAGAACGCAAAGTGGTAGAACATAACAACCGAGGCTATGCGGGTTAGGACCAGTTCGTATGTCAGGGCGGACAAACTGATCAGAAAGACTCCGCCCATCAAGCCCGGCATCCTAGGCCTCTTCACCGGTATGTCCGATTCTCCTCGGCTGATGACGTCGGTTGACGATTGTACCATGCGCCTTACCGGCAAGCAACCTAGTGGCGCTATGTACCCGTTGCCAAAATCCCACAGCTGCGTTACATTTTCGTTTGAAGGGCCGTGGCAAATCAAAGCACCCAATTCATCCGACAGCTTGAACGTCTCCCCACTTACCGGAACCAGATCGCCCACATCGAACATATCCCACCCCGCGGCCCTCGTTCCGGACGCTTGGCAACGCCCTTGCCGCAGCCACTGAGGGAGGCTCTGCAAGCCTCTGGCGTGGCGGAGCTGTACTCCCATCAGGCGCAGGCCGTCGAAGCTCTTCGGGAGGGACACAATGTTGTGGTGACCACCTCCGCCGCCAGCGGGAAGACTCTCTGCTACAACCTGCCCGTCTTGGAATCCATTCACAACGACCCGAGAACGAGAGCACTCTATCTCTTCCCGACCAAGGCGCTCGCCCAGGATCAACTTCGAGGTCTATACGACCTCACGCGCGTAGGGTCTAACGACCTCAAGTTCGGCGCCTACGACGGCGACACGCCCCGGTCGGCTAGGGCTCGCCTGCGCAAGTCAGCATCCATCGTCCTCAGCAATCCCGACATGCTCCATCTGGGCATCCTGCCCAATCATCGCTTGTGGTCCCAGTTCCTGGCTCACTTGCGCTTTGTGGTCGTCGATGAGGCTCATGTTTATCGAGGTGTCTTCGGGTCGCACGTAGCATGTATCCTGCGACGCCTGCGGCGTTTGTGTGAACGATACGGTTCTCAACCACTGTTCATCTGTTGTTCGGCAACCATCGCCAATCCTGCCGAGCACATCTACAACCTGATCGGTTTGCCTGCCCTGGTCATAGAGGAAGACGGGTCCCCTCAAGGGGCCAAGGACTTCGTTCTTTGGAACCCGCCATTCATCGATGAGCAGAAGGGGGTCCGTCGCAGCGCGAATGTCGAAGCAACCCACCTCTTCACCGAGCTCGTCCGACGGGGTCTGCGCAACATCACCTTCACAAAGGCCCGCAAGGTAGCTGAACTCATCCTGCGGTACAGTCAAGAGGCCCTGGAACGGGAAAACCCAGACCTGCTGCCTCTCGTGAAGTCATATCGTGCTGGCTATCTTCCCGAAGAGCGCCGGCGCATAGAGCAACAACTCTTCCATGGTCAGCTGTTGGGCGTCACAGCCACCACTGCACTGGAACTGGGCGTGGACATCGGCGCTCTCGACGCCACCGTGTTGGTCGGCTACCCCGGTACCATTGCCAGCACCTGGCAACAGGCCGGCAGGGCTGGTCGGGGAGTTGGTCACTCCCTCTCCTTTTTCATCGGTCTGGACAACCCGTTGGACCAGTACTTCATGCGCCATCCTGAACAGCTTTTCGGACGCAGCCACGAGAACGCATTGCTCGATCCGTACAACGTCCACCTCTTGCGGCAGCATCTGACTTGCGCCGCATACGAGATGCCATTGACAAGTCGAGACCAGGAGCTCTTCGGGCCCGCATTCGCCGAGGCGGTTCCGAGCTTGCAGAACGAAGGGGCATTGGAGTATCGCATGACTCGATGGTACTACCCTTCCGATGACTATCCAGCAGAGAAGGTGAGTATTCGCTCCATAGCCGCTGAGACGTACTCACTCCTCGATGAATTGGACGGCCGTTTGCTGGAAGAGGTGGAGGCGACTAAGGCCTTCTATAGCATCCACCCGGGAGCCATACACTTGCATCAAGGAGACGCCTATCTGGTCACGGACCTGAACCTGGAAACCCGAATCGCCCTCGCGAAACTGGTGGATGTGAACTACTACACCCAGCCCAGAGAGATCAACGAACTGCGCATCGCCAACTGCTGGCGTCAGCGGGATCTACAGGCCACCTCGGCCTACTACGGCCAGCTGCAGGTCACTGAGCAAGTTGTCGGCTACAGGCGGAAACAGCAGTTTACCGACACGGTGCTTGGCGAGGAGGCACTGGACCTGCCCGCCCAATCCTTTGACACGACAGGTCTCTGGTTCGACTTGCCGCCAAGCGTGAGAGAGAGACTCCGCCAGCCAGGATTGGATCTTCACGGAGGGCTTCACGCAGTGGAGCACGCCGCCATCGGCATCCTACCCCTGTTCGCCATGTGCGACCGCCAGGACATTGGAGGTCTCTCCACACCGAACCACCCCGACACAGGCAGACCACAAATCTTCATCTACGATGGCTATCCAGGCGGTGTGGGGATAACAGAGAAAGGCTTTGCTCTGCTGCGGCAGCTGTGGGAAGCCACACTGCGGACCATAGAAGAATGCCCATGTGAGGCAGGCTGTCCTTCCTGCATCCACAGTCCCAAGTGCGGCAACAATAATGAACCTCTGGACAAGAGGGCAGCCGTAGCCATCCTCAAAGCGTTGTTGTGCTCCCAGACACCAGCCACTGGATGCGGCCCTAGGCACTACCACGTCTCCGGTGACCCCTCGTGTCGTGGAGGCTCGTCCACGTAGTGTGCCGGGACTGGCCGTTGGGGGGCTACTGGCCCACTGGCCAATCTCTAGCACCAATGGGCTTATCGCATTGATTCGCTGTTGAAGGATCTTGGAACAGCCCGGTTCTCGCCCGTCATTTTGGTAGGAGCCCTCGGAGGATGCCTAGCTCCTGTGAGCGCAGGCCGAAGGACACTCCCAGGAACAAGGCTGCTCCTAGGGCAATGGATCCGCCACCACGAACGAGCACATGAGCACCTGCCGTCCACGCTGCGTACCACGACACTCCAAGCCCCATAACGATCGCCGCTAAGCCCGTCTTGCCCACAGAGGACAACAAGTCATGCCCATCAACACCGCGCAGCCGTCCCCGCAAGATCACTAACAGCACAGTCGTCTCGATCACAGTGGCCACGGAATTGGCCAACGCGAGGCCGCCATGTACCAAGGGTCCGATTAAGAGAACACTGAGAGTTATGTTAAGCGCCATGGCGCACACCCCTATGGCCACAGGAGTGCGCGTGTCATGTACAGAGTAGAAGGCCCTGGTCACGATTTCCAGAGCGGAGTGGGCGCATAGTCCCAAGGCGTAGAACTGCAGTGCCCAGGCCACTGCTGCCGTAGACGAGGGATCGAAACGGCCGCGCTCAAGGAGGAGCTCGACGATAGGTTCGCTCAACACAATCAGTCCTACGCTGGCTGGTATCGCGAGATAGAGAGTCAGTCGGAGCGTCTCAGAGAGCGCACCCCGAAGCTCAATCAGCCTGCCTCTGGCTGCCAACTCCGAGAAAGTGGGGAATGCTGCTGTGGCTATGGCCATGGCGAATATGCCCTGGGGGAGTAGCATCAACATCCAGGCATAGTTGAGGGCTGCCAAGCTACCCCCGACGAGCCTCGACGCCAGATAGGTGTTCACCAGGAAGTTGATCTGCACCGTGGCCAGCCCCAGCATCCGGGGCACCATCAGCCGCCCCACCTCGCGCACCCCTGGGTGCGTTGAGTCGAAGAGCGGTTGGTAGACCATACCCTTGCGCAGCAACTCGGGAACCTGGCTAAGGAGGTGGAGTACAGCGCCAACAACCACACCCACCGCCAGGCCGTAGACTCCTACCCAGGGAGCCAGCAGGATGGCGCCCCCTATGATCGATAGATTGTAGATGGCGGGCGCCAGGGCGGGGAGGAGGAAATGCTGAAATGAATTGAGGATACCCATGACCACGCCGCTGACGCCGAAGATAATAGGGGCGACCAACATGATGCGCATCAGCCGCACGGTGAGCGCTTGGTCCTCGGGACTGAAACCCGGCACTACCACGCGGGCGACGAGCAACGGGGCGAAGAGAGCAGCGACCGCCGCACAGGTCGTGAGCACAAGCAACACAACGTTGATTATCGAGCTAGCTAGACGCCATGCCTGCCTCTCATCGCCCCGGGTCAGATAGCCAGTGAAAGTGGGGATGAAGGCCGAGGCTAAGGCACCGCCAGCCACTAGCTGGAAGATCAGATCCGGAATGCGAAAGGCGGCGAGATAGGCATCCAGTTCCCGACTCGTGCCGAACTGATTGCCGATGATAATCTCTCGGCCCAGCCCCAGGACGCGGCTGATCACATAGGCCACCATGACAACGGTGGCCGCTCGTGCCAACTGCGCCCTACGAGCGTCGTTCATAACCGTCCTTCACCCTCGACCGGCGTCTGGTGCCGACGACGAGAACCTTGCACCATGCAGCTTCTCGTCGTTGCATATCGCGCGCTACTGTGATACAATGGTTACGCAGACAGCCGTGGGCACTTCACAAGACGATCCTTCCGCACGAATCACTGCATGCAAGGCCGAAGGCCTCGTTCGACAGGGCTTCGTCACCGCTCAGGCCCTGGCGTTCCTCAGGGCCTGCGTCCAGGCCGGACTCAATCTGGCCATATCGGGGCCGGCTGGCAGCGGCAAGAGGTCCCTGCTGTACGTACTGGTTTCCTCAGCGGATTGCGACGGACAGATCCTCGCCATCCAGAATCCCGACGAACCCGCGCTCGAGCGCAAGGGTATCACCACTCTTAGGGCCAACCTCGACCCGCCTGAAGGGCAGCAGAGGATTACGCGCCATTACCTCCTCACCATCGTGCCAAAGATGCAGCCACAGGGGTTGGTACTTGACAGAGTAGATGGCGCGGAGGCGGTGCCATTGCTCAAGCTGCTTCTGGCCATGAGTGGCGTCATCTTTTCTATCATCGCGGAATCCCCCGAGGATGCGCTGTGCAAGCTCGAGAGTTGGGGACTACTACATGGGAGCGGGCTGGACAGCCGCGCGATCAGGAGAATACTCTCGACTTCGCTCGATCTGATCATTCAGCTCGTGAAAAGGGACACAGAGTCACCTGTGGTCGCAAGCCTCACCGAAGTGCTCGAATTCGAGAACGGCACTCCCACGCTACGCGACATCTTCCTCCTCCAGGATGTGCAGCGCCACGAAGCCGAACGCGGCAGCGAGCTCCGCCCCACCGGCACCAAGCCCCAGTTCCTCGACCGACTGAAGATGTTGGGCATCTCACTACCCAAAGACGTCTTCGTCTAACCCCGATACAAAAAAGGAGCCGCCTGGCGACCCCCAGCTCGCAGCAGACAGCGGCCCCTCATCTGCAACACGACCAGCTACCCAAGGATGGGCCTTATCCCATAATGCGTTCGCATCTCCTGACCCAGTAGAATCCGGAGGAGCGCTTTCGGATTACTCTTGCCAATCCTCTTTTGAAGTTCCACAGCCGACAGAGGAGTATTGCCATTGGCTATCAAGACGCGGAAAATCGCGGCCGGGAGCGGGGTAGTGCGCGTGATGTAATCATCTCTTTGGCTACAACACTCGCGGAGGCAGTACCGCAGTCCGTCAACTACGGTGACCGCTCCAGTACTGGGATCCACCCAATCAATGTCGTCCGTCTCTTCATGGCTCCCAAATCTGGCTCTACACTCCGCACAAAGCTGCTCCCAAATAAGAATCCGGGCATCGCGGCCCTGGTCAGCCCACCAGTCGTAGTCTATGTGGAACTTCGTGTTGACATCCGGACGCAGCAACTTCGCCACCTGTACCTCCCGTCTAGCGGTCCGAGCTTCCTGCGTCTAGAATAGCCTCATCACGGGTCAAGCGGACCTTGTTCGCTTCCGCTTGGCTACGGCTCGGGTCATAGACATAGTAGCCATCGACATCTAGATAGAAACAAGGGTACGCCTCCTGTTCGAAGATGCCTCGCAAGATCGTGCCGGGATAAGGCCTCTCTATGTTGGTGGCCACCAGAAGGTCGTTGAAGCTCGCCCGGTACACGATTCCTAGTCCTCTCAGCATCTTCTCACCAACTCGCTGGAAGGCGGCAGCCAACAGAGACCGAGCCACCTTCGCTTCGCCCCCATCGAGCAGTTTGAGCGTCTCCAGTGCGCTGAAGCGCGACCTAGGCAGGCTCATCTCTTCGTCGATCTCGCACCTGACCGCGATTCTACGGAATACGGGTTGTCCACTCTCCTCGTAGTCCAACATCTCCAGCTTGGTGGCAGGCGCGGGATTGTAGCCTATCTCATACAGACCTTCGCTGTCGGAGTTGGCTGTTCGCTCAATGACTATGGTCGCGCCGGGCACAAGTTCCTGGCGCTCAAAGAAAGCCCTCAACTCAGCGCTGCCCCACCAACCCATTTGCCGATCGCTAGCGTAGTACAGAACCACCGGGAAGCTTTCACCGTTCCCGCCCAGGCGCAACTGCAATCTCGTACAGCGCTGGCCCTCAAACAGTGGTCTGACCAGCAGGTCTCTTGCACCTTTGTCGTAGGGAAGATGTCCCCAGTACCAGTCGTAGAAGGTCAGCACGTGAGACCACTGCTGAACAGCTGCACTAGGCGCGTCGGTCGGCTCACCCTCTCCAACTATTTCCACAACCTCGTCCAGAATGTGATCGACGTTGATTTCGTTGGGGCCCTTCTCAAAGCGCAGTGGCTTCGTCTCTGCAACCCTCGGAAGGCACCACTCCATTCTGCCGTCAGCACCTGCGAACTTGAATCTCCCTTGTTCATCCGTGGCCAAGGCATAGTTCAGTGAGAACATCTGCACGGCCCGACCACTTTCTTTCGGCATCTCCAGTACGTTCAGCATCTCCTCCGAACCGGCGAACCCGCCTGCCAAGTCGAGAACGGCCTCCGCAAGGTTCAAGTGCCCTTCCTGCATGGGCAGCAGGAATCCTCTCAGGAACCACTCCTCGCCAAAACTCACAAACTCCGGACTCTCCCTCAACCGTTCTAAGAGGACGGGTATCACGCACTCTCCGTATCTTTCGAGCAACCTGCTACTCAGCGCAGGAAGGTCGTCCAGAGTCAGATCCTCGTCCTCATCCACAGCGATGAAGTTCAAGGCATGAGGATGCGACAGATTGGCGGCAAACTCGCTGATCTCTCCATTCCCTTCCATCCTCACCTGAATGACGTCGAAAGGAGCATAGTCGGGGTGCCGCCCCGGCCGTACCGCCACCACCTCGCCGGCCGCGTCTCCCAACGCCGAGAAGACCAGCCGATCACCCTGGGCGTACGCTTCTCGCGGCTGGTAGATGAGCCCTTTGGCTTTTCTTTCATCCCAGACCGCCTTCTCCTCTGTGACGCGCTTCTCCATCAGGCGCTGAGCCAAGCCCTCAACGCTGAGTGGGGATTCTTCCTCGATGAGCAACTCGGACAGATACTCCAACTCACCCTCAGCCAATTCGAAATCCTGCCAATACCTCAAGGTCAAGGTATCGAGCCGCATCTCGGCCATGACCGGATAGTGCCTCCAGAACACGAACTGTCTATAGCCAAGATTATACCACCCTTCGAACCGAATGCAAAGCTGGACAAACCCCACCAAAATGTGTATGATTACTTAACGGATACAGAATCTGAAAGGAGTGAAGCGATTGCCAGTTACCGCGTCAGCCAAGAAGAGGTTGAGACAGGCGGAGAAGAGGCGACTGCGTAACCGAGTTTATCGGTCGCAAGCTCGAACGTACGTCAAGAGAACCAACAATCTTATCAGTGAAGGTCGATGGGAAGAAGCGGCCGAAATCGCGCAGCTCGCTGCCGGTGCTCTTGACAGAGCTGCTCAAAAAGGAGTGATTCACAAGAGGAACGCCGACCGCAGGAAGTCTCGCTTGTACAAGAAGCTGCACCAGGCGAGGGCTCGGGCTAGCTCATAGCTGGGGCCGGGCCTCCGACTGATCCAGGATATCAACTGCAAGACGGCATCGCTAGCGGCCAGGCGATGTCCTTTGCTTTCCGCCTCTCTTGGTCCTCTGGATACGGCGTCCAGCGGGTGAATGAGCCGGATGCCAGTGCGATACTGAGGGGCCCTGGCCCACCTCAGTACCACAGGAACGTGCGTCTGTCGCTGAGGCGACCCACGGGCACGATCTCCGGGCTTCCCTCAATCTCGGTCTCCATGAGACGTACAACCCACACTTGCCATTCGAAGAGATGTGATTCAGCCTCAAGCGGTGGCCGCAGCTCAGCCAACACGTGGTAAGAGTTGGCTTTCGTGAACTCGACTGTTTCTCGCTCCTTCACCTCTTCGGGGTCAACGTACCGCAGGACGACTGAGTACCACTCGTCCTCGGCCAGGAGGCCCACGGACAGCCAGTTCAGCAGAATCGGCAATTCCGCCTGCTCCTCGCGGAACTCCCGACGGTCGGGAGGTCCGAGGAGAAGGGGCGCGGGATAGACCAGCACCGACTCCACGGTGGGCGTAGGAGCTCCTCCTATTCCAGGAGTCTCCGATAAGCCGATTCCGCCAGGTATCAGCAACTCCTGCCCCTCGCGAATCGAATCCGGATCTGTAATGCCGTTGGCCTCCATCACGGCCTCTATCGTCACGTTGAAACGCTGAGCGATCTCCGACAAGCTATCCCCGGGCTGTACCACATAGGTCACGGTTTCGGGCTGATTGGTCCCCTCGGGGCCAGGAGTCTCTCCCATCCCGGGGCTGCTGCCCGGACCCCCGTCCTCTGCAGGGATGAGCAGTTCTTGGCCTACCTGGATAATGTGATTGGCGAGCCCATTCGCCTCCATGATGGCCTCCACAGTCACATCGAACTGGGCAGCGACGGTACTCAGCGTGTCACCGGGGCGAACGATGTAGATTGTGACCTCCGGTGTAGGCGTACCTGTCGGAGGAGCAGTAGGCGTGGCTGTGGGAGTACCGGTGATGGTAGGCGTGATGGTCAGTGTTGCTGTGGCCGTCGGCGTATGGTAGGTCCCGAGTCGTACCAGTCTCCAGGGCTTGATGAACCAAACGGCGATCACCAACAGTACACCCAGGACACCTCCCAGCAGAGGAGCAGGAGGAACCATGGATAGGGAAACTCCAGGAAGGAAGCCTCTTCGCCCCTCCAAGGTGGCCCCGCACATGAGGCAAGTTTTCGCCGCCTCAGCAACTCTGGCCCTACACTCGGGGCAGCGTCTTACCAGCGCCTTCACTTTTACCCTGTAGCCACAAGCTGGGCACCTTCCTCGGCCACCCCTGAAGCTTGCGCCACAGTTCGGACACTTCACGATAAGCCTCGCGGGAATTGGCTTCGATGCGTCGAACGCCAGTATTATACCCGAACGCCCCACTGTTGGCAACATACAGCCATAATTGACACAGCACACCATTCCATGTACAATGGCTTAGCGTCTCCCCACGCTATGGAGGTCTGCGATGACGCCAGAGACTTTGGCATTAGCAAGAGACCTAGCTCTCATCTTACTCGCTGTGGAGGCCATGGTCCTGCTATCTCCTCTCGTGATCATCCCCCTCTACATCGTCAGGTACCTGCCTCGTTACACAGGGCCAATTCGGCCCAACCTGCGTAGGATAAGACGCAGAACACAGCAAGTGGAGCAGAGGACAAGAGTCATCCTGGCCCTGGCCGTCCAGCCCTTCCTTTGGGCAGCCGCCACCGCTGCAGGATTGAGGAGGGGTTTGGGGTACTTGGCAAGACGGAGGTAGGCTATGAGTAGGAAGACCTGGAATCCGGCCGTCGTGCTGGGAATCGTGCTGGGAGCCTCTCTCGGTGGGATCATTGCACTGGTACTGATTCGCCGCTCCAAGCAGAGTACTCCACTCGGTCCTAGGGACATACCTTGGAGAGATCTGATACTGCTGAGCGGTCCCATCATCGCCCTTGTGCGGCGACTCATCCAAATGAGCAGAAGGGAACCTACGGCACCTAGCACACTATGAGGAAACTCAGCTCAGAGTCTTGGGTGATCATCATCGTCGCCCTGGCCGTCCTCAATTTCCTCGTCTTCGGAGCTTTCATATTGCTGGTCGTGTATCAGATACCACCCAGGTTTGCGCTGGCAATGCGTACCCCCGCGCTAGCTGACTTGTCTCCTCCACCAGTCGTGACTCCGTCGCATCAAGTTTCGGCCTCGCCCTCATCACAAGTGGGAATTGTGCCCACATTCACGTCCACGCCTACTACTCCCCCTACGCCTACGAGCGAATCAGAGATATCGGTTTCGCCGAGCTCGACGGCCGCGCCAATGGAGACTACAACTCCAACCAATACACGTACGGCTACTCCCACGGTGACCAAGACCCGTACAGCTACTCCGACACGCACCAGGACCCCCACGCCGACGCGAACTGCCACATCCACACCAACAGCCACACGCTCCCCTACGGCAAGCTCAACTTCCACTCGTACCAGGACGCCCACTAGGACGCCTACTCGCACGCCGACTAGAACGGCCACGGCTACTGCTACCCGCACGAACACACCAACTCGTACGCGGACCCCGACGTCCGTGATCGCAGCTACGCCCTGCCACACGCCGACGCCGACTCACACTCACACCAAAACGCCCACCGGTACGCCAACTCGGAGCCCAACCAGAACGCTGACACCCACACACACCGAGACCGCCACGCCCACAGCTACCCGCACTACAACTAACACTCCGACCGCTACTCGTACGCACACTCGGACTGCCACAGCGACGCCCAGTCTCACCTTTCCCAGTGCCACGCCTACCGGGTACGTGAGTCCTGAAGCCGTCGTGACTCCTGTGAAAGGTAGGCCGTCCGCGCCCAGAAACCTGGGAGGGAGCAGCGTGGGGGGAGACCAGATTGACCTCAGTTGGGAGGCGTCGGTTGCTCCGCGTGGAAACATCTACCGGCTGTACTGGGACATGGGCCTGGGATACAACATGTACTCTTTCAAGACTAGTGTGCGGCTTACGCAGTACAACGACACCGGATTGCGCCCTTCAACCAAATACCGTTATCTGATCACCACCTTCGACGGTCAGCAGGAATCCGCTCCAGTAGGGATAACCGTCAGAACGCACTCTTGGCTTCTCCTTCCACTGATTAGCCTGGCAGAGGGAACGACATCGACGGTCTCACTCACGGAAAGCACAACGCCTACCCCTCCTTCTCCGACCCCAGCGGCCTCCCCTCACCCCTCTGAGGTAGTACTGGGACTGATGGGCACCAACGACTACCTGGACGATTTGGGCAACCTACATGTTGTGGGTGAGATTCACAACGACTTGACACACAACGTAGATCAGATTCGCGTGAGGATGACCTTCTACGACGAAGCCGGGAACGTCCTCGAAGAAAGCACAGGGTCCCCACTCCTAGATTTGCTGGTCCCAGGCCAGAGAACCCCCTTTGCCATAACGTGGCGAGAGCCCGGGGATTGGGAGAGATTCAGTTTGCGCGCGACTGGCCGACTGACCACCGAGCGGCCAACTGAGGGTATGAGGGTGGTGCACAGCTATGCCCGCCTCGACGACTCCGGTCTATACCATGTCGTCGGAACCCTTAGAAACGATGGCACGACAACAGCGTATTATGTCAAGATCGTGGTCTCGCTGTATGACTCGCTGGGCAGGATCTTCAACGCCGGGTTCGCCTACGCGGAACCTTCGCGCCTCGCTCCGGGTATGACAGCTTCATTCGACTGCGTTTTTGACCACTTCCCCTATCAAGCAGAGCATCTGGTCCAGATAGCCCCATAGAAGCGCCCCAGATTGACAAGAGCATCCGGGAACCATATAATAGCGCCCGGTGTTGCGGAAGTCGTTCAAGCTTCCACCGAGACTCAACGTAGAGGAGGTCACCTTGGCTGAGAAGAAGAAGATAAAGCCCGACCGGGTGAAGATGAGAATGCAGGATGCGAGTGAGCGCATTCAGAACTTCGACGAGGTCCCGTCGGGCTACACCAAAGAGGAAGCTATCGAAGAGGCGCAGCGATGTTTGGCGTGCAAGAAGGCCCCATGCGACGAAGCCTGCCCTCTACACTGCTGCCCAGCCGAGTACATAGCCTTCATCGAACAGGGAGACTTCGACAAAGCTCTGGCGCAGATTCTAGAGTACAATCCGTTCCCCTCAACCTGTGGTCGCGTCTGTGTCCACTATTGTGAGGAAAAGTGCCTGGTGGCCAAGAAGGGCACCGCTCTGGCCATAGCCTGGCTCAAGAGAGCTGCTGCTGACTACGGGCAGGCGAGCGTGTCTCCCGGCAAACCGACCGGCAAGAAGGTGGCTGTCATCGGGGCAGGGCCTGCGGGGTTTACCGTGGCTTTTGAGTGCGCCAAAGCAGGCCACGGGGTCACCATCTTCGAAGCTCTTTCGTCACCCGGAGGGATGCTGTGGACCGGCATTCCCGAATACAGGCTGCCGAGCGAGGCTTTGGACAAGGACATCCAGAGGATTCTGGACCTCGGGGTGGAGCTACGCGTCAACTCTCCGATCAGCTCTGAACAGCAAGTGCTGGATCTCCTCGATGAGTACGACGCGGTATTCATCGGCATTGGCGCTCACCAGCCCCGATGGATGGGCATAGAAGGCGAGGACCTAGAGGGTGTGGTCCACGTAGTGGACTTCCTGAGAGACGTCAATCTGGGCCAGGACGTCAAGGTGGGAGAGAAGACGGCAGTCATCGGCGGTGGCAGCTCAGCCATGGACGCGGTACGCACAGCCCGCCGACTTGGGGCTGACGCCTTCATCGTCTACCGCCGAGCCAGAGAACAGATGCCCGCCGACGAGGCCGAAATCGAGGAGGCCGAGGAGGAGGGAATCGTCTTCAACTTCCTCACCAATCCCAAGCGCATCTTGGGCGAGGACGGCAAGATCACTGGCCTGGAATGTCTCCGCATGGAGCTGGGCGAGCCAGATGAGAGTGGGCGCCGCCGTCCCATTCCCGTAGAAGGATCGGAATTCGTCATCGAGTGCGACATGATGATTCAGGCCATCAGCCAGCAGCCCGACATCTCGTGGCTGAACGATGACTCGAAGTTCGAGACCACACGGTGGCGCACCTTCGAGGTTGATCCCGAAACCTTCGAAACCTCAGTTCCAGGCGTTTTCGCGGCTGGAGATGACGTGAGCGGTCCGGCCACGATCGTGGAGGCCATAGCCAGCGCCCGGAAAGCTGCGCAGGCCATTCTCAGACGCTTGGAAGCGAGCTGAAGCTCTGGGCAACTCGTCGCTGCCATCGGGAGGGAAAGGGCGTGCGTGCCCTTCCCTCCTTCGTTTGTGCGTCTATCGTCAGGAAGTTGGATGTTCACTACACGCTGGAGAGAGATGTGCGCGTACTCCAGCAGGGTCGTCGCCCTGGCGATCGTCTTGGTGCTTGCGGGAGCTATGCCGAGGCCGATCATCATTATCGGCCCTCCCCATCACGTAAGAACGGTCAATCCCAAGATGGGAGTTCATACGCGCCTCACCGACGAAGTCGAGGAGTGGAAGATTCAGCGCACACTGGCGTTGGTCCGAGAGATGGGCGCTCCGTGGATCGTGGAGTACTTCCCCTGGGGATACATCGAGCCAGCCAAGGGTCAGTTCGCCTGGCAGCACGCTGACCTGGTGGTCAATCATGCCGTGAATCAAGGCTTGAATGTCGTCGCGCGGCTTGATTTTGTTCCCGAATGGGCGCGCCCCAAGGACACGACCTTCCGCTATCTGGACGAGGAGCAGTATGAAGACTATGGGGACTTCGTCTACGCCTTCGTGGATCACTTCAAAGGTCGGGTGAACTACTTCATCATTTGGAACGAACCCAACCTTAGCTTCGAGTGGGGCTATCGGCCTGTCGACCCCGAGTCGTACACCGAGTTGCTGAAGCTGGCCTACAGTCGTGCCAAGCAGGCCAATCCGGACTGCTACGTCCTCAACGGAGGTCTGGCGCCGACCATAGCCCGCGAAGGCAACGAATGGGGCTTGAGCGACCTCATATTCCTGCAACGGATGTATGACGCCGGTGCCAGGGACTACTTCGACATCATGGCCATCCACGCTTATGGCTATGTCTTTCCGCCCGATGATCCTCCCGCAGAGAACAAGATCAACTTCGCGCGGGCAGAGTTGATCCATGAAGTCATGGTCCGCAACGACGACGGGGACAAGAAGATCATGATCACCGAGGGCGGATGGAACGATCACCCTCGCTGGACGAAGGCCGTAAGGCCCTATCAGCGCATTCTCTATACGATCCAGGCCTATGAGAGAGCCAGACAGTGGGATTGGTGTGAAGCCTTGGTGATTTGGTCGTTCAGAACGCCTTTGCCGGAGAAGAACTTCCGCGACTACTATGCGTTGGTCACATCAGGCTTCATCGTCAAGCCCATATACCTGGAGATCCAGAGCTACGCGCGTGGCGCAACCGACTGGCTCATAGAACCGGCGCCATAGGTCGGCACCCGAATGGACAACAAGCACTTCGACAAACGCCAGAGTCTCGCTCTAGTCGCGACCCTGGCACTGCTCACGGTGCTAGCCGGCGTCTGGCTGGTGCTCGCCCCAGGGGAAGAATTGAAAGACGAGACCTGGGAGCGTATCCAGCAGGACGGAGTAATGCGCATAGGCATGGACGCGAGTTACCCTCCTTTCGAGGATATCGACCAGGACGGCAACCTGGCGGGCTTCGACGTTGACCTCGCCCGCGAGTTGGGACGGCATTTTGGCGTCGACGTGGAGTTCGTGATCATCTCCTTCGACGGACTGTATGACGCCCTCCGAGTGGAGAGGGTAGATCTACTGCTGTCGGCCCTACCGTTTGACCTCCGCCTTACCCAAGACGTGGCTTACTCTCATCCGTACTTCAATGCTGGACAGGTTCTCGTCGTACGTGAGGATGAGGACTTGATCGCTGGCGTAGACGACCTGGCAGGCCACACAGTGGGTGTGGAGTGGGGCTCCATGGGCGACGTGGAGGCCCGGCAACTCCTGAGGAGGATGGAGTTCGAGTTGTACCCCTATCCCACTCCAGATGAGACCCTGACCATGCTCAAGGAAGGTGAGATCGACGCCGCGGTTGCGGACGTGGTTTCGACCTATCAGTTCGTGAGGGAACATGGAGCGGTGAAGATCGTCGGGCCACCTGTGACCGACGATCCGTACGTCATCGCCACCCGCCTCAACAGCCCCATTCTCCACCAACGGATCAATGAGGCTATTCTGGAACTGAGCGGCAGTGGATACCTGGACGAGTTGCGTATGGATTGGTTCTAGCTGCCAGCGCTGAACAGTTCCTGGATCTTCGTCCCAGCTCCGGGCTCGCCCAAAGCGACCATCAACTTGATGCGCGCTTTCTGTCCGTTGAGGCCCTCGGCAAAGATCACCCCGGCGCGCTCCAGATCACGGTAGGCGCCTGGGTAGCCGTACGCATCATAGACCCGCCCTGACGGGCAACGAGACGCGATGACAACCGCCATTCCCTTCTCGACCGCCTCGCTGATGGTAGGCATCCACCAAGGCGGCACCCGTCCACCGCCTAGAGCCTCGATCACTACGCCTGCGACGTCCTGTTCCACCAACTGGCGCAAGAACCGCTCATCCATACCCACTCCGAGCTTGATCAAATGGACATCGGGCTCGAGTGAGGTGCACGGCACATAATGACGAACGACCCGCATCTCGACCACTACCCTGTCTCCATCAACTCTGCCCAAGGGCCCAGAAAGCAGAGACCTGAAGGTATCGATGCTCTGGGTGTCGACCTTGGTCACGTGGCGGGCCGCGTGAATCTCCTGGTTCATGACCACGAGCGCTCCCAGACCCTTGCACGCATCGGCAGCGCCGACTCGGACAGCAGCCAGTAGGTTTGCCGCGCCGTCGTAGCCCACGTCCGAGGCAGTGCGCATGGCTCCGGTTAAGACCATCGGCTTGTCGGTGTCCACGGTCAAGTCCAGCAGGTAGGCCGTCTCCTCCATCGCGTCGGTGCCGTGAGTCACAACTATGGCCTGCACACCCTCCTGCGCTGCCAGTTCGGCTACTCGGGTCCGGATGCCCCAAGCTGTATCCAGTGTGAAATGAGCACTCGGGAGATTGCAGTACTCCTCGACTTCTAGCGCGCCGATCCCCGCAGGCAGAAGAGCGACTAGCTCTCCCCCCGCCACGGCCGGTATCGCTCCTCCTGCACCATCGTCATGTTTCATGGCGATGGTTCCGCCAGTGCTGATTACTTGGATCCTAGCCATTCTTTTTTGGCGTCGATTGTGTGGAGCCGCCTCGCACTTCGGGCGTCCTCGGCAGTGTAGAACTCACTTCACTAGGAGGCTCTCTCCTCAACCTCCTCCAACCTCAAGGAGAGGACTCTGGACGCGCTGTCCCCACCCATGGTAACACCATAGATGGAATCTGCGATCTCCAGTGTTCCCCGGTTGTGGGTGATGACGATGACCTGAGTGTTCTCGGCAAGCTCCTGTAGTGCCTCACGAAAGCGACCGATATTCACTTCGTCCAGTCGTGAGTCCACCTCGTCCAACAAGCAAAACGGCGTCTCACAAGACTTCAGAATGGCGAAGGTCAGTGCCACGCCAGTCAATGCTCTTTCCCCGCCAGAGAGCACGGCGACGCTGCCGCGGCGTCGCCCGGGGGGCTGCGCCACGATCTCCACAGCACTGGCCAGTGGATTCTCAGGGTCCGTCAACAAGATCTCGGCACTCCCGCCGTTGAACAACCGTGTAAAGTACGTCTTGAACTCCTTCGCCACCTTGTTGAACGTCGCCAAGAACTTGTCTTCCATCAACCCATCCAGCTCAGCTATGACCTTGCGCAGCGACTCTCCGGCCTTCTCCAGATCCTCCACCTGGGCCACGAGGAAGCTGTGCCTCTCCAGCACCTCTTGATACTCACTCACAGCCTCTGGATCCACTGGGCCCAGCTGGCGCACACGTTTGCGCAGCGCCTTGATTCTCGACTCCAACCCCTGCGGGATCTTGGTCACGACGGGCAAGGATCTGAGACGGGCATCCATGTCCAGCGGCAGTTGCGTAGGCCAATCAGTCGACATGGCAACAGACTCCAGATCCGCCTCTATGCGCTCCCGCAGATTCCGCGACTCGTCTTCGCGGCGCTGCCGCTTCAGCACCGACTGGCCGTACGCTGATTCGTAGTCCTGCAGCTTTCTTCTTGTCTTCTCCTCCTCCTTCTCCAGACGACGTTGCTCTTTCTCAAGATCGGACAGTTCCTGCTCGGCTGGTGCGATGAGAGCAGACATGTTGCCTGCCTGGTCCGACAACTCCTCTATTTGGCTTGTCAACACTGCTACGTCTCGCTCTAGCTCCTCTGCCTCGCCAGCCAACTCTACAGTCTTGGATTCCTTGGCCGCCAACTGCGCCTCCAGCTGCTCAAGTCCAGCCCTATGGCCTTCCAAGGCCGTCTGCTGGCTCTCTCCGCTGCGCTCCAATACGGCGATGGCCGTCCTCAATCCGCCCAATTTGTCTTGTAGAAGAGCAACGTCCAGAGACGCCATCTGCTCCTGCAATGAATCCAGGGCTTGAGTGGTCTCCAGCTCCTTCCCTTTCGCAGTCTCGATCTCCCGCTTTAGCCCCTTTTCCCTCTCGTCCAGGGTATCTGTCTCCTCCTGGAGCTTGTCCATCGTAATGGTGTGCCATTCGATTTCTTGACTTGTTCTCTCCTCACGCAGGCGCCATGAGGCTATCTCCTCGTCCAAAGATTTGATGGCCTCCTCGAGTTCCGAGTATTCGCCCCTCAAAGCGGCGGCCTCATCTCGCAGAGCCTGATGAATATGTTCCGTTTCGCCTGCTTCCGTCTCCAGAGCCTCCACATCGACGCGCACAGCCTCTATCCGTCCCGGCAACTCCCGGCGCTCTCGCTCGTGAGCCAGCAAAGTACCCGAAGCCTCTACCGAACCACCGTGTAGAAGTCCGCTCCTGGAAAGCAACTCACCCCTGAGAGTGACCAGATGCAGGCCGCTGTGGTCTCGATGAAGTCGGCGCGCCACATCCAAGTCCTCAACCACCAGCGTAGTGCCGAGAAGGGCCCGGGCCACATCCCCCAGATCTTCGCGAATTCCCACCAAGTCAGAGGCCAACCCCACCACCCCCTTGCCCCCTGGCAGGCGTTGAGCAGGTGTCACCCTCAGGGAGTCCACGGCAAGGAAAGTCGACCGTCCACCGTCATTCGCCTGTAAGAACTCCAGAGCGGAACATGCGTCATCCCAAGTCTCTGTCACCACTGTCTGTAGCCTGGTGCCCAAGGCACCCCCTATGGCTAGGTCCAGATCAGCAGGCACGTCCAGCAGCTCCGCTACGGTCCCGATCAAGCCTCGCAACTGGTTTCTGTGGCTCAGCACGGTCTTGACGCCACGAGAATACCCGGTCAGATCTTGTTGAGCTGCACTCAGGACTTCATTGCGCGTTTCCAGCCCGCTCAGTTGTTGCCGGACTTCTTCCAAACGAGCCGACAGCTTGGCCTTCTTGTCGACGGCAGACTGGGCAGCACCCTTCTTCTTCGCCTCTTCGGCCTTCAATTGCTCGACGTTGGCGAGGATATCCTCCCGCTTGCCGTCAAGGGCACCGATTCGCTGAGCTGTCTCCTCCAATTGACTCTGCAGGTCGTGGACCACCTGCGCATGTTCCGCCCTCTGTCGGGCGAGTTCCTCCTTGCGCTCCCGCAGCTGACTCAGTCGGTTTCGTCGCTCAGCCAACGCGGTGGCAAGCTCGAACGCATTATCCTGGGCAGCAGTGAGTTGACTCTCCAGGGTGCGGCGCTCGTCCTGGAGGTCAGTCATCTCCTTCTGGACATCCTCCTTTTCAGCGTCGAGCCTTGCTCGCTCCTGCGCAAGTCGCTCCAGCTCAGCCTCCAACTCCTGGATTCTCTCCAGTCGACCGTCTCGACTTGCGACTAGAGGAGAGAGCTCCTGCCCAATCTCGTCGTTTCGCTGGAGGAGGAGCCGCTGTCTCTCCCGCTTCACAGCCAGTTCCCTCTGTAACTCTTCCAGCTGGCCGTGAAGCCGCCCGCTCTCGCTGTGCCACCGACCCAGGTCACCACGCAGCTCCGCCTGTCGTTTCCGCAGCAGGTCTATCTGGCGGGAAATGTCCTCCAACCCACGTTTCTGCTCGTCCAGAGCTTGCTGGCGGGTCTCCTCGTCTGCTCGAGTGCGTTCCAGCTGCTCGTGAGCTCGCCTCCACCCGTAGCCATGCCAGGTCTCCAAGAGTTTCTCGAGTTCTCGAGACAGCTCCTGGTATTCCCTGGCCCGTTCCGCTTGGCTGCTGAGCCTATCAAGCCGAGGGCTAATCTCGTTGATGATGTCGTTGACCCGCAGGACGTTGTTCCGCGTATCTTCCAGTTTGGCCAGGGACTGATCGCGCTTGGCTTGGTGGATGGCGATGCCAGCCGCCTCCTCGAAGATAGCCCTCCTTTCTTCAGGGCGCATACCCAGGCTCGCATCGACCTCCATCTGGGCAATGATGGTATACGTGTTACTGCTCACACCCCCCTTAGCCAGGAGTTCCACTATGTCCTTTCGCCGCACACGACTGCCGTTGAGGAAGTACTGATTCTCCCCCGAGCGGAAGGCGCGTCGCTGCACAGTCACTTCAACGTAGTCGATGGGTAGCCAACCGTTAGAGTTGTCCAAAGTGAGGGAGACATCCGCCATGCCCACCCGTGCACGGCCCTGGCTGCCAGCGAATATCATGTCGGCGCTCCGCTTGGCTCGCAGCGCCCCATACCGCTGTTCACCCAGTACCCAACGCAGGGCGTCGGCGATGTTGCTCTTGCCACTTCCGTTTGGACCGACGATGGCCGTTATCCCGGCATCGAACTCGAATTCAGTCCTCGAGGCAAAAGTCTTGTAGCCCTGTATCTCCAAACGCTTGATGTACATTCTCAATCACACGCAACAAGCCAACGGATGGTCACTCCGTCGGCTACTCCAGACCTCCTGCTCCGAAGGCCTCAACCTGCTCGCAAGCACTAAATGTGGCTATTGGGAGGCTCCGCACACTATATCTAGTGGTAACAGTACTCTGCTTCCCTCCCAGTATATCGTCTTTGTCGAAGGCTGTCAAACGTCGTCCTTGGCCAACTCCTCCAAGGCGTGCTGTGCGGCGCGCTGCTGAGCAGCCTGCTTGGTCCGGCCTTCACCTCGACCGTAAGCTGTGTCCCCAACCCAAACCTCCACAGTGAACTCCTTAGCGTGATCCGGGCCGCGCTCCTTGATAGTGCGGTACACCGGAGTCACTCGAAGCTCGCTCTGAGTCCACTCCTGTAACCGGCTCTTGTGGTCCCTTTCCAGGCCACGCTCTAGGACCCTGGCCGCCTCTGGTTCTATGAATGGCATGACGAAGTTCTCCACCGCCTCCAGGCCACTGTCGAGATAGATGGCGGCCACCAATGCTTCGAAGGCATCTGAAAGAAGTCCCGCCCTGGCGCGACCGCCTCGCTCATCCTCTCCGCGCGACAGGCGCATGTAGTCTCCAAGCTCCATGCTCCTGGCGAACTTTGCCAAGGTCTTGGCGTTGATCAAAGCCGCTCGCAGCTTGGTGAGTTCGCCTTCGTCCATCTCCGGGAAGCTTCGATACAGGCGCTCCCCCACGATGAAATCAAGCAGTGCATCACCCAAGAATTCCAATCGCTCATTGGACGCTAGATCGAAGTCAGGGTTCTCGTTGAGGAAGGAACTGTGGACCAACGCCCTATGAAGCAGGGTTTCGTCATTGAAGCGTAGGCCAACGACTTCCTGTAGCCGATCTAGATCCCCATTCATCAGCTTCTCACGACAGTATGTGAATCGGGCCATCCAACTGGCCCAATGCCGCCTCCCGCACGGCCTCGGGCAGTGTGGGATGGGCATGGATCGTTCTGATGATGTCCTCCGCTGTGGCGCCCGACTGGATTGCCAGCGCTCCTTCAGCGATCATGTCGGTGGCGTGAGGCCCCATGATATGGAGCCCGAGTATCTTGGCGCTGTCCTCTTCGCAAATCATCTTCACCAGACCCATGGGCTGCCCCATGGCCACGGCGCGGCCGCTCGCATTGAAGGGAAACCTGCTCTTCTTGTAAGAGATGCCTCGCTCCTTGACCTCTTGCTCGGTCAATCCTACGCCAGCTATCTCGGGGAGTGTGAAGACGCAGTTGGGGACAGCGCGGTAGTCCATGACGCTTTCTCTTCCCAGTGCGTGCTCCACGGCTACCTCACCTTCGCGACTGGCCACGTGAGCCAGCATCCACCCTCCAGTCACGTCCCCAATGGCGTACACTCCAGGCACGCTGGTGGCCATGTGTTCGTCCACCACAATCGCCCCCTTCTCCGTGCTCACGCCGATCTCTTCCAGGTTCAGTCCTTCGGTGTATGGCACCCTCCCGGTGGAAATGAGGACCATGTCGGCGTTGACCACACCTTCTCCCTTAGGTCCTTCATACGCTACCTCGAGCAGCCCGTCCTCTTTCCTGATCTCCTTGAGGGGTGAACGGAGCTGCACCTCCACTCCCTGTCGGCGAACCAGCTGCAGATACCGGCGCGCCAGTTCCTCGTCGACCGGAGGCAATAGCGCGGGCAGCATCTCGATGACGGTCACCTTGGTGCCAAGAGCGTTGAAGATGCTCGCGAACTCCATCCCCACGACCCCGCCACCTACGACGACCAAGTCCTCTGGCGGCTCCTGAAGCGAAACCATCTCCTTGCTGGTAACAACACCCGGCAAGTCGAGCCCTGGCACGGGCGGCATCGCCGGTATCGACCCCGTGGCGACGATGATCTTCGCCACCTCCACATCCCGAGGAGACTCACCCGTTACCTTGATTTCGGTGGGCGACACCAGTACGGCACGGCCATGGAAAACCTGCACCTTGTGAGCTTCCACCAGGCTCTCAACGCCAGAGACCAGTCGCTCGACCACCTCGTCCTTGCGTCTCATCATGGAGGGAAAATCGAAGTCTGGTTCACTGACCACGACTCCAAACTCTTCTGCCCGCTCTATTTCCATGAGCAGCTCAATGCTGCTGGCCATGGCCTTCGTGGGGATGCAGCCCCAATTCAAACACACTCCACCGAGGCGCTCCTTCTCTATCAGGGCCACCTTGGCGCCCAGTTGTGCCGCCCGGATCGCAGCCACGTAGCCCCCAGGCCCACCCCCAATCATACCTATGTCAAACTTCTCGTCCATCTCAGGCCCTTCTCTTCAACCTCACAGCACAGCACTCTTCTCGGCGGTCCACCCTCAGCCCCACCTCCTGCGCAAGGGCGACCGCTGTCCTGGCCGGGCTAACGATCACGTTGACACCTGCCTTCACCGCCAGCGCATCCAGTTGATCTCTGTACTCCCCGCGGGGTCTCATACACCCCAAGTGTATGGGTATCGTGGGAAAGCGCAGGCGAGCTTCGACGAGAAGGTGTACTACCTCTTCCAGTCGAGGCGGGTCCCTGTCCTCATAGCGAGTGCCGGCAGTGGGTATGAACACAATGAAGGTCATCGCCTCCACTCCCAGATCCTCCAGGATATCGAGGGCTTTGTACTCCCCTGATATAGAACCACCCCTGAGCCCAACTGTGATGTGGGGCACAGTCGTCGTATGGCGGCGGAGCAGCTCATAGGCAGCGACGTAGTCTTGGACACCGACATCGAGGCCGTACACCTCCCTGATGGTCTCGTCGTCCCCCACGAAATCGAAGGAGATGACGTCAACATAGGGAGCGATGATCTCGGCCTCCGTCTCGCCTATCAGCCCCACATGCCAGTTCATGATCCTTCCCGATCGCATGTCCCTCACGATGTCCAGATGCTCGGTCACTGGCACCCGCCCGCTTCCGTCACACCCTCCTGATATCAGGCAACTAGTTGCCCCTTCGGGATCGGCGCGCCACACGGGGACCATGGACTCCAGATAGTGTCCACCGCAGTGCGCACAGTCCAGCTGGCATCGGGTCCCGGTGAGGCTGACCACCAGGGTGCGGAGGGGGTAGTCAAAGCCGATCACCGGAGGGAAGGCAGCCTGGCGCACACGCCACGCCTCTCGCAGTCTATCATCCATCCCCTTGCGTCATCCTTCAATCAATGCTGTCGCGAATCGGCAGCCTTACCTCGCCCACCTCCTTCGTACGAAAGCGGATCACGACGTCGTGAGGCCCAGGAGCCAGCTTCTCGCCTCCCACGGTGACGACAACCCGGCACCCCAGGCCCAAAGGAAGGGGGGCTTGCGATGAAATCTTTGTCGCCTCGATCGTACCCAGCCCATCCACCGACAGAGACACCTGCTCCAGCGGGTACCCCACACCATCAACATCAAG
>CAYGAW010000182.1:0-2967 GCA_964347945.1 uncultured Anaerolineales bacterium
TTCTCCCGAGCCTATCATAACGGCGGCGAGAACAAACATCGGCCCTACGAATTTCAGAATCTCTAGTTTGGTCTTTGGCGGCTCTTTTGTGCCCTGCATGTCACTCATCTTATAATCCTATTCCATTATTTGAAATTTTGCACCAAGAAAATGACCAATTTATTATCAATGCCCCCCTAACTTTATATGATGGTGCATATCTTTTCGTAAATTACGATTTCCATAGTTAATTTGATTGCCAATAGCATTACCACAAAATGAATCCAACAAGAAGTTTGACATGCTTTCAACGATTCCTTAAGATTCATTCACATCTAACTACTCATGATTAAGGAGATGCAAATGAAACGCAACGTATTCTTCCGTGTATTTATATTTCCGATTATTTTCTTTATTTCACTTACTATCCTCATTCACGGAGGGTTATCAGCCGCCGACTACGACGTCCTGATCAGGGGCGGTCGGGTGCTGGACGGTTCCGGCAAGGAGGCGATCCAAGCCGACGTGGCGGTCAAAGACGGTTGGATAGTGAAGGTGGGCGGAAGCATACGAGGATCGGCCGACAAGGTGATCGACGCCTCCGGCCTGATCGTAACCCCCGGTTTCATCGACCTGCACACCCACGTGGAGGGGGGCATGCACTACCCGGAGAACCGCGCCTGCCTCAACTACCTCAAGCAGGGGGTTACGACCGTCATAGTCGGCCAGTGCGGCTCACACGGCTGGCCGATGGTAGAGAAGGCCTCCGACCAGATGGCTCGCTGGTCGTCCGAGGGCATCGGCCCCAACGCCGCCCTGCTGGCCGGCCACGGCGACGTCCGTCGGATTGCTATGGGGATGGAGAACCGCGCGCCGACTCCCGACGAACTGAAGCGCATGAGAGCCCTCGTCAAAGAGGCGATGGAACAGGGGGCTTACGGTTTTTCCACCGGCCTGGTTTACAAGCCGGGGAGTTTCGGCGATACCGATGAGGTTATCGCCCTAGTCGCCGAAATCACCCCTTACGGCGGCATATACCACACCCACGTCCGCAACGAGGAAGATATGCTTATCGAAGCGGTGAAAGAGGCCATCGAAATCTGCGAAAAGACAGGGGCAGCCACCCATATTTCCCACTTCAAGGCGATCGGCAAGCCCTACTGGGGTTCGGTTAAGGAGGCTTGCGCGCTTATCGAAGCGGCCCGGGCCCGTGGCCTGAAAATCACCGCCGACCAGTACCCATATCGTTATCACAGCAACAACCCCTACGCCTCCCTGGTGCCGGCGGAGGCCTGGGCCGGGTCGGACAGCCTGAACTTTATCCGCGGCGAGGACGTTACCTCCATTTTCGAACACCTGCGGGACAGCGAGCTCATCGCTCTCTACGCTAAAACCACCCCTTTCACCCCGATCAACGACCACCACCGTCGGTTTCTCGACGAACTTCCCCGGGATCGCCTGGTAAACATGGTCGCCAGGCAGTTCATCAAACCCGGCAGCTTCTACTCGCTCCAAGACGGGCGGGCCCGCATGTTTTTCCTCCAAAGGATGAAGGAGCCGGAGACGGCGTCTGAGATACGGGCCGCCGTCGGGAAACGAATAGAGGAGGAGAGTGGCGCCGAAAACATCATCATCGCCGTCTGCGTCGAGGACGAGCTGGAGGGCAAATCGATCGCACAGGTGGCCGAAATGAGGGGTATGTCGGCCGAGGAGGTCGCCATCGAACTGGAGTTGATGAGTGCGAAGGTGGTGCCGATGAACATGTGCGAGGAGGATATCGAATATATAATGAAGAAGGACTGGGTGGGGACCGGTTCCGACGGCGTCGCCCCCTTCTATGGCATCGGCAAAGTCCACTGCCGCTCCTATTCCACCTTCCTCCACAAGATAAAGAAATACTCCCTTGAACGGAAAGCGGTCTCCCTGCCGCACGTAATCCGGTCCCAGACTTCACTGCCGGCCTCCATTATGGGCTGGGACGATCGGGGGATGATAGAGGAA
The DNA here is from genome assembly GCA_964347945.1 of uncultured Anaerolineales bacterium. Lineage (GTDB taxonomy): Bacteria > Chloroflexota > Anaerolineae > UBA7937 > B3-Chlor > CAYGAW01. The sequence goes on from CAYGAW010000182.1 coordinate 1,981, forward strand.
GGGTATAAGGCGGACATAGCCCTGATCGATCTAAACGGCATCAAGACACCGACATCGATTCACAACCCCCACCGCTATTCCCAGGGCGTCTCCTACCTTCTGGTCAACGGCGAGACGGTCATCGCCGGGGGCGAATGGACCGGGGCGTTGCCGGGCGAGATAATCAAGCTGAAGAAGTGAACGAACTCACGCATTTCTCCTTGCGTGATTCTATTATACGCAAACCATCGCTTAAGAAATATCATGAGTGGTCCGAATTTAGCTGAAACGAAACAGTGATGTCAGTTCATCTGTATTCTTGATAACCATGACAAACGCTCTCACAAGTCATTGCGCTCTTCATCGTTTCGATCTCTGTCACTCTACCAAAGGCCCGGTTGAACAGGAAGTGGCAATTATTTTTGCATCCTTAATCACCCACTATATCTTCATACTTCGCAATGATGGCATCGCCCTTTTCAATGAGGTCATTTGCCAACGGCTCAACCTGATGCTTATCCAATATGCTCTTCACTATTTTATTAGCTTCGGCAGGCATTTCTTTATCGTCCATCTCCAGCAGGTCAAGTCAGCATGCTGTTCAAATTAATTTCGAATTTGGCCTTAGGCTCCTATATATTTTGAATAAAGCGCTCGAGCAAGTGATTCTTCGGCGGTATTCTTGACTATCGCTCGCCCATCAGGAAATATGATCATTTCGTACTTATCGACAGCGAACCGAAGCATAAACTCATTGTAACTGACTTCCCCCAGAGGTTTAAGTCGTTTCGCAAGCTCATCAAAAGATAATTTTTTTAATCTAGGATTTAGAACCTGCACAGCATTTTGACTGCAAAGGGAAGTAGCGATAACCTCATATTTTCCTTTAAGATAGTCATACTGGCCTTGGCATGCTGGACAACCTTGAAGAGGCATATACTCAAAACGATCAAATGTCCCTGCCCACACGTCAACGACAGTTAAATCCTTATTTGTCTCATTTGAGCC
>CAYGAW010000183.1:0-4356 GCA_964347945.1 uncultured Anaerolineales bacterium
CGGATTTGGAATCCGTAGTTCTATATCACCAGAAAAGCTTTTATTTTGTTTATTTGCAAGATATTTTAAGATTATATATTGCAGAATATCATCCTGTTGTGACTGAATTGTGACTGGTGATAATGGTAAAAATCCCATGAAAGAGTCATTGAATTCAAGCGTTTGTAATTATAAAATAGGTAGGCACATTTTCAGGATGTCAGTGGATAGGAACTATGGAAAATGGTGAAGGATTTGGATCAAGGACAAAAACGAATTTCCTATGTTTCTCACAAAGAGAGAAAGAAGAGTTTATAAACTCGGTTCCTAAGGAAATAGAACATATGAAATTTCGTCCCTGATTCACGAAGAAAAAAAGGAGGTTGTTTTTAATGGCTGGCTTTAATCAGGAAGCATATAATAAATTCCTTATTGAGAATAATGTGATTGGCTTTTTTGAAGAGCCAGTAACATTAAAATCGGGAAGAATATCTAATTGGTATGCTAATTGCAGGTATCTGTTGGATGAAGTTGGAGTAGTAGATAAATTAACTGATTTTGTTCTTGGTTTTTCTGATGATAAAGGAATTTCAGCTGATTATTTTTACGGTGTTCCTGAAGGTGCTACTAAATTAGCTGTTATTTTGAATTATAAAAAAGGAAAACTAGATAATAATGAAAATCAGGCACTGGTTATCGGAAGAGGACAGCCAAAAAAGCACGGAGATCCTAAAGACAGATATTTTATTGGGCCTGTTAAAGAAGGAGATAAGGTTATTGTTATAGAGGATGTTACAACAACAGGAGGTTCTTTGATTGACACAATAAAACACTTGCAAGAGTCAAATATTGAGGCTGTTGCAGCAATTGGTTTGGTAAACAGGATGGAAAAAAGAGATGACGGGAAGAGTGTTGAGCAAGTCATTAATGAGTTGAATGTTCCTTATTTTGCTATGGGAAATTCAATGGAGCTGCTTCCGATGGCAAGAGATGATTCAAAACCTTCTGATTCTGTTTTGGAAGAGGTTGAGAAGTATTTTGATCAATACGGTATTGAGCCTTTGAAATTAAGTTGAATCAAAGGAAACAAAGAATAGGACATACCTTGCATTAAAAGAGGTAAAATATGAGACAGATCAAATTATTCAGAATCTGTTTTATTATTGCGTTTTTTTCAGGTTTCATTCTTACGCCCTATAGCTGTGCAAGGAAAGAACCGTTAAGTAAAGATGAGAAGATGGCTTGGTGGCGGGAGGCAAAGTTTGGCCTGTTTATTCATTGGGGCGTTTATTCCATTCCTGCCGGGATTTGGAAAGGAAAGGAATATGAAATTGTCGGTGAATGGATTATGGCCAGTGCTGATATCCCGCGAGAGGAATATGAAAAATTACCTCCGCAATTTAATCCCATAAAATACGACCCTGCTGAGTGGGTTCGCATCGCCAAGGACGCGGGAATGAAGTACATCGTTATCACTTCTAAACATCACGATGGCTTCAGTATGTTTGACACTAAAGCAAACAATTACAACATAGTGAATGCTACGCCTTACGGAAAAGATGTCCTAAAAGCCCTCAGTCAGGAATGTAAAAAAGCCGGGATTAAATTCTGTGTCTATTATTCAATCCTCGATTGGCATCATCCATCGCAAGAGTCTGATAGGACTAAAAAAAGAAATGTAGATAAATACAGCTATAACTTAATGAAGGAAGGGCGGAAAGAAGAGTACGTTAAGTATATGAAGTTGCAGCTTCGTGAATTGATCGCCGGATATGAACCGGCAGTGATGTGGTTCGATGGTGATTGGTCTGATTGGTGGACAATGGAAGATGGTAAAGAGATTTTGAACTTCCTTTGGAGGCTTAAGCCGGACCTTATCATCAATGACAGAGCTGCCCATGACGAAGAAAAAGGCACTTTCCTTGGCGATTATGGGTCTCCTGAGCAGCATGTGCCAAAAGGAGGTTTGGATTACGACTGGGAAACATGCATGACAATGAATGATACCTGGGGTTTTAAGAAAAATGATCATAACTGGAAAACCACCCAGGTACTTGTTCACAACCTCGTCGATATCGCCAGTAAAGGCGGCAATTTTTTGCTTAATGTTGGCCCAACTTCTGAAGGTTTGATTCCAGAGCCGAGTGTTGATCGATTGCATGCAATCGGAAAATGGCTGAGAGTGAACGGCGAGGCAATCTATGGAACCCGTAACTGGCGTACTTATAAGGAAGGGCCCAATGATTTAATTACGGATTATTATGATAAAGACAAAGACCGAGAAGTTAATTTTACCGCTCAAGACATAAGGTTTACAACCAGAGATAATATTTTGTACGCTTCCTGCTTAGCTTGGCCAGATAAAGAAGTTATTATTAAATCACTCGGCACAAAGTCAATGCCCGAAGCAAAAATAGCAGATGTGACCATGCTTGGATCAGATGAAAAATTAGAGTGGACCCTGACTGAAGAGGGACTTAAAATAATACCTCCCAAGACCAAACCATGCGAGCACGCTTTTGTTTTCAAGATTATTTTTTATTGAAAATTATCTTTATAAATTGTGCTGCGGTAAATAACTTAAGTTTAAAGAATCTCAATAGGAGGAAATATCCATGAGAAAGATCGCATGTACTACTCTAAGTATGCTTATAACGATTCTGGCCTGTGCCCAGGCTAGAATGCCGGTTCAAGATGAAAAGATAATAGAAAAGAGCCTGAAGGCGCCCTATCTTGATCATACAATGCCCCTTGAGGAAAGGATTTCTGATCTCATATCAAGGATGACACTTGAACAGAAAGTGTCCCAACTCATGGACCAAAGCCCTGCTATCCCGAGGTTGGATATTCCATACTATAGTTGGTGGGGAGAATGCCTTCACGGAGTTGCCAGGTTTGGGAGGGCGACCGTATTTCCCCAACCAATAGGATTGGCAGCAACATTCGATGAAGATTTGATCTACCGAGTGGCTTCAGCCATTGCGGACGAAGCACGAGCCAAGTTTAAAGCTGCTCAAGAAATGAACAACAGCGGGCGCTACATAGGGCTTACTTTCTGGACCCCAAACATTAATTTATTCCGAGATCCCCGTTGGGGGCGCGGACAGGAGACATATGGTGAGGATCCTTATCTGACCAGCCGGCTGGGTGTTAGCTTTGTGAAGGGACTTCAAGGTGATCATCTAAAATACCTGAAAGCTGCGGCATGCGCCAAACATTACGTTGTCCATTCCGGCCCTGAAGGCCTCCGCCACTCTTTTAATGCGCTCCCTTCTAAGAAAGATTTCTACGAAACATACCTCCCTGCTTTTGAGGCCCTAGTGAAAGAGGCAAAAGTTGAGGGTGTGATGTGTGCCTACAACCGAACCTATAGTGAGCCGTGCTGCGGCAGCACATTCCTCCTGCAAGATATACTGAGAAAAGAGTGGAATTTTGAAGGGTATATTGTTTCAGACTGCTGGGCACTTCATGATTTCCATGAACATCATAAAGTGACTTCTAGCCCTGCGGAATCCGCCGCTAAGGCAATAAAAAGCGGCGTCAACCTGAACTGCGGTGATTTATTTCATCACCTTATCGAGGCTGTAGCCCAGGGCTTGGTTACCGAACAGGATATCGACGGAGCCCTCTCTCGATTACTGCAGACACGGTTCAAGCTCGGGCTTTTCGATCCCGAGGAGGAAAATCCGTATAACAGCATAAGCAGTGATGTGGTACGGTGTCAGAAGCATCAGAAATTGGCAAGAGAAGCTGCTACGAAATCTGCGGTTTTACTCAAAAATAACAGGCAGGTTCTTCCCCTCAGTAAGAATATTGGTTCCCTTTTTATTCTCGGTCCATGTGCTACAAATTCCGATGTGCTGCTCGGAAATTACCACGGCTTGAGTAACAATCTAGTAACTATTCTTGAAGGAATTACGAGTAAAGTGAATATCGGAACCAAAGTAGAATATAGGCAGGGTTTTCTTCTTGACAGGATTAACGTTAATCCAATGGATTGGGTTGCATCCGAAGCAAAGGCGGCTGACGCCATGGTTGTGGTTATGGGGATTACATCGCTTCTGGAAGGAGAGGAAGGGGAGGCGATTGCTTCTCCATTCAAGGGAGACAGGATTGATATCGGACTTCCTGACAATCAGGTCGCCTTTCTGAAAAAGTTGAGGAAAGGAAATGATAAACCAATCATTGTGGTTCTTACTGGAGGAAGTCCAATCGCTATTCCTGGTGTTCATAAGCTGGCAGATGCTGTGCTTTTCGTATGGTATCCTGGTGAGCAGGGTGGAAATGCTGTGGCAGACATCCTGTTCGGTGATCAAAATCCTTCAGGGAAGCTGCCGATTACATTCCCTGAATCAGCCGACCAGCTACCTCCTTATC
>CAYGAW010000184.1:0-4080 GCA_964347945.1 uncultured Anaerolineales bacterium
CCTCTGCGGAGCCCCGAACAAGTTCAGCTTCACCTGCTATCAAGCGATGATGTCATACTGCTCCGTGGAGGATCCAGGGTGGACGTTGAGCCGCCCGAGATCTGAGAGGTGTCTTTCCAAGCAGAGACTACGACGGCGGTTCGGTCTCCCCGATTGATCAGATCATACTCCGCAGAGTCATGTTGACCTTCTTCAACAGATAGAAGCCTTACTTCTCAGGCGATCCCACGCCAGTCCACCTCCGACGCATAGTCCACAGGTCAGACTCACCGCTAGACCGATCTTTAAGCTGGCCGGGTCATAGATGAACTCTACGACGTGCTCACCCTCGGGAAGATAGACCGCACGGAAGTAGTAGTCAGCGCGGAGGATCTCCGCAGCTCGCCCATCCACCAAGGCCCGCCAGCCAGGGTAGTGGGTGTCGGTCAGCACAAGGTATCCAGGGGTCTCCAGGTTGGCTTCGACCACTACGCGCTCAGGGTCGTAGACGAGAATCGACACCTCGTCCACCCCGTCTTCAGACTGCCAAGACGGTCCTGGCTCCTCGCCACTGAGTATGACTTCCACATTGGGCGCGAACGATGGTGTCTGCAATGCAGCTAATACTTGCTCTTCATCTTCGATGGCGCGGGCCTGGTGGACGACAAAGGCCCTCGGAAGCACGTCCAGATTCTCGTAGATTTTCACGTCGCCGCTATGGACGAGACGATAACGTCCCTCCGTGGAAACGACCAGCGACCGATGAGTTCCGGTCCGCTGGTCCAGGAGCGTTATGCCTCGCAGCCTAAGCTGTCCATGGTCGGCAAGGAATTGGACAGTAATCTCGCGCGGGGAGATCGCTTCCTCAAATTGCAGTAGGGTATGATAGTCGTTCCCTGCCGGATTGCCGCGCCAATGTCCGACCACCCTACACTCCTGATGACGCGCCTTCGTTGCATCGTATTCGCCCTCAGCAGTGTCTTCGCCAGCCCGCAGCACGAAGACTTGGTTCCGTCCCTCGCCATCTGTGACCGTAATCTCGGCCACGGGGCTGCCCTGTCCCAGGTCGCTGCCGTCCTCGACGTACGATACGATGCCAATGGCAGTCGTAGGAAGACCAGAAATGTCGTCCGCGACCAGCATGTTGGGGCTCTCAGGACCCAGCACTGCCCGATGGCTCAAGTCGTAGTAGGCACCGTCGACCCAGACGTCATACACCTTGTCGGTAAGGACATGCTTCACGTTGAAGAGGTTCAACAGCCGACCGGGAGGTATCTCCGCTATGCGTCCCTGCAGCCGACCGTCGATAGACACTTGCTCCTCTGCCAACAACAGGCGCTGCCACTCGACGTAGCGCGCCAGAGGCAGCACCCCACCATCATAGCCGTCTATGCTTTGAAGTTTGTACAGCATGGGAAGATTAGGAGTGATGATCTCCTTCTGCTTCGTGGCCACTATGTAGTCGTAGACGCTTTTCTCGGACAGCTGGCCGGTGAGAATGCGCTGAATCTCGTGCAGGTCGCCAGGGTCGAAGGACCCGTCGGAGAAGCTGAGGACGCGATTTACGCTCCTATCAGTGAGCAGATGGCCAACAGAAGTACGCATGCAGGAGAATGCCTCAGGAGCAGTTGCTTCGTTGTAGCTAAGATAGCGACTTGCAACGAGCAACTCCACCATGACCAGCGCAGCAAGGAGTGCGAAGTAGCGTGCTCCCCGCTGACGCCGAAGGCCCAGCCAGATCAGGCTTCCTCCAGCTGCCGTCGTCGCCAACCACAGTAGGATAGTCGACGGCGCTGCTAACCCCAAGAAGGCCAACGAAAGGGCCATCAGGGCGGCACACAAAGCACCAAGCCCCGCCCGTTTCAGAGCTATCGGCGCGGGGCGCGAGATGGAGGCAAGTTCCTCGACGCCTAGTCCGGCAAGCACAGCCATCCCGAAGGCGTAAAGGCATAGCCAACGGGCCGGGACACGAAAGAGGCTGAGCCCTGGCAGCAAGCGGTACAGGACGTAGTAAAGCGGATTGTAGACCCCTAAGGCCAAGACAAGGCCAAGGGCTGAGAGTGCGATAAAGAATGGTGCTTGCTGCTTGCCGCCTCTTCGCCAAATGCCGAGCGCAGCCAGAAGTAGCGGGAAGATCCCTATGTAGGCCACATACTCGCTGAAAGGAGTATCATCGAAGCTTGGGAGTAGGGAACGGGGCAGCATCCCAGGTTGGAGAGAGAAGGATACCGCTTGCCGATAAGATAGCCCAGTGCCCCGAATCGAAAGCCTAGAGAGTTCGTAAGTGGGCAGAAGCTGAAAGGCGACCAGGCCAGCTCCCACCAGAACGACCACGGTGAAGAGCCCCAACCCTCGTGCAACCCGCCTGACGCCGACTGGCGACAGCAGAGACGTCCGTATTGCGCCCCTTCTCTCCGCCAGTGGCAGGTACAGGGCATAGCACCCCAGCGCGAGAAGGATGGTGTACGAAGACTGGGCGTGGCCGCCGAGGAACTGAACCCCTATCAGCAACGCAGCGAGAAGAGCGTAGCGAAACCGGCGGCGCGCGTAGCTCAAGTAGAAGAGCCACATGATGAGCGGTAGCCACACCAAGACGGTCAACTGATTGATGTGTTCCACCTGGGCACCCAGGAAGCCTCCCAGAGCGAAGACCGCGGCGGCCACGAAGGCGCCCCATGGTCTAAAGCCCAGCGCCCGCCGCGCCAGGAGGTAGGTGAAAACACCTCCCATGAAGACGTGCAGCACTATGGAGTAGCTGACCATCTTGGGCACTGACAGCCAGTAGAGGGGCAGATTGAGAGGATAGAGCGTTGCCGCCTGGATATTGGCCAGAAACGGCACTCCCATGAACAGATAGGGGTTCCAGAGAGGCACAGAGCCGTGGCGTATCGCCTGGGCGGCGTAGGCCTTGTATGGATAGAAGTAGGTGAAGACGTCCAGACCCACGAGAATGCGATTGGTCAGCGCGATCCTCCAGAAGAACAAGATGGTTACCCCCAGGAGGCCACAGATCGCACCCCAGTCGCCAACGCACCTGAGCCCCTTCATTCCCCTTCGCAGGTTCATTCTCCCAGAGGCTGAATCCGATAGATAGTGAAGGACATAGTACCATTAGGCCGGTAGGTCCGGTACAGCTCACGCATCTCCCATTCATTATCCTCCAGGAAGTTCGCCAGTCCGCTTGGATCTGTCCAGCTAGGAAACACGATATACTTCTCGTACGTTGAAAGCTGCTGCGAGGACTTGAGGACGAACTCAAAGGACGGATAGTAGTAGAAGTCCAAGGGAACATCGAACAAGTAACATGAGTAGTGCCATCCCAACCACTTGTGGAACACGACGGACCCCTCGGGGGCATTTCCCTTGAAGTAGTTGGCCACATCGTCAATCCCCTGGAAGGAGCCATGATCCCCGCCCACAGGAAAACCATATCTCAGGGCAACTTGCGTCGGATGACGTATCGCCGCTACCAAGAGCAGGCTCAGCACAACCAGGTAGGCCACCTGCGCTCGGTCAGACCCCTCCCGCCTTGAGAGCACATCATGGGGCAGGAGAATGACTCGCGAGAGGAGGATCGCTACTATGGAAGCCAGTCCCAACATGTACCGGTCCCAAATACTGAAGGTCAACACAGTGTGAACAGCCACAAAGTAGAGAAAGAAGCCGGCCAGAACCCACTCAAATACCCACCCTGCTCGTTCGCGCCTTCGCCACACTCCGTATGCTAGGAGACACACGGTCCCGACGATCAAAGTGACGTTCAGTACTCGCGAACCTGTAAGGTACTGCAGATGCTGCAGCCAGCCCTGAACACGCGGCAGGAGCTTTTCCACAGGAGCAACTCGCAGACCACCATAGCGCGCCGCGCTGGCACTTAGGAAGTTGACGGACCCTATCCGGATCACCAGATCCCAGGCGACCACAGCAAGCACAACAGCGCCAAGGCCCAAGCCCAGATGAACAGCTGCACGCCCCAGTCTGCGCCCCTCTCCCTTCTTGATCAAGGAAAGAGAAGCGAGTACGATCACCAACGGCGCGAAGATGACCGCTGTGGGCTTGGTCATCATGGCCAAGCCCATGGCAATGCCGGCCGGCAGGTGG
>CAYGAW010000185.1:0-22442 GCA_964347945.1 uncultured Anaerolineales bacterium
CTGGATTGGCCTTTTCGGACAGGCTCCAGGAGATGTAGTTCGGGCGCAGATCATCCAGATGTACGAAGGCGCTGTAATCCTCTTCCAGCCTGTCTTGAGGTTCCCAGTACAAGGTGAGACGCAGGTTGTCTCCAGGCTCTACGCTCTCGGAACTCATATCATACCCAAGGAACCGTACCTCGTCTCCTACGCTCAGTTCGCGTGGGTGCTGCGCTCCCAGCACCTGACCGGGAGGAGAACTCTTGCGAAACCATGTCGTGTAGTGGTCCATGAAAGCTTCTTTGAACAGCAAGAGGAGGACCAGGGCCAAGACCAGAAAGCCGGCTTGCATTAAGGGCAGGTGGTTCACCGTCGCCTGCTCGGGAGGCAGCCCCCGTCGGTCTCGCTGCCGGGCTGCCACAAGAATGGTCGTGCCGATCAAGAGAAGCAATGCCCCGCCTGACGTCACATTGGCCAGAGTCCTCACAGATGTGTCGCCAAAGCGCAAGGCAACTTCGTGCGTGCCTGCCGGCACTTGAAGGGTGATGAGACCTTGGGGATAGGAAGGAGTCACCGGCACGGGCCTGCCATCGACAAAGGCTCGCCAGCCGGGGAAGTATATTGTATTGAACTGCACCGTCAGGGGTGTCGAGAATTCCACGCGATACTCGTCAGACACCACCGTGTGGCCAAGCAACACGGCTCGCGCGGATTCAGGGAGACTCCCCTCATCCAACTTCGAGATTGGGCCGGAAGAAAGATACTGGCCGACGAGAGGAGAGTCAGTGGGTTCCTCCACGACCCAAGTGGGAAGACACTCACTGGCACTCGTGGTACCCACAATCCCGGTCCTCAACTCGTGCTGCACGACGTCCTTGGGCGACAGGTCCTCTCGTCTGCTGGGAGGCCATTCTTGATACAAATGCACAAAAGCTGCCCCCACGGCGAAGATCACGGACAAAGCCAAGAGGACGGTCCTGTAGCGCCGCCATCGCAGTTTCCACCACAGATGCACGCTGTTTCCTGCGAGAAAGGAACTGGCGAGCACGGCAAGGCCCAGAAACCGCCAAGGGAACTCTGTGAAAGATACGAGCGGAGCGTGTTGCCACACTGGGGTTGAAACGGGCAGCATCATCGCGACCGAGATGACGAGTACCAGCACGAAGAAAAGTCCCTGCATCCTCTGCCACCGGGCAAGGGAGCCCACCACCAGAGCCAGGACCCCAAGGGTTGCCAGAAACACCTGAGCAGTCCCGAGGTTCAGCAGCCAAACAGGATTGAACGATCGACCGTCGGGCACGACGGAGGGAGACAAGATCTCGGCAAGGCTGAGGAAGTGCTGGCGAAAGTCAAAGTAGTCCTCCGTCAGTCTGTCGAGATTGACCATCGGCTTCTCGACCAGTGCTGGAAGCAAGAAGAGCGCAACTAGGGCCAATGACAAGATGAGGGCCAGCACGGTGCGAGGAATGGCGCTACGCCTGCGTTGTGACCAAATGGTCCACAAGGCGAAGGAAACCAACAGAGGAAAAAAGAGCATGCCAGAAATATTGTGGCTGATCACCACTGCGCCGCACAGCAAAGAACTGGTAAGCAGATACAAAGGGTTCGCTCTGGTGATGAGCCGATAGACCGACCAGAGAGCAAGTGGCATCAAGGAGAGGGCCAGGAACTCAGCGTACACGCCTGAGACGAAGACGCCCCTGAGCATGTAGGGAGCATAGATGTATGTCGCACCGGCCAAGACGCCCGCTTGGGCTCCCAGGTGATCCCTGACCAAGGCATACATGCCCCCGGCGCCGCACAACAGGCAGCCAATCAACACCAACTTCAGCGACGACTCAAAACCTGGTCCTAGCAGGTGTACTGCCTCGGTTATGAGATACAGAAGTGGTGCGAAGTAGTTGAAGATGGGGTAACCGTAGCCAAAGGCCATGTCGGGTGCCCAGCGCGGATAGAAGATTCCGTCTCGCCAACTCTGGTCCACTTCCACAGTTCGCAGTAGATGCAAATGGCCGTCTGCCGTCCTCGGTAGGCCCGGCTGGGCAAGCAAGAGGACGATGAACACTGGCAACGACACCACGACCAGCAGGCCGAAGTCTAGCCGTGCCGATGGACCGCGCGCCTGCTCGCGTGCATATTGCCCCATGCGCTCAACAACGGAGATCACAACTTCACCCTGAAGGCTCCACCGCGTCCGGCGCCACGTGTCGCCGCCTATCTGGTCCCTCGACGCAAACCCAGCCAGGACAAGACATAGGCGAAAGCGGCGATGGGATAGAGAGCTCTTATGCCATAGATCAACGAGGCGTACTCGACCATACCACCCACCACCGATCCAAGTAGGTTGGAGCCAAAAGCTACTTCGACGGTACGCATCTTCCTCAGCGAGATGGCAAAGATGATCCCTGCGAAGAACAGGGGAAGCGACATCGCGAAGCCGGATATGAGGCCTCTGAGCAGAAAGTGCTGTCCAAGAACGGTGCTCAGCGGCACCGTGTAGTTTAGCAAGAGGGAGCACAGCAACAGCACGTAGAAAGGCCTCACATCAGACGGTTTGAACCTGCTGACAAAGAGATTGGCGCCCAGGATCATCAATAGAATCGCTGAGATCACGACCGAGTTGACGATCCACGTGGAGCCAAACAGCAAGGCCGCCTCCGTGATGCTCTTCGTCTCAAGGAGGAAGAACGCGCAGCCAAGGAAGAAGAAGTGAAGATGGACGTTGGTGGACTCCGGGAAGACCATCAGAATCACGATCACTGATAGGATCAGCAAGAGCAGCAGAACCTGCCAGTAGACGTCGGGCACCGTGTGCTCCCTCAAGTACAGGTAGGGCCAGTCATCGGTCGCTGGAGGCGCCACCCCCTTGAAGTCCAAACGCTTTTCCGCTGCCAGTACTTGCAGGCGGTGCTCTTCCGTAAGCTCTGTGGTGTCCATGCCCGGCCCGACGATGAAGGTCACACCCCCGTCATATCCGACCTCGAAAGCCACAGGATTGCTGTCAAAGACGGTGGCCAACATGTCTCTGAGCCGAGCACCGATCCACTTCTTGGCCACGGAGAAAGTCAATGCTACCACACCTTCGTCCTTGAGATGGCTCTTCGCTTCCTCGAAGCACTCCATGGTGTACACGAAGTTGTCCAAACGAACACTGGACATGCTCGACAGAAGCGTGTGAGAATCCAGAAATCCAAAGACGATCAAATCGTACTTGCGATCGTTTTTCTCAAAGAAGGACCGTGCGTCATCAACTATCAGATTGGTTCTCGAGGATTGATACGGCATCTCAGGGTGGAGCCTCTCTCCCAGGTCTGCGATCAATGGGTCTATCTCCACGGCATCCACGCGCAACGCTCCGTATCTCAGAGCGCTTGCCACATCGTTTCCCGCCCCTGCACCGACGATGAGCACATCAGTAGGCTCGATGAAATCGTAGGGCAGATCGTAGGCTCGTTGGGCCGTCTCAACGTCGAAGGATAGACTACCATACCTGTCCACAAACTCGGGCGAGAGATCGAGAGCCTTCTGGTGGTAGTCGTGATTGACGACAATTCTGTGTCCCCAGATCACATCTCCCTGGTCAGCGCTCGCACCCTCCAGCATAAGCTGGTCGATGTCTATCTTGTAGTATGGAGACCAGAGCGAGTCTCCACGGTAGAGGAATAGCAGGGTCAGGCAGACCCCAGCCACCGCCACATTGCCCCACAGCACATACCGTCGGCCTCGCAGAAACCACAGACAGAGCAACAGGGCAACGAGAAACCAGGTCAAAGGGGGCAGACTCAGAAACGCCATGGCCGAGAAGGCCCAGATTCCAAACAGACTTCCCAAGATGTTTATGGTGTACCCAGTCAGAGGGGCGAACTTGTTCATCAACCGCCCTGTCAGCTGACCGAAGGGTACGAAAATCAGCACGGTCAGGAAGAAGAAGTAGATGACGGCGCCGAAGAAAATGATTGTGCCAACCAAAGATGCGCGAATGCTCAGGTCCCAGATGAACTCTTCCTCTGCCGGGTAGCGTATGAGATCGAATATCAATGTCCTCGTCCCAAAGGTCACCAGGCCGCACAGAAGCGCAACGAGAGGGAGGGTGGCCGGGAATAGATTTTCCCTTCTGCGCACTAGCCCAAAGCCGATACCCAAGCCCATGAACGCAGCCAATAGAGGCAAGTTCTTGAGGTATGCGAAAAGCCGGAATTCCGCTGACAGCCATCTGATGACCAGCATCTCGAGAAAGAGCCCCAGAAAGCTGATCAAGAAGAGGTCGATAGCTCTCCGCCTGGGGCTTTTGTCCGCATAGAAATCATCAGCCGGGTACAAGAATCGGCCGAGGATGTCGGACAGACGATCGTGGAGTCGATATGTGACAAGGCTGGCTAGCACCAGCAGGAACCCCAAAGCTATGATCACGCTCTCGAGGCGCGCCATGGGTTCCTTGACAGATTCGTCGGGCAGCCCCCGTATCCTATACTGGTCGACAGCGATGGAGTGCCGGGTTGCCACTCCAAGCAGTATCAGAAGGATGCCTGCCAGGAGCACAGCTAGGCATGGCCAGTTGTCTTTGACTGCTCTTGCAAGGGCTCTCATTTCGATCTATCTCGTCAGCCTCGCAAGCCCTCAGCGCCCTCCACCCATCACGCGTGCATACCTCGTCACGCCCGCGCATCCCCAGGCATGATCTTCGATGTCCACACGCTCCAGTGACCGACCTCTAACCCTCACTCTCAGACAGGACCCATACCTTGCCCACCCGGACTCTATCATCCTCCGACTCCGCGAGAGTGAGATAGGCCTGGGCCCCGGGATCGTACAGACGTGCCCATAGGCGATGCCGGCCGACGGGGATGGAGGGATCTATGACTAGATCGAAGCGATCCCTCACAACCTGGCCCTCCGACCAGAGCGACGTGGGATACTCACCATCAACGGGGGTTCGTAAGACCTCATGCAACTCATTTCCCGCTTGGTCAGTCACCAGCACCGAGACCAGGTAGTCCTCTCTCGGCTCGGCCAACGCCTGCCAGTAGAGGCTGATATGCACGGCATCGCCAGCACTCGCGTGTACCGGCTCCAGGTCGCAGCCCAGCAGCATCACCCTGTCGTCGAAATTGGCGTACCTCTCCCGAGGAACCTCCAACTCCTCGATGCTGGGCACAAGGGCGGCCTTCATCACAGAGAAAGGTTTGGACGTGACTGCCCTCTCAGGCAGAGGAACGTCGCCAGCCGAGGGCTCCAGACGCACTCCCGTCACCAGATCGTACATACCCATTTTTACCTCATATTCCAGCGGTGGCGCGTCTGGCGGAATGCTCAGACCAAAGGCCTGGACCACAACGTCACCTTGTATCCAGCTGGATACGGGGTACCCCAAGGTGTCGGACTGCGCCCAGACGTATTGGCGCGTGTCCACTACATGGGCGAAGAAAGCGTACAGCAAGTCTGGCCTGATGGGTTGAGATACACGCCAGTATAGGAGCAATGGCACCTCACTCCCTGCTTCGAGCGTGCTGGGCAGGTCGTAGCCCAGCAGTTCCGCTCGGTCTTCCAGATGTACGGCAAGGGGATGCTCGGGTTGCACTTCGCGGAGCCTATGCACCTCACCTCGGGAGAGCCGATAGGCGACGAAAACCCGTTCGCCACGGGGATCTAGATACGCATCCTCTATCTGCGGATCGGCAAAGAAGCGAGCGGCCAAATCCTCGCGCAGTGGACCGGTCGCGGGAAAGATATACAGCACTCCCGAAGAGGATTTCGGAAAGACCAGCGCCTGCTGTCCATCGAACCACCTGATAGCGCGCTGCTCTCCCAGCATGAAATTCAATACCTGCTGGTCGAGATCGGCAGCAAACGACGCAGATATACAAATCTCCTCGTCACCCGCTGATTGCCCCAGGTACCTTGCGACGGCGCTCAGATCGGCCCTGTAGATGGCGCTGACCTCACTGTTCTCCGCCCACACGGTGAAGTAGTCCCGATAGGTGAATGCAGCAGTTGAAAGGAATAGCAGCACCACGGCCGCGAGGAGAGCCCTTCTCCCGAGTGAGCCAAGACGGCGAGCCACCCAATCCCAGGCAAGATCGATGGTCAGCGCTGGTAGAATGTAGATCGCTGTCAGGGAGCCGATAGCCCTGAGGGTGGATGGGCTGTTTCGCGTGACCGCACTCGGCATGATGTTGACACCAAGCCAGACAAGCAGAAACGCGTATTCAGGCTTCCCGATGCGGATCAAGCAGATGAGCAGACCTCCGCAGAAGAGCAGAAAGGTGATGGGATCGAAAACAGGCCTGCCGGCCAAGTTGTACCGCCACTCTGGGTCCCCTCGCAGGCCGAACATACCCAGCACGCTCAGCGCATCTCTCAAGATGGGACGAGGATCGCCAGCCAACAGGAGATTGATGTGATCGCCCAGATCGCGTGCTCGCGCTGTGGAGGTTGCGGGGTGAGTGTAGAGATGATACCCCATGGGCAGAAGGATGATGAGGCTGATAACAAGAGCAAGGAGGATACCCCGCCAGCGCTGGGCAAACAGGGTTCTGCGAAAGGGCAGAAGATACAGCAAGGTGAAGAGCACGATGGTCACCGGCACCAGGAAACCGGACGTATACGTGTAGAAGCTTGCTCCCAGAGAGACCCCAGCCAGGGCAAACCAAACTATCTTGCCCCGCTTCAGGCCCAGCCAGAAGAGATAGAAGCTAGCCAAGGCCGTCAATAGAAGTGTGATCGGCCGCAGCGCTACGCGGCTGTCGAAGATGTGCCAGAAGGAGATTGCCAGCCCTGCTGTGGTCAGCAGTGCCACCCGACGCCCGAAGAGCTCCTTGGTCAGCACATAGCTGAGCACAACGCTGAGGATGCCACTCACCAGGGAGACGAAGCGTAGCGCGAAGAAGTTGTGCCCGAACAGGGAGATGGACAGGGCAGCGAGGTAGGGGAAGAGAGCCTCCTCACCACCATTGGGGTCAAAGAAGACAGGCCACCCGCCATCGAGGACGTCCACGGCGAAATTGGCCTTGAAAATCTCGTCGTGCTGCAAGCCTGGCGGGGCAGCCTCGAAGAGAAGAGTCCTGAAGAAGGTGGCTGCCAGCACAATGACGACTACGATTGCCATTTCCCAGATGGGGGGGGATCCAGGGGCTGCCGCGAGACCCCTGATTCGCTTCAAGATGTTTCCTCCTCGATGCCCGTCAGCCACATAGACTCATTATAGCCGTCCGCCAAGTGTGGTGCAATGCAACACGAGCACTGGCTCAATGGCTGCGTACCAGGGACCACGAAGGTTGGGCGATCAGTCTCGCGTGGGACGACTCGAGGCCGTTGTAGGCCCAGCACATGCCAAGAGCTGGACTGCGATGGTGACCACGCATCACGGGCCAACGAGGAGAGGGGAGGCCCTCAGGAGAATCCTGTCCCCCGTCTCCCTGCCCTCAGCATCGAAGACGGTCAGGCGTGTCATCGTCGCTAGGTCGTACATGCCAGTTTCGATGAGGTATTCGCCAGGAGGGGTGTCCTCCAGCACCGGAATCTCATATTCGTCGATCACGTACTCGCCGGCGATCCAGCTGCTGGTTGGTAGAGACCCATTGCCGGGGATGCCATCCTTCTGACCCCAGATCTGATCCTCATCGTCGATGAGATGGTTGAAGACCGTATAGGATGTGTCCATCTCTGATAGTGCTTGCCAGTAGAGGGTGAGCCGCAGAGTCCCCCCGCCACTGACCGCCGATGGATCGAGATCGTAGCCCAGGAACTGTACAGCATCGCCCACCTGGAGAGACATGGGGTGTCTAACGGCAGCCGGTGGCTCCACCCGATGAGATCTGCTGTGCACCTGTATCGTGCCCAGCGCGTAGGCGTCTCCCCAGTTCACACCCCACCTGCGAAGAGGAAGAGGCTGCCCGTCAGCGAGGTGCCACAGGCTCAAGAACAGGTGGTATTCGCCGTCAGTCAGATTGGCGGGGAGCAGCAAGCTCTGGAAACCGCGAACCAGTTGCCCTTCTCCCCAGGCGCTGGTGGGGTAGTCAGACCTCGACAGCGGCCCATCCAGGGCAGCCCGCTCTCGCCCTCCGCTATCCCTAAGCTGGAGTGAGACGTGGTAATCCTCGTTCAGTTCCGCCAGCGCCTGCCAGAAGAGGGCTGTTTGCAGGGTATCGCCAGGCCGGAAGCTCTCACCCGCAACGGAGTACCCCAGCAGACGGATGAGAGATCCAAACTCGGCCCGCCGGCCGTGCTCAACGAACAGGCCTTCCACAGGAGGTGGCATGCTTGGAGCGCGGACATCTATCGTTCCCAAGTTCGCCTGCACCCCTTGGGGCCTCCCATTCTGGTCCAGCACGTTCAACCATTGGCCATCCCCTAAGCGGTACACTCCTAACCGAAGCTGGTATGGACCCGGAGGAGTGCCAGCGGGTACCAGCAGCCCGTGCTGGTCAAGAATCTCGCTGCCTACCGGCTCGGCGTGAAAGGGGCGTAGCCCGCCGACCGGCTCCCGGTCCTCGCTAGCCCACACCTGGCCCTCGTCATCAACTAGGCGCAACGAAATCTGATGCCTTCCGGTCAGCTCCCCGTCCATCCTCCACCTCAAGTCTAGGAGCACAGTGCCCCACGCAGCTTCGACGGGACCGGAGGTCATGCGCTGCCCGAGAAGAGAGATTTCGTCGCCGAACTTCATGCCCTGCCCACTCACGTCCAGCTGTTGCGCACCGGTGTAGCAGCTCAACCTCGTGCTTGCGGTGAACCACTGGCTCAGGACGGGATAGTGCTTCTGGGAAAGATAGCCCTCCACATCGCTCTCCAGAATCCTACCGAGGGCCTGGTGGGCGGGAAGCCACAAGAAACGATGTCCGTCTAGAAGACCGTCCAGGTCTCCAGCCATGACCGCAGGATCCGCAGCCCACTGTTCGCGCGTCACGTCGATGGCCTCTTTGGGAGTGAGGTAGAGGTGGGGAAGCTGCCCATCATAGTAAGCGTGGAAGTAGCCAATCTGCCAGGGATGAATGGCCACCACCACGTCATCAGGCATGGCATGAGCCTGCACTGTCTCTATGAGGGGGCGGTAGTCCTCTCCAACGTAACGTTCGTAAGTGTAGAAATCAGCGAGCAGTGGCGTGCTGGCCACGACCAGCAGCAGACAGACCGGCCACACCACGTGAACGCGGTGCCACATCCAGGTCAAGCCCAGAGCCACCAGAAGGTGGAAGGCCGGAGCTGAGAACAGGAACAATCGCTGGATGCCAGGCGAGGTGAAGGGATAGCGCAGATTCACCAGATAGCCCAGGGAGAGGGGAATCAGCAGATACATGAGGCCGAAGGTGATGCCTTGCCTGACGGTGAAGTCGGTCTGAGGCCGGTTTCTGAGGTAGCCGACTGCACCCAGCACGATCACCGCAACGAAGACCACGGCGATCCACGACAGAAAGGCCCTATCCTGACTCAGATGGCCCACCGAGAAGGCCAGCAGATGTTGCTGGAAATACGTGAAGAAACCGACCGGGACGTCACCTTCCTTGACCAGTTTAGTACTCACGTACGCTACCAGCTTGCTTCCGGCGTACACTAGCCAGGGGAGATAGACCAGCAGGAGCACAGCCTGCACCCCCAGCCATTTGACCAGAAACGCTCTGTGGCGCCAGTGCCACACCAGGAGGAAGATGGTCTGAGCAGCTGGTATGAAGGCCGCGTAGTACTGAGTGTACATTGCCAAGGCCGTCACCAGTAGGTAGAGTACCCAATGAATCCAAGAAGCGCCGCCCTTCTCCTCCCTCTGGAGCAGGGTTAGACAGAGGTACACTGACGCGAGCACAAGAAGGGTAGCGAGGGCGTACATGCGGGCTTCTTGAGAGTAGTAGATTTGAAGGGGTGCCAGCGCCATCGCCAGTGCGGCCATGATGCCCACGCGTACGCCGAAGAGACGCCGACCGACCACAAAGATCAAAGGGACGGACACGATGCCAACGAGGGCGGAGAATAGGCGAACCGAGATGGCACTACTCCCAGCGACGAGGGTCCACAAGTGCAGTATCAAATAGTAGAAGGGCGGGTGGATGTCGATAGCCGTGCGAGCGATCATAGTGGGAACGTCGGCGGTCGCGAAATAGAGGGTCCACCCCTCGTCCCACCACAGGGGCTGGAAGTCGAGCCTGATGACACGAAGCATGAAGGCAACATAGATGATCACCAGAAGCCCGACGTTGGTTCTGGTCTTCCACAGCCGGTCGGCTGGAGACTCGGCGGTGCCAAACGATTTCTCCACTGACATCCTCATGTCGCCGCGAATTATATCATATGCGTTGGGCAAAACACACAGTCCACCCACTTGAGCCGTACTCATCGTCGTCCCTGCAACTTGAGCTTTTCGCCCTCTTGGGTTAGAATTGTACAGGACTACGACGCCCGAGGTAGCGCACATGCAGGTGATCTTGCTGAAGGACGTAGAGAGGCTGGGACAGGCTGGAGAACTTTGTGACGTTGCGCCAGGTTATGCCCGCAACTACCTCATCCCACAAGGGCTGGCGACGGCGGCAAGCGAGGGCGCGCTGAAGCAGCTCGAGCTACAGCGCCAGGCGGAAGCAAGACGCCAGGAGCAGCTGGCGGCCGAGGCCCAGAAGTTCGCCACGAAACTGGAGGGACTTACCCTGACCCTGGCGGCCAAGAGCGGTGAGAAGGAGCGCCTGTACGGCTCCATCACCAGCGGGGACATTGCAGAGGCCATGGAGCAAGAGATCGGCACGAGCGTGGACCGACGCAAGCTCGAGCTGGAGGAGCCCATTAGAGAACTGGGCACCTATTCAGTGCCCTACAAACTGCTGCCCGATGTGACAGCCAACATAGAAGTTGTCGTCGTGAGGGAAGAAGAGCTTGGCGGTGACGAGGAGGGCGAGTACGAGTGAGAAGGATTGACAAGGACTCACCCGAATACGATTTTGTGAGACAACTCCTAGAGAACGTGAAATGCGTCGTCTGCTCTAGCGAGTATGACGAAGCAGACGTTGCTATCATGGGACAGCAGGACGACGTATGGATGCTGATGGTCTCCTGCCGTCGGTGTGCCACTCAGGGGATTATCTTGGCCATGGTGAAGGAAGAGCAACGGGTGGAGGTGCTCACGGATTTGACGCCGGAGGAATGGGAGCGCCTGAAGGAGCTACCGCCCATTAGCACAGACGATGTGTTGGACGTGCATCGCTTCTTGCGCGATTTCGACGGTGATTTCGGGCAGTTGTTCAAAGAGGACTTGAACGAGAACTGAACTCGTGGGGCACGTGGACCTCACTACCAGCTGAGCAGTAGTAGCCGCTGACTTCGTGTCAGCGGCTCTTTTCGTCGGCACACGTGGGACTGCACCCCGCCCTAGTAGTCCCTCGAAAGCAAGTGGCGGTTGCCAATGCGGACGTTGACCAGGCCCGCTTCCTTGGCAGCCAACTCACACTCCTCCGCGTGCCGTACCGAAGTCCGCGGCAGGTCAGGCATGAAGAAGTGGGGATGGAACCCCAGCAGTGAGTAGGGGATGTTCGGATCCAGAGAGACGATGAACTTGGCTAGTTGCGCCACCTCTCGAGCGTCCACGTACCCAGGCACCAGCAGGGTACTGGCCACGAGCAGTGGTGGTTCCTGCCGCGCGGGTACATATTCACCTGCGCGGGCGAAGTTCTCCAGAGTGCGCCGGTTTGTCGCGCCGGTTAGTACCCTGTGGAGGTGCTCGTCATAGGCCTTGAGGTCGAACTTGACGCAGCCACCTGTTTCCAGCGCCAACTCCACCGCCCTCCTAAGTAGCCTGGGATGCACGGAGCCATTGGTTTCCCAGCACACTCTCACCCCTTGCTCGGCCAGGATCTCGGACGTCGCAAGAGCGTGCAGCATCTGCGCGGACGGGTCACCCCCGAAGTAACAGACGCAGAAGGTCCGTCGGTCGGCCTTGTCGGCCAACTCCCGCGCCGTCATGCCTCGCTTGTTGGGCGACATCTCCCTATAATGCCAGTTCTGACAGAAGAGACAGTTGAACGTACAAGCTCCGTAGAACACTGCCAGATTGTTGTACCCATACTTCTTGCTGCCCTCGCACACCCAGGCCGCCACACAGTTGGTGGGCAGAGGGTCATGATACCAGCGCAGGATGCCCTTGGCGGCAGTTCCCGCCAGATGCACCAGTTTGCCATTGCGGTTCGTGCGGAGCCCGCAGAACCCGCGACGCCCTTCGCCGATTCGGCACTCGTTGACGCACAGGCGACAGGCGACGCCCTCTGGATCGCGCGGCGGTTCCTCCGGCAACCCGAACTCCCGGCGTGACACCGCCTGAACCTGTCGTATATGGGGCATCAACTCTTCAGGCTGATCGCGGATGCAATCTACGCAACTGGCGAGGTTGTGGGACACGAGGAACGACCCCCCACACAACTGGCACTCACCTCTTGTCATCTCCGTCACGCTATACTCCATCGGGCTGTCTCACACGGATTGTAGCACCCTGACTTGCGTCTAGGCAATCAAAGGCGCCGGAAGTAGCGAAGGAAGACATAGAAAAAGAGCCGCCTGTGAACAAAGCGGCTCCAGCACAGACCATCACGACGTGCAAATCCCTAGGGATATACGCCCTCCTCCTCTTCCACTTCACCAGTCTCGAGGTATCTAAGCAGATCTTCCCTCGCCTTGTGGAAGTGACCGATCAGAGCATCATCCGTCTCTTTGTTCATACCGATAATGCGCCTCCCACAAGCCGAGCAGCCAAGCGACGCTTTGTAGCTCCCAGGATTGCACCGCAGGCATCCGCACAGCCTGATCATCATCAGGGAGAAAGCCAGGGCGTCTTCGTCGGTGTCCGGCAAATCGGAGATCCGCTTGACCAGACTCTGCCACTGCCCATCTCCCACCTCCATGAGGGCGGGAACGCTATCGTGAGGAAACAACAACTCAGCTCTAAAATAGACGGTCTTCATTTCGAGTCCTCACCTCTCAGTTACCCGATACGGAGAAAGCACATACGATTGCATGTAGTCAATTGAATAGACCAGAGATTCGACTAGCCTCCTCCAGTCGAGAGATGAGCAACGCAACATGCAGAAGGCACGTACCGTCGTTCCGACCTCACCGTCCCCCTATAGAAAAGTGGTGTGAGAAGAAAGTCCTCACACCCACGGGAGACTCCACTACTATTTTACCAGATTTTCGTCAACTTGTCAAGGATTTGTCAATACAAACCGATTAAGAAATGTACGCTATTCTACATCTAGTGCTCCGATAGTCCGCATACCACGATATCTAGTAGCATCAGCGAGCCTCGTTTATCTGTCGCACCCTACACATCAGGTCAATAGTCGCCACTACGCCTGGCGCGTCAGTCCGGCAGCTCGAGGCAGAAGACCTGAGCGAAACAGTGCTGCACGCAGCCTGGCCACATCTCTTGTTCCATCCTCTCCACGCACAGATCGCACTTCAGAGCCACGCCATCCCCCTCATCGAAGAAAATCGCCCCATAGGGGCAGGCCTCTATGCAGAGCCCACAACCAGTGCAACTGCTGGAGTCCAGCACGACTATGCCGTCCTGCCGCTGCGCAATCGCTTCTTCAGGGCAGGCTTCGACACACGGTGGCATGGTGCAGTGCACGCATACCAAGGGCAGGTAGTGGCCCTCCTGTTCCGCTTGCTGCCTCGAGGCATCGTTCCGTTTGACCTGGATCCAGCTAGACTTCCCTGCAGGGATACCATGTACTTCCTTGCAGGCTATCTCGCAGGCGTAGCAACCCATACACTTCTTGGCGTCAATCGTGAGCATCCCATTCATAGTTCTTCACTCCGTGGTCACTTTTCAGCAGGATAGACTTTGCACACGATGCCCCGCGTCTGGATGGCCCCCACGAAGGGATCGTAGGGGGGATCGTTGCCGATCAAGACATTGATGTTGGATCGACGGAAGCCGTGCAGCGTCTCTATCCCTTCCTCAGGGTACCACCAGGCATGAGTGACCATCACCACCCGGGGATCGATATTCTCCGTCAGGTGCGCCCTCTGCGTGATCCGGCCTCTCTTGGTCTCGATGTAGACCCAATCGCCGTCGGCAACGCCCAGGTCTTTGCCAGTCTCTGGATGTATTTCCATCACCGGTTCGGACACCACCTCTCGGAGGATAGGTATCTCCCGGTTCTCCGAATGAAAGAAGACCGGGATGCGGGCGGTGGTCATGATCAGAGGATACTCTTCAGCCAACTCTGGGTCACTATGTGGGGTCCCGGGCGGTTCCACATACGAAGGCAACGGATCGTATCCCCAGTCGGCGAAGCGCTGCGAGTAGAGTTCCACCTTGCCGGACGGCGTCTTGAACCCCTTCTTCCTGTACTTGCGGTATTCCTGGGGTCCTTCCAGATAGCCCAACTGTTTGAACTCTTCGAAGGTTATCCCTGCCGGTTCGAGGATGTAGTCCAAGCACTCTTCCACATCATCCCAGAAGTACTCTTCATGGCCCAGCCGCTTGCCCAATTCGTTCATCACCTTCTGGTCGGACCAGGCCTCTCCCACCTGGGCCACCTTCTGGCGTGGCCACAGGAGACCGCACCGCTGCCAGTAGTTGCCAATGTCGTTCAATTCCAGGTAGCTGGCAGCGGGAAGCACGACATCCGCTAACTCCGCTGAGGGGGTCATGAACAGATCGACCAGCACTGTGAAGTCCACCTTCATCAGTGCCCGGTACACCTCCTCCACGTTGGGCAGGGTCAGCAAGGGATTTGTCCCGTGAAGATAGAGCATCCTGATGGGGTAGGGTTTCTCCTCAAGGATGGCTTTGATGACCAATTGCGGCGCCAGGGTCTGTCCCAATACCGCCAGCTTGAATTCGTCGGCACCGAGCATCTTGGCCTGCTGTTCCGGCGTCAGCACGCCGCCAAGCATGAACGCAGTGGACTTTACGACGGGGGGCGGCGTCCAATTGCGGTCTCCGCCTGGCACATCCAGATTGCCGGTGATGGCCCTCAGAATGGACATGGCCCGGGCAGTCTGCACCGCATTGATGTTTTGCTCCCAGGCCACTCCCCACTGGATGGAAGCGGGTTTCGATGTGGCATACAGCCGAGCGGCATCCCTCAAGACCTCAGGTGGCACCCACGTGATGCGTTCCACTTCTTGCGGCGGATACTCCCTGGCGCGCTCGGCCAGCTCGTCGAACCCCACCGTCCACTCCCTCACGAACTCCTCATCGTACAGACCCTCCTCGATGATGACGTTGATCATGCCCATCGCCAAGGCCAGATCTGAGCCGGGCCTGAGCTGAACCCACACGTCAGCCCTGGCAGCCATGGGCGTGTACCTCGGATCGATGACTATGAATCTCGAACCACGATCCAAGGCCCGCAACAGCTGCGCGCCGCAAACGCCGTCCGCACTCGTGGTCACCACGTTGTTGCCCCACATCATGACGCAACTCGGCGGGTAGTCATAGTCGGGGATGGGATAGAAGCCATGGGTCAGGTGAGAGGCGATGATCCGCGGATAGTAGCAGAGGTAGCCCGCGGCCATGACGTTGGGGGTGCCAAAGGCGTTGGCCAGCCGCCAGAGGAAATACTCGTAGTGGCGGTGAGTCCCCTGGCCAAACACTACCGATTCCGCACCGTACTCCTCCTTGGCCTCCGTCATCCTGCTGGCAACGAGATCCAACGCTTCGTCCCAGGAGACCCTCTTCCATTTGCCCTCTCCACGCTCCCCGTCCCTCAGCATAGGGTACTTCAGGCGATGAGGGCTGTTGAGCTTGTGGAGGCCCGCCAAACCCTTGGAACACAAAGTACCGCGATTGATGCGGCACTCTGGGTCGCCCTCTATTCTCACGGGCTCCCCGTCCCTGATGTGGATCAGTATCCCACATCCTCCATGATCCATGCGGCAACAGCTTCTGACGATTGCCTCCGCCGCCAACGCTTCACCCACCATACGTCCTCCTTCTTGCGTAGATCGCGTCGATTTTACTGCAAGCCATCCCCTTCAGCAAGTCGGCCCATTGACTTCGGCCACCAACTCATGTATGCTGTCTGCGCGACTGAGGCCTGAGTTCGTTCCGAGGCTAGTTTGCACCCTGAACGCCGCTCTTGCCAGAAACAAACCAAAGCGGCGATGGGCCAACCCAGTCATTGTTTCCCGCCGCTTGCTCGTGCTGACACGCATGCTTCACAATAGACCGAGAATGGACAGCAGAATTCAAAATGACACGCAGATCGGTAGACCTCGGCGGCTCTGATTGGCACTTCGCATGTGTGCCCTCAAAGCCTCTCCACTCCCAGGTGGATGACCGAGCTGAGGTGGACGAGTGGCTCCCAGCCACAGTACCTGGTAACGTGCGAAGCGATCTCCTGGCCTTGGGCAGGATCGAAGATCCTTTCTACGCCACCAGCAACGAAGACAGCCAATGGGTGGATGCCTGGGATTGGTGGTACGCCCGCCCCCTTAGCGTAGACCTGGAGGAGGGAGAGCGAGCCTTCCTGTGCTTCGAAGGCATAGACTACATCTCCGCTGTGTACCTTGATCAGATCATGCTAGGCCAACATGAGGGCATGTTCTCCCAGCAGATCTACGAGATCACCGATTTCAAGAAAGCTGGTGGTTCCCACGTGGCGGTCCGCATCTGGGGCTCCAAAGCCCTGCCCCGTAGACAATTGTC
This sequence comes from uncultured Anaerolineales bacterium, assembly GCA_964347945.1. Lineage (GTDB taxonomy): Bacteria > Chloroflexota > Anaerolineae > UBA7937 > B3-Chlor > CAYGAW01. Next base: position 16,607 of record CAYGAW010000185.1, read on the forward strand.
CTGGCGGGAGAAGCTCTGGTCACGCGTTGCGGTGGCACTACCGCGGGGTGAGGAACCCTTCCCCGCCCGGACGGCCACGCTGAAATGCCAGATGAGCTTCGGCTGGGATTTCGCACCGCGGATCAGAACCATGGGCATCTGGGACGAGGTATCGCTCATCGTCACTGGCCCAGTTTTCATCAAGGACGTCTTCGTCACAGCCAGCCTTGAGGGAGATCGGGCGCACGTCAGGGCGCAGGCTACGTTGGACTCGGACAGACCCCAAGACATCGTGGCAGAAGTGGAATGGAGGCACCGAGGGGAGGAGCCCATTGCCGCCGCGCGGAGATTCCAACTGACGCTAGATAAAGGCCAACAGACCACAGAGCTGGAATTCGAAATGGAGAGCGCGCGCCTTTGGCAACCCTGGGATCGAGGCGAGCCCCACATGTACGAACTGGAGATACGCATCATACGTCAGGGGCAGGTCCTGGACTCCTTGAGGCGGGGCTTCGGGCTGCGCACCGTGGAGATGGCGCCCAATCCAGATACGCCCCCTGGCAGCGAGAACTGGACGTTTGTGGTGAACGGTCGACGGGAGTTCATCCGTGGCGCAAACTGGGTGCCGGCGGACGCTCTACCGGGACGCCTGAGGAGCCGTGATTACGAGACCCTGATTGGTATGGTCAGAGAGGCAGGGATCAACCTCTTGCGGGTCTGGGGAGGCGGCCTGCGCGAGAAGAGAGCTTTCTACGATACTTGCGACAGCGAAGGGATCATGATCTGGCAAGAGTTCCCGCTATCCTGCGTCCTGCTAGGTCACCTCCCCCGTGAAGAGCGATTCCGGAGTCTGGCGGCTCGGGAGGCAAGCAGTATTGTTCGCCAACTGCGCAACCATCCTTCCTTGGTCATGTGGTGTGGCGGTAACGAATACAGCTATCGACGCAATCGGCAGCTCGTGGACACGCTGGAAGCCGTTGTAGACGGAGAAGATGGCACTCGCCCCTTTCGCAAGACCTCTCCCGGGCGGGGTGACAGCCACGACTGGCTGATATGGCATGGCAAGGCCCCCATTGGCGATTACCGTCAGAACCATTCGCCTTTTGTCAGTGAACTCGGTTTGCAGTCGGTTCCCCATTTGGATTCTCTATCTCGCTTTCTGCCTGAGGAGGATCTCTTCCCTCCCGGGGAAGGTTGGCGGTATCACTGCGGGCAACTTGAGAAAGTGGAGCGATACGCGGGCGCCTTCTCCCCGGAGAGCTTGCACCAGTGGGTGCAAGCCTCGCAGAAGGCCCAGGCTCTTGGGCTGCAGGTGGCCATCGAGCACTTCCGGCGGCGCAAATATCGCACTAGCGGCGTCGTGGTCTGGCAGTTCAACGATGCCTGGCCAGCAATCTCCTGGAGTGTTGTCGACTACTACCGTACGCCGAAGCTCGCGTATCTGAAGTTGAAAGCGGTCTTCAGTCCCATCCTCGTCAGCCTCGAGTATCCTCTACGCGCATACCGTCCTGGGGACCTCTTTGGGGCGCGCGTGTGGGCGATCAACGATTTGCCCGTTCCTTGGGATGACTGTCACCTGGAGATAAGCCTTGATGGGGAGAGCCTGTTCTCGCGCACCATGTCGCTGTCACCTGATTCCTGTCAGATGGTGGGGCGGGTAGAACACCGGATCGGTGACCAGAACGGGCACCTTGTGGCCGCCCTAACCCAGAACGGGCAGATGGTCTCCAGGACCGAATATGACCTACGCTACCATGACCCACAGCGCGTCGGACTGCTAGAAGTCCTGTACTCCAAGCTCGCTCAATGGCTGATGAAGTAGCACTCCGTTGCGCAGCGTCCAGGCATGTGCTTGAGGAATGTCCCAGTAGACGCTATAATAGCCCCGGAGCCACATGATGACCATACTAGTCACAGGCGGGGCTGGCTACATCGGCAGCGTGACGACAGACGAGCTGATCAAAGCCGGCTACGAAGTAGTCGTATATGACAATCTGACACAAGGACACCGACGAGCAGTTCATCCCGACGCGGTCTTCGTGGAGGCAGACCTGGGAGATCAGGAGAGCCTGGATGCCGTCTTCGATACTCACGACATCGACGCGGTGATGCATTTCGCCGCTCATAGCGTGGTCCCGATTTCCGTGGATGAGCCAATACCCTTTGTGCGGGACAACATAAACAACGGCATGAACCTGCTGGAGACGATGGTGGCCCACGAGGTAGAGCGCTTCATCCTCTCCTCCACAGCCGCCGTCTATGGCGAACCCGAGCAGATCCCCATTCGCGAGGACGATCGCCTGGCTCCCAGCAGCCCCTACGGCGAGTCGAAGCTGATGATCGAGAGAATGCTCCATTGGTGCGAGGTGAGGTACGGGCTGCGCTACGCCAGTCTGCGGTACTTCAACGCCGCGGGGGCGTCCGAGGCCTGGGGCGAAGACCACACCCCGGAGACCCATTTGATTCCCCTCGTCCTCAAGGTCGCTCTGGGACAGAAAGACCATCTGGACATCTACGGTGATGACTACGCGACAAGGGACGGAACGTGCGTGCGCGACTACATACACGTGGTAGATCTCGCTCTAGCTCACATCTTGGCTCTTGAAGCACTGGATGGCGGCAGCCGCATATACAACCTGGGCAATGGGCAGGGCTTCACCGTGCAGGAGGTGGTGGCCCAGGCACGAGAGGTGACTGGACGTGATATCCCGGCAAGGATTGCCCCCCGTCGTCCTGGCGATCCAGCATCACTGGTAGCGAGTTCGGAGAAGATACAGCGTGAGTTGGGATGGGAGGCGCGTTTCCCCGACCTGGCAGGCATCATCGAGAGCGCTTGGCGCTGGCACGGTGCCCACCCCGACGGATACGCTAGCTGATCCGCGAACTGCTCGACTGCTGCCCCAATAGTCTGCGTCTGAGGTCTTCGACCTCAGAGGAGGAACGATGGCCGAGGTCATCAATTACCCGCTATTCGCTTTGGTGGGCCAAGAAGAGATGAAGACGGCGCTCGTCCTGGCCGCCATCAACCCGCGTGTCAGAGGTGTGCTCCTCCTCGGGCCCCGAGGCACTGGAAAGACGACGGCGGCTCGAGGACTGGTCGACGTCCTCCCGCCAGCACCTCGCAGCCTGTGTCCCCACGGCTGCGAACCCCGGCTGGCGGCCATCTCCATGGAGTATGTGTGCCCCGATTGTGCAGCCAGGTTGGAGGCCGGCGAGGACATCACCTACCTGGCCCCCATGCAGCTGGTGGAGCTTCCTCTGAACGCTACCATGGATGACGTGATCGGCGGGCCCAATCCGAGGATCGCCCTCGAGCAAAGCCGATATCAGCTGCAGCAAGGGATACTCTACTACGCCCACGGAAACGTCCTCTATGTGGATGAGGTGAACCTCTTGGATGAGGAGATTGTGAACTGTATCCTGGATGCGTCATCCAGAGGCTACTACGTGGTACGGCGAGGACGCCTGATAGGCACCTTCCCCTCGGAGTTCCTCCTCATCGGCTCCATGAACCCCGAAGAGGGCCCCCTGCGTCCCCAACTCATGGATCGTCTGGGACTGCGCGTTGTGGTGCCTCCTCTCCAAGACCCTGACCAACGTCTAGAGGTGTACGAGCGGAACCGACTCTATGCCGATGACCCCGTGACCTTCGCGGCAGGATATGCCGAGGAAACCATGTCACTGGCGGAGGAGATCGAGCGAGCCAAGGAACTGCTGCCCGACGTCACCATCCCATCTGAAATAGCACAATCCGCCATGAGGCTGATCAACGAACTGAGTATTCAGTCGCATCGGGCGGAAATAGTCCTCCTCGAGGCATCGCGAGCCCACGCTGCGGCCGATGGCCGCACCGAGGTGGAGAATCAAGACATCGCAGTCACTGCACCCTTAGCCCTCCGCCAGCGCAGGAGCGACTTCATGGAACGCTTCGTCACCGACAGCCGCGAAGAGGACGAGCGAATCGCCAAGGAAGCAGAGGAAGTCCTCGGCATCGAGACTTCATAGATGCGTCTGGGGATCAACGGGTTCTTCTGGAATCGCGAGACCACAGGCAGCGGCCAGTACATCCATCACCTGGTAGGTGAATTGCTGCGCCTCCCTGTGGGGCCGGAATGTGTGCTCTTCAGGCCCGGGAGGGTCGACCAGCACCGAAAACCCATGGCCACGGCCGGCACGATGCAGGAATCCTTCCTCGCCCCACCCATCCCCCTCACGGAGAACCTCTCAAAGGTATGGTTCGAGCAAATCTCCTTTCGCCGCGCCTGCCTGGAGCAGGGGATCGACGTAACTCACGTCCCTTATTTTGCGCCGCCGCTCCGAAATGGCAGGAGCGTGGTAGTCACCATCCACGATCTCATCCCCCTCATCCTACCAGCCTATCGCGGCTCTTTTCTCGTGCGATTGTACACACGGCTTGTGGCCGCGGGTGCCAGACACGCAAGAGCCATCATCACCGATTCGGAAGCTTCGAGGCAAGACATACTTGACTTGCTGAACGTGCCGCCCCCACAGGTGCATGTCATCTACCTGGCCGCCAACGAGATGTTCAAGCCCGTGGGAGACGCCCAGATGCTAGAGATGACACGGGAGAAGTACAACCTGCCTCAGGAGTACATCCTCTACCTCGGAGGATTCGATCAGCGCAAGAACGTTGCGACTCTCGTCCTCGCCTTTGCCAGGATGATCGAGAACACAGGTGTGCCTTCACACCTGGTGATAGCTGGACGTCTGCCTGCGGAGGACTCGGCCTTCTTTCCGGATCCTCGGCCTACGGTGGAGAGAGCAGGAGTGCAAGAAAGGGTGAGTTACATCGGTTGGGTGCCCGAGGAAGACAAGCCAGCCCTGTACAGTGCGGCCCAGATGTTCGTCTTCCCGTCGCTTTACGAAGGGTTCGGCTTACCTCCACTGGAGGCCATGTCGTGTGGCGCCGCCGTGATAGCCTCCGACCGCGGTTCGCTGCCGGAGATCGTGGGTGAGGGAGGGCTACTGGTCGATCCCCTCGACGTGGATGGGCTTGCTGCTGCCATGACTGCGTTGGCGGAGGATGAAGGGCGGAGAACGGAGTTGGCCGCCAAGGGCCTGGATCGGGCGCAGCGGTTCTCCTGGCAAAAGACGGTAGCAGAGACCCTGGAAGTCTATCGATCGGTGTCTGCCGGCGGGTGAAGTACGTGGACTAGCAAATGAACGTGCTCATGGTTTCCAAGGCCTGTGTTAGGGGCAGCTACCAGAAGAAACTGGAGGAGTTGGCCAGGTTCGAAGATGTCCAGTTGACGGTCATCGTGCCCCCCTACTGGCAAGAGAAGGGTCACAAGCTGCACTTGGAGCGGAGCCACACCACTGGTTATGACCTCCTGGTGGAGAGAATGGCCCTCAATGGCCACTTTCACCTCCACTTCTACCCCGACCTGGCCGCTCACGTGCGAGCCTTGCGGCCTGACATCGTCCACATCGACGAGGAACCCTACAACCTGGCTACCTTCCTCGCCATGCGCCTGGCTGTCGGCGCGGGCGCCAAAGCACTCTTCTTCACCTGGCAGAACCTCCTGCGACGGTATCCCTTTCCCTTCAGTTGGATGGAGAGATACAACTATAGGCACGCATCGCACGCCATCGTGGGGAACCGAGAGGGTGTGGACGTGCTGCGCGGCAAGGGCTATCAAGGCCCTGTGACAGTCATCCCCCAATTCGGCGTCGATCCTGACATTTACAGACCTTCTCCCAGTGACCGGAAAGATCATTCCCGCTTTCGAATCGGCTACGTCGGACGACTGGTGGAGGAGAAAGGGGTGGACATCCTCCTGCGGGCGGTAGCACGCCTTGAGGGCCGGTGGGCGCTCTCCATTCTGGGTGACGGGCC
>CAYGAW010000186.1:0-80157 GCA_964347945.1 uncultured Anaerolineales bacterium
CTGATGATCATTTGCAGGTCGTCTCGACGTGAGTCATCGGGCGGAAGCTCCTTGAGCATGATATCGGAGAAGAGGAGGATGGTGCCCAAAGGATTGTTGATTTCGTGAGCGACCCCAGCAGCGAGTTGGCCCACGGAAGCCAGCTTCTCCGACTGGATCAGTTGTTGCTCAGTGGTCCGCAATGTCTCCACCATGGTGTTGAAGGAGCGTGCCAAGACCGCCAACTCGCCCGTGCCCTCCACGGGGACCGTCACGTTTTGGTCTCCTTGAGCAACCTTTTCGTGGGCCTCCACCAGCCTGGCAATGGGCCTGGTGATGGAGCGAGAGATGGGTATGGCGATCATCACCGCCACCAAGATCGATCCCAAGGCTATGATAGAGATGCGCGTATTGAACTCACTCAACAGTCTGAGGAAGGACGCTTGGCGGGCTCCGACATAAAGCATGCCGACTATCTTGCCCTGGTGATCATACAGCGGTCTGTAACGGGTAATGAAGTTCTCGTTGACAACGAAAGCTTCGTCCTTAAAATCACCACCTTGGACAAGCACCGCATCCAGAACCTGCTGGGAGACTCGCGTGCCAATGGCTCGCTGCCCCTGCTCATCAGGCACGTTGGTGGAGACCCTCAAATCGCCGAAGAAGATAGTCACCGTATCAACGCCAGCTACCTCCCTGACGCGGTCCACGAGGGTGAAGTCATTATTGAAGAGATGGCCCACCATCACCGCTCCAAGAATGGCCCCTTGCTCATCCAAGACCGGGGCAAGAGCGGTGAGGGTCAGGCCAGCTGTGCCTTCCCGGGGGTCGAAGGGCTCGGGAGCGGCTTTGGGGGTGTATTTGATGGGTATGCGGGCCTGCTCGGCAAGTCCCAGCAACTCCAGCAAATCAGCCGGAATCACCTCAGTGGCCGCGACGGGTTGTCCGTACCCCAGCACCAATGCCACGACAGGGAGGGTAGACCAGTTGCCCAGTGCAGTTGGTGATGATTGCCCCGGCGAGCGCGATGTGCGAGCCAACACGGCATTGCCTTCGGCATCCACCAGAACTATGAAGTGGTCGACGGTAAGGCTCTGCGAACTGATCTCAGTCGTGACGGAGTCCTGCAACGTCCGCATAGCCTCGCTCTCACTGGCTTGGGGCAGAGCATCTACGATCGCTCGGCTTGAGGCTAACCTTCGAGCGGTGGCACTGATCTTTTCGAGTTTGATCTCGTGGAATGCCTCCGCCACCTGCATGTCTCGACTGACTCGCCTATCCTGAGCTCCCGCAAGATAGTCGCCGATGACCCTTGAGGTTACCAGGGCACTAGCACCGACTGTGACCAGGGCGATCAGGGAGAAGAGGATGACCAGAGTGGTCTGCAAGCGCAGACTACGTAGCTGATCGAGGTATCTTCTCATCCTGGTGCTCCATACGATGGCGGCTCTGGCCGCTGGATCAGAACCAACTATTAGCGCACCGAATCGCAACTCAGGGCTTCCCGGTTGTCCTCAGCCCGTGACCGTTGACCTCCCTTCTATTGTACCTTCCTTGATGAGTGGGAATCAAGACTTCGCGGAGAGAATGGGCAAATATGCTTACTGCTTGCCAAGCAGAACTACCTATCCAGCGGGCCGCACGACTCAGTACAAACACCCGGCCTTGGGTCGACGGGACGAGCCTTTCTCCTAGTCAGGAACAGGCACTTTGCCGCTTCAAGATTGAGGCGCAGTGTTGTAGACTGGAACTGGATCAGGGAATTGAATGAGGGGAGGGCGAGCAAGATGTTGTCCCTGGAGATAATCGGAGTGCTGGGTGCCTTGTTTGCATTCCTGATCTATGGCATGGTCCGCACTCAGCTTGCCAGGAGGCAAGCTGAGGCGGAGCGTAAGGCCGAGGAAGGTGCCCCAGCTGCCGCCCAGAAAGCCCGGTAGCTTGCGCTGGCGGCAGGCCCTGGGGCGTCCTCATCATGTGCCAGTGTAAGAGGTAACTGAGTGGTAGAGTAGGAAAGGAGTCGACGACATGCTCTCTCTGGAACTGATCGGCATATTCGGCCTGCTGTTCGGCTTTGTGGTCTACGTCATGGTTGTGACCCAGCTCGAACGTAGGAGCATCCGTATTGCCGAGAAGGAAGCTGAGGCACAGAAGGGTGTCGAACCGACTGAGCGCCACGTCACGGTCAAGCACTGAGCTTCCCTAATCGCCATCAGCTCGACAAAGTGGGCGAGAACCTTCTCGGAGTCGTTTTGAAGGTAGAGGCTCTATCAGCTCGGCTTGCGTTGCACGCGGTGTTGGCAAGTCAACCGGTCAAGATGTCATCAGAGGTCGACGTTGGTCCTCTACGCCGAGACGCACGAAGCTCCGTAGTTGGATTGCACAAGACGCCTTGAGGCCAACCCTGGTACCTGTGTTGATGGACAGCCATTGCGGAGAACCACCTGATGGAAGAAGGTGACGGAGGTGTTATCGTCGGGACTCATCATCGCACTGGGTCTTGTATTCTGCCTCCTGGTCTACGCACTGACGCTTGTTCAGCTACTCCGTAGAAGCAAGCGAATTGCCGAGTGGAAGACCGAGTTTGGAAATCGCGGCGAACCTGGCCAGCGGCTTCAGCGGGACGATACAGACCCGAGCAGCACGCGAAGTGAACACCATGGGGATAGTTGGACTACTGGCTGTGGTGGCAGTCTTCCTTAGTGCGTGTGTTCCGCGGGCAAGACTGAGAGGCACATAGATAGGCCGCGCGATCGTTGACAGGCTCCTCGTATGGCCGAGGAGTTGCCACAGACGACAGAGGAGACGGCGGCTGATGCACCTCGGCGCGATGGCATCAAGATAGTTGCAGTCGCTCAGCGTAAGAGTGCCAAACTGGAGACACTCTGTGGAGAGAACGGCAGCGAGCAAGGCAACAGTCTTCGTTGTGGTGGCGCTGGGTTGGGCTTCACTGGGCTTGATCAGCGAGCGCGGATCAAGCCTAATTCATGTTCAATCGTTGGTCCCGCACGAAGGTAGGTGGGAACGGGCTCGAGGTTTCGCGAGGTTTGGCGACAGCGCTGTTCTAGTTCCATTCGGGCCCGATAGAGACCGGCGGAGCAGCTGATTGGAGCACCGACCAACCGCCACGAGGGAGATTGAGAAATGGGGATGCTGAGATCGAGAGCGGACCGGAGACGTATGGTTCTGGCCCTGATCGTTGCTTTGATAGTGATCCCGGGAGTTCCTGGTTGCAGCTCACCAGTACCAGCAGGCCAAGGTGCGACCGTGGAGGGGGGCGAGGTTCAGGGAACCATCAAGGTCTCTGGAGCGTGGGCCCTCTATCCCATGATGGTGACGTGGGCGGAGGAGTTCCAGAAGACTTACCCGCGAGTTCGGGTCGATGTCTCAGCCGGAGGGGCAGGAAAAGGCGTGGCAGACGCCCTCGCCAAAGTGGTCGACATCGGGATGGTTTCAAGGGAAATCAAGCCAGAGGAGATCGCACAGGGTGCCTTCTTCGTCCGCGTTGTCAAGGATGCGGTGTTTGTCACCACGAATGAGAACAACCCTGTCTGGCACAACCTGTCTGCAAGGGGCGTTGAGAAACAGACCCTCATTGATCTCTGGATCAACGCTGAGCCTATGACGTGGGGCGAGATCGCACGCACAGACTCGGACGACATCGTAAACGTCTATACCCGATCGGACGCTTGTGGAGCGGCGGAGACCTTGGCGAAATACTTGGGCGGCGCACAGGAAGACCTCGCGGGCACCGCTGTCTACGGGGATCCTGGGCTTGCCGAAGCGGTCAAGACCGATCGCCTTGCGATCGGCTATAACAACCTCAACTACGCCTATGATGCCAGTACCGGGTTCCCGGTCGCAGGCCTGAGAGTCATTCCTTTGGACGTGAATGTGAACGGCCGGGTGGATCCAGACGAGGACTTGTCCACCAAGAGCCAGGCACTGGAGGCAATCCTCGCAGGTGTCTATCCGTCACCGCCTGCGCGAGATCTGTACCTTATGACGAAAGACGAGTTTCAGGGACTCGTTGGCGAATTCGTGCGGTGGATTCTGACCGACGGGCAGCAATACGTTGAGGAAGCTGGATATATCAGACTCACAGATGCCCAGATTCAGGAATCGCTAGAGAAGGTCCGTGACTGAGGCCAAGGGCCAGATAGCCAGTAACTGCCCTGGAGCCCTTAGAATGGCGATTCAGAAGGCCAGGTCTTGAATACAGCGAACAGGCAACAACAGTGATGTATTGGATTCGAAGCCTGAGGGCGGAAGAAGCCGGATCACGCCCTGATGGTTTCTTAGCAATGCGCTGGAGACGCCTCAGAGATTCACTCGCCACGACTGCCATGCGTGGTACGGTGGCGTTTGCCAACTCTATCCTCTTCCTGCTGGCCGTGGGGTTATTCCTGAAGGCCAGGCCGATTCTGACCAGGGAATCGTTGGTGACACTGCTATTCTCCTCGTCTTGGCATCCCATGAGGGCTGAGTTTGGCTTCTACTCGTTCATTGTGGGGACGGTGGCAGCTACCGCCATTGCAATGATTCTGGCAATCCCGGTGTGCCTGCTGAGTTCGATCTACCTCTCGGAATACGCGCATCGTCATGTCAGAGAGCTGGTGCGTCCCGTCGTCGATGTCCTGGCAGGTATTCCTTCTGTCATTTACGGATTCTGGGGCGTCATAGTGGTGGTCCCATCGGTGCGTGTTATCGGCCAAGCCTTGGGTAGTCCAACGACCGGCTATAGCCTGCTGGCTGGTGGGATTATTCTGGCCATTATGGTTTTCCCCATCATTATCTCCGTCTCGACAGAGGTACTCCAGACGGTCCCAATGGAGGCCAGGGAAGCCTCGCTCGCCTTAGGTGCAACCCGATGGGAGACCATCAAGCACGTTGTTCTCAGGAGCAGTAGGGCCGGCATCCTGGCGGCCATTGTTCTAGGATTCGCCCGAGCCTTTGGAGAGACCATGGCAGTTCTCATGGTCGTTGGGAATGTAGCACAGGTTCCCACCTCGCTCTTTGACCCGGCCTATCCGCTGCCAGCCTTGATTGCCAACAACTACGGGGAGATGATGTCCATCCCGCTGTACGACTCTGCGTTGATGCTGGCCGCTCTGATACTTCTGCTGGTGGTGGCGGGCTTCAACCTGGCAGCACATCTGACCCTCCTGCGAATCGAGAGGAGTGCATAGGCTAGATGCGCGCTAGAAGATTGGAAGAAGCAGTTCTTAGGGGGTTGATGCTGGCTTCCCTGGGGCTGGTTCTGTCCGTGTTGGTTGGGATCATACTGGTGGTGGTGTTGCGTGGAGCCTCGGCTCTCAGCCTATCTATGCTCGTGCAGACGCCCCAGGGCGGCTATTACCTTGGCAAAGAGGGTGGCATAGCCAACGCTATCGTGGGCTCTCTCTATCTCGCGTTTGGGGGCTCGGTGCTTGCGATACTATTGGGCCTACCGATAGCCTTTGCCCTCCAGAAAGAGTATACGGGTCGTCGTCTGGCCAGTATCACGAGGCTAGCCCTGGATGCCCTCTGGGGAACACCGTCCATAGTCTACGGTGCCTTCGGCTTCATAATCATGCGTTACCTCGGCATCGGCACCTCCCTGTTGGGGGGCATTCTTGCCCTTGGGCTTCTCATGATGCCCATAATGACCAGAGCAATGGAAGAGTCCATCCGCATGGTTCCCCTAGAACTGAAGGAGGTTTCCTATGCGATGGGAGCCACAAGAATCGAGACCACACTCGCTGTGGTTTTCAGGCAAGCGCTGCCCGGGATCATAACGGCGGTAGTGCTTGCCTTTGGCCGGGGCATTGGCGATGCGGCCTCCATCCTGTTTACCGCTGGATATACCGATTACATTCCTCGGTCGCTGTTCGATCCAGCGGCTTCGCTCCCACTGGCCGTCTTCTTTCAGTTAGGCACACCCTTCCCTGAGGTCCAGCGACGAGCCTACGCCTCGGCGCTGATCTTGCTGGTCATCGTTCTCCTGGCGAGTCTTGCCGCAAGGCTTCTGGGCCGTCGGTTCTCCAGGAACATCGTGAGATAGGAGTCTGAAATGCCCCATATCAGTTTGCGAAACCTCAGCGTCAGGTACCGAGATCGTGTGGCCCTTCAGGACGTGAGTGTTGACATCCCTGATGGTCAGATTACCGCCATTATCGGGCCCTCTGGTTGCGGCAAGACAACCCTTCTCAAGAGCCTGAATCGGTTGATAGATCTGTATGACGAGGTTCGCGTACATGGGCGGGTATTGATAGATGGCGACAATATCTACGATCCGGGAGCGGACGTGCTGGAGCTGCGGAAGAAAGTCGGATTCCTGTCCCAAAAGCCCTACCCCCTGCCCATGTCCATCTACGACAACGTCGCGTACGGCCCGAGAATGCAAAGGATGAACAGAGAGCAGATCCTTGAACAGGTCGACTCACTGGGAGAATGCCGTGAGATAGCGAAGTTGCGTCGAGAGAGCGCTCGCCAGACCGCTCGGACCAGCAAGAATGGTGCGATGGAGCTTCTCGTGGAGTGCTACTTGCGCATTGCTGGTCTGTGGGACGAAGTCAAAGACAGACTACACGACCCAGCGGTAGCGCTTTCCGTTGGTCAGCAGCAGCGGCTCGCGCTGGCCAGAGCGCTGGCGGTGGAGCCTGAAGTGATCCTAGCTGACGAACCTACTTCAGCCCTCGACCCCATATCAGCACAATTGATCGAGGAGCAATTCCAGATCCTCAAAAAGAAGTATACCATCGTCGTGGTCACCCATATCCTCCGCCAGGCCCAGCGGATAGGTGACTATGTGCTATTCCTCTACCTGGGCCAACTGGTGGAGCATGGCACCGCTCAGGAGGTCTTCGGTTCCCCGCGCGACGACAAAACGCGCGCTTATGTCACAGGCGACATCAGCTGATCACTCTGCTGAGAGCGGTGCGCATCGGCATGATGGCCCATGTTTACGCGCTGCAGAATACTGGTCGGGCGCCCTGTGCTTTTGGCAGCCTCAGCTGCGATGGGAGTGCCCTGATGGTCTATTCAGTTGCGGTCTGCTTTGAATTTGTGGTGATAGAGCGATTTGGCCGCTTGATGCTTGAGTTCCCCGTTCCGAACGAGCTACTCACCTCGAAGGCTGCCCTGGACCCTGAGTTAGCTGTCAATAGCGCGTTTCCATGGGTTGGTTGGCGCAGGCAAGCTCTCGGCTCTTGTGGAGCGAGCTTTGCGGGCTTCCGTACCCTTGCGTTCCATGACCAGATTCGGACCGAATTCAGACCTGTCTTGGACCTGGATGACATGCACTTATACTATGGAGATTGTGATGAGCTTCTGCAGGCGATACTCGGGTGTCGAGGCAGGCAGGTGGTGCGGAGGAGAGAATGGCTAGGATACTTGTGGTAGACGATGATATCGACTTCCAGGTGATCATGCGCCGGATACTGGAGGCCGAAGGTTACGAAGTCGCCATCGCTGAGGATGGCGATATGGCGTTGGAGATCGTGCGCCAGGATGAACCGCCGGACATGGTGTTACTGGACATCATGATGGCTACCACCCTTGAGGGTGTGGACGTAGCCCGTGAAATGAAGGGGGACCCGGCTTTGGAGAAGGTGCCCATCATCATGATCTCCTCCATCGCCACCAGCCCTCATGCGGCCGAATTCCCTGCCGATGAACATATCCCCGTTGATGGCTGGATCTCCAAACCTGTGCAACGGGAGGTGCTGCTGAAGACCTTGAACCGTTTCCTGGGTCAGGCGTCTGAGGAGGAGACGTAGGACCTCGGCCGACCCTGAGACTCGTTGGCCATAGTTGGGGAACTACCCTGTCGCCCCGGAAGTGAGGAGTGCGTTACATGGATAAGCAGAGAGTGTTGCCTCTAGACGAGATGGATCGTGAACTCATCAAGCAGATCGAGCCGGATTGGCGCAAGATGCTGACTTGCATCCAGTGTGGCAGCTGCAGTATTTCATGCCCCGCCGGGTCGTTGATGGACTATGCCCCTCGAGAACTCTGGTGGTTGATGCGCTGGGGTGGGAAGGACCAGTTGGTGAACAGCCGTACATTCTGGCTGTGTACTCAGTGCGATGCCTGCACCGTCCGATGTCCCCGCGGGATTACCACAAGGGAGACGATGCTGAACCTCCGCAGGTGGGCTATAGCCGAAGGGCTCCAGTTGCCTGCGACGCTGTCGCAGCTGCGGCAATCTGTAGAGACAACCCACAATATCCTGGGTGAGGACAATGAGACCCGCCTGATCTGGAGCGAGAGCCTGGAGCCGGTGCCCGAACAATTGAGGGACAACAGGCGAGGGCGGGCCGACCTGCTTCTGTACGCTGGCTGCGTAGGTGCCATGTACCCCATGGCCTACAGCATCCCCCAGTCTCTGGTCCAGATCCTAGAACAGGCGGGGGTGACCTACACCAGCCTAGGCGGGGAGGAGTGGTGCTGTGGTTATCCGCTTTACGGCGCGGGCCTGGAGGACGAGGTGGTAGACTTGGCTCAGCACAACATGGAACGAGCTAGGCAGCTGGAGCCCAAGTACCTTGTGCCTACGTGTCCGTCCTGCTATCACACTTGGAGGCACATCTATCCCCAATACATCGACGACGGTCAGGGTTTCGAGGCGCTGCATGCCAGCGAGTTGTTGGCCGAACTGATAGAGGATGGCCGCATCAAGCTGAATGAGTTGGACTGGGTGGTGACCTATCATGATCCGTGTGACTTGGGTCGCAAGAGTGAAGTGTACGATGCTCCCCGCGCTATCATCAATAGCGTCCCGGGCATCACCTTCAGGGAGATGCGGAACAATCGGGAGAATGCGCTTTGCTGTGGTGGAGGTGGCGACGTGGCGATGTGGGAGGCTGACGTGACCGAAGACATCGCTGAGCGTCGTATGGAGCAGGCCACAGCCACCGGTGCCACAGCCATCATCTCAGCCTGCCAACAGTGTAAGCGCACCCTGCTGCAAGCCGCGCGCAAGACAAAGACCAGGGTTCGGGTGCTGGACACAACGGAACTGGTCTGGCAGGCGATGGAGAAAGGAGAAGTCATAGGCTGATGAATGATGAGACACCCAAGATCGGCGTCTACGTGTGCGACTGTGGGATCAACATCGGGGCCGTTGTCGATGTGCCTGAAGTGGTGCGCTTCGCCGCAGGATTGCCGTGTGTGGCCGCGGCTCGCGAGTACAAATACGTCTGCTCAGAGCCGGGCCAGGAGATGATCAAAACCGACATTGAGGAACTGGGCATCAACCGTGTGGTGGTTGCGTCGTGCACGCCACGCATGCACGAGCCTACTTTCCACCATGCGGTGGAGGAGGCAGGACTGAACCCCTATTGCCTGCAGATGACGAACATTCGGGAGCATGTGTCCTGGATATCGAAAGACGGGTCTGCGGCCTCCGAAAAGGCCAAGCGCTTGGTACAGGCTGCTGTCGCTCGCGTCACCTTCCACGAACCTCTGGAGTCCCGCACTGAGGATGTGACGCCAGCGGCGCTGGTGGTCGGTGGCGGCATAGCGGGTATTCAGGCTGCACTCACCATAGCGGATGGCGGGTACAAGGCCTATCTGGTCGAACGCGGACCCACCATCGGGGGTCACATGGCTCAGCTGGATAAGACTTTTCCGACCCTTGACTGTAGCACTTGAATTCTGGGGCCGAAGATGATGGATGCCGGTCGGCATCCCAACATTGAACTCCTGACCTATAGCGAGGTCGACGAGGTTTCTGGATACATTGGCAAATTCCAGGTGAAAGTCCGTAAGAAAGCACGGTACGTCAACGCGGAGCTGTGCACGGGGTGCGGGTTGTGCAGCGAGAAATGCCCGCAGAAGAAGATACCCTCCGAGTTTGACGAGGGTTTGGGCGACCGTTCGGCTATATACGTACCCTTTCCTCAGGCCATTCCTCGTGTACCGGTCATCGACACCGAACATTGCACCTACTTCTTGAAGCAGAAGTGCAGAGCGTGCGAGAAGCTGTGCCCTGCGGGTGCCATTGACTTCGAGCAGGAGGACGAAGTCGTGGAATTGGAGGTCGGAACTATCATCGCCGCCACCGGATTTGCGCAGTTCGATTCCGCGCAACTGCCTCAGTACAACTACTTGCTTTCTCCGGACATCATTGACGGTCTTCAGTTCGAGCGCATGTCCAGTTCCACGGGCCCAACCGAGGGCGAAATCCTCACCTCCAAGGGTGTCCCGCCTAAGAGAGTTGCCATCATCCACTGTGTGGGGGCGCGCGACGAACACTCCAACGCGTATTGCTCACGAGTTTGTTGCATGTATGCCCTGAAGCACGCCCATCTGGTGCGGGACAAGATTGATGCCGAGGTCTATGAGTTCTACATGGACATCCGCGCTGCGGGCAAGGGGTACGAAGAGTTCTACGAGCGGGTGCAGCAGGAGGAGGTGTACTTCGTCCGCGGGCGCTGTGCCGAGGTCACGGTGCAGGAGGATGGACAACTGATGGTCCTTGCAGAGGATACCATCCTGGGCGCACCCGTTTCGGTGAGAGTGGACATGGTCATCTTGGATGCGGCCATGGTTCCCCACAGCGACGCTGGGGAGGTGGCTTCCACACTCGGGATTGGGCGCAGCGCGGACGGTTTCTTCCTCGAGGCTCACCCCAAGCTACGCCCGGTGGATACGAGCACTGATGGTGTGTTCCTGGCTGGCGCTTGTCAGGCACCTCGGGACGTTCCGGACACGGTGGCTCATGCCAATGCCGCGGCTGCTCAATGTCTGTCCCTGCTTTCGCGAGGCGAGGTCACCATCTCTCCCACCGTGGCGGTGGTGGATGAGGAGCTTTGCTCAGGTTGCATGATATGCATAGCCCTGTGCCCCTACACTGCCATTAGCTTTGTCAGTCACGATGGCACTGGCGTGGCGCGGGTAAACGAAGCGTTATGCAAGGGATGTGGCACCTGCGTGGCTGCTTGCCCGGCGGGGGCACTCAAGGCGCGTCACTTCACCGACCGGCAGATCTATGCAGAGATCGAGGGACTGCTCCAGGTCTCAACCCAGGAAGTGGAAAAGGTTGGAACCTAGACTTCTGCGCCAGGTCGAGGTCAGGTCTTGGCCCAGGCCGTGGACGTGGGGCAGTAACCAGAAGCAGCGCCGGGGCCTGGCGCCTGCACCATGAGGGAGGTCTTACAGAATGATAGATAATGGCTTCGAACCGCGCATCGTTGCCTTTCTCTGCAACTGGTGCACCTATGCCGCAGCGGACGCGGCTGGAATATCTCGCATGGAACAGCCTCTCAATGTGGACATCATTCGGGTGATGTGCTCAGGACGCGTTGATCCTTCGTTTGTGCTGAAGGCCTTTGTCGAAGGAGCTGATGGAGTGATGGTCTTCGGGTGTCATCCCCCTGGCGACTGCCACTATGGCGAAGGAAACTACAAGACCTTTCGCCGCATGCCTTTGTTAGAGCGACTCCTGGAACAGTATGGGATCGACAAGGAACGCTTCCAGTGGGGCTGGATTTCGGCCGCTGAAGCCCCTAAGTGGGCACAAGTGACACGTGACTTCACAGGAAAGGTACGAGAGCTTGGGCCGCTGGACTGGAGGGGTTATCTAGAGGAGATGGAGACCAGGGAGGTTTAGGGAAGAATGGCTGGCAAACCGAAGGTGGCTTTCTATTGGGCCGCTTCCTGCGGGGGGTGCGAGATCGCCGTCTTGGAGATACGAGAGAAGATCCTCGCTCTGGCTGAGGCTGTAGATATCGTCTTCTGGCCAGTGGCCATGGACATCAAGTACAAGGATGTGGAGGACATGGATGATGGCGGGATTGATGTCTGCTTCTTCAATGGCGCTATCCGCAACACGGAGAATGAGCACATGGCGAGCCTTCTCCGCGCCAAGTCCAACACGCTGGTGGCGTTCGGATCCTGCGCTCATGAGGGGTGTATTCCCGGTCTAGCCAACGTTTGCGATCTAGAGGGTATTTTCCAAACGGTGTACAGAGAAAGCCCCTCCACGGAGAACCCCAATAGCGTATTTCCCGAGACGAGGCATCAGGTGGCAGAGGGTGAACTGGAAATCCCTGTCCTTTATCACACCGTCAAGACCCTGGGCCAGACGGTACCGGTGGACTACTTCGTGCCCGGCTGTCCCCCTCAGGCTCACCAGACGTGGGCCGTCTTTGAGACTATTGTGAAGGGGAAGCTGCCGCCCCCGGGCAGCGTGATAGGAGCGGGTGACAAGACGGTCTGCGACGAATGCGAGCATACCAGGGAGGAGAAGAAAGTAAAGGAGTTCTTCCGCATCCATGAGATCATTCCCGATGAGAAGAAGTGTCTCTTGGAACAAGGCATCGTATGCGCTGGGCCAGCCACCCGAAGCGGATGTGGGGCTCTATGCCCGACGGTTAACCTGCCCTGTCGAGGATGCTACGGGCCGGCACCAGGGGTGGTGGACCAGGGGGCCAAGTTGCTCAGCGCCGTAGCCTCGGTTGTGGACGCCGATACTGAGGGGGAAGCGCGGCGGATCGTCTCGCAGATTGTGGACCCCATCGGCACGTTCTATCGTTTCGGTCTGGCCGCTTCGCTTCTGCGGCGGAGAAAGACGCAGTAGATAGGCCGAGCTAGATGTGCGTCAGGCCGACTGAGACGGAACGGAATAGCAGCATCTGCTAACGGGGGTAGGTTCATGAAGAAGATCAGCATTGATCCCATAACCCGCTTGGAGGGACATGGAAGGGTCGACATTTTCTTGGACGAGGAGGGAGACGTAGCCAACGCCTATCTCGTTATCCCTGAACTGCGGGGCTTTGAGAAGTTCTGTCAGGGGAGGCCGGTGGAGGAGTTGCCACGCATCACGCCTCGCATCTGCGGCGTCTGCCCGGAGGCTCATCTTATGGCCTCGGCCAAAGCCTGTGATGCCGTCTTCCAGGTGGAGCCACCTCCCGCGGGCAAGAAGTTGCGCGAGTTGTTCTACAGTGCTTTCTATGTGGGCGATCACACTACTCACTTCTACATCCTGGCCGCGCCCGATTTCGTAATGGGGCCCGACGCAGATCCTGCTATACGTAACATCCTTGGCGTCATCAACAAGGTCGGCGTGGAAGTGGGGGGCAAGGTCATCGAGGCGCGAGCTCGCTCGCTGGACATTGTCAAGATGCTGGGCGCCAGGACTGTGCACCCCATCGGTGCTATCCCCGGCGGCATGAGCAAGCGTCTGAGTGAGGAGGAGCGGAAGGAAGTCGAAGAGAGCGCCCACTGGCTTCTTGATTTCGCTCAGTTCACTATACAACTGTTCAACGATGTCGTTCTGGGCAACAAGGAGTATGTGGACCTAATCCTTGGCGATCCCTTCACCCTGCCTACTTACTACATGGGCTTGGTGGATGATCACAACAAGGTGAACTTCTACGATGGTCTGGTGCGCGTGGTGGATCCGGACGGAGAGGAGTTGGTCAAGTATAGCTCAGACGAGTACTTGGACAACATCGCTGAGCACGTAGAGCCGTGGACCTATCTGAAGTTCCCTTATCTGAAGAAGGTTGGCTGGACAGGATTCGTAGGTGGCAAACACAGCGGGGTGTATCGAGCCACACCGTTGTCGCGTCTCAACGCGGCAGACGGGATGGCTACCCCTTTGGCTCACGAAGAATACGAGCGTATGTACGACACCCTGGGCGGTAAGCCGGTACATCAGACGCTGGCCACGCATTGGGCTCGTGTCATTGAGACCTTGTACGCTGCCGAACGGTTGCTCGAGCTGGCAACGGACCCCGAGATAACTGATCCAAACGTGCGTACAGTCCCCACGGAGACGCCAACTGAGGGTGTGGGTATCGTGGAGGCGCCTCGTGGGACCCTCACGCACCACTACACTACGGACGAGCAGGGTCTTGTGGTCAAGTGCAATCTCATAGTAGGCACCACCAACAACTATGCGCCCATTTCTATCTCCGTCAAACAGGCAGCCCAGGGGATGATCAAGAAGGGACAGGCCATCAGCGAAGGCTTGCTGAATATGGTGGAGATGGCTTTCCGGGCTTATGACCCCTGCATGGGGTGCGCTACCCATACCTTGCCGGGACGGATGCCTCTGGAGGTGAGGATCTTGAACGATGGAGGCGAGGTGGTGCAGCGCTTGAGTCAATTCATGAACTGACTGAGGCCTCTCTGGAGTCACGACAAGGCTCTCTAGGTTGTGGGCAAACGCGGTCATCTTCGCGTCAGGGGATGCTCCGCCGTGATCGGCAAGGCGGGAGAACATCGTTGAAGACGCTAGTCTTAGGGCTCGGCAATTCCATGTTGACCGACGATGCGGTCGGCTTCGCTGTTGTCGAGGAGGTGAGAAAGCGGCTTGACAGTGCCGACGTTAGCGTGAGTACGGCTAGCGTGGGAGGGTTGAGCCTGCTGGAACTCATGGTGGGCTACGACAGCGTTATCATCGTTGACGCGATTCGCACCGGTCGGCGCGAGCCAGGTGCAATCCGTCGCCTTTCGCCTGACATGTTTCACGGGAGCGTGCGCGCTGCCTCGACACACGACATCAGTCTGGCTACCGCGCTGGAGCTGGGTGATCAATTGGGCATGGATATCCCGAAACAAATCGTGATTCTTGGGATCGAGGCTGCGGATGTAGACACCTTCGGGGTACAGCTAACTCCTGCGGTAGCAAGGGCGGTGCCAGGAGCCGTGGACTGGGTTCTGAAGGAGCTTGCGACACAAGGCGATGGTAGTTCTGCACCAGGGAGGATTGAGAACGGCCCTTCACCTTCAGAGCCTGCGATAGCTTTGGCGGACTAGTGAAGAGAAGACGGGAGACGCCCTGTCTTCCGGTGGACTGCTGCGGGCGACACGGCTATTCTTGCCGTTGAACAACCTCTAGGAAGACCTCAACAACCTCAGGATCGAACTGCTTGCCCGCTTCTCGCCGCAGATGCGCTAGCACTTCTTCCCGGTCTATGGGAGGGCGGTATGGACGAGGCGAGGTCATGGCATCGAAGACGTCGGCCACACAGATGATCCTGGCCCCCAGTGGTATCTGGTCACCCTTCAGGCCCTCAGGATATCCGGTTCCGTCGTAGTTTTCGTGTACATGCTTTATATAGGTGATTATATCCTGAAGAGGAGTGATGGGTTCCAAGATGCTAGCGGCGACCAGTGGATGTGACCTTATTTGCTTCCCCTCTTCCTCGGTTAGCCGGCCAGGCTTGTTTAGAACGCTCGTCTTGGTGCCTAGCTTGCCAATGTCGTGAAGGAGCGCAGCCAGGCGGATGTCTTCCACCTCCTTGTCCGGTAGGGAGAACTCCCCAGCAATGGCGATGGCATGGGCGGAAACCCGTCTGGAATGACCCTCTGTGTACTCGTCTTTGGCCTGCAACGTGAGGACTATACTCTCGATGGCACTGATAAAGAGTCGCTGCAACTCCTCATTCGCCTCCGCCAGCTCCCTGGTCCTCTCCTCTACCTTTCTCTCCAGATTCCTGTGGTATTGTTTCCTCTCTTGTAACAGACGGCGGTTCTCCAGAGCCCTTTGGACGCTGATGAGCACCTCTTCAAGGTGAAAGGGCTTGACCACGTAGTCAAACGCTCCCCCCTTCATAGCCTCGACAGCTACTTCTCTGTTATCGACGGCAGTCACCATGATCACTGCTACGTCGTCGTCGTATTCCTTGATGCGTTTCAGCAACTCGATGCCGTCCATACCAGGCATCCTTATGTCGCACAAGGCGACGCCGCAAGGAAGTTGCGCCAGCTTTTCCAGAGCCTCGCCACCAGTCTCCGCCGTGACACAGGAATAGCCCATCTGGGACAGGTATCGCTCCAGGATGGAGTGGACCAATGGCTCGTCGTCTACCACCAGGACTCTGTCGTTCGCTTGCTGGTTCGCGTCGCTGCTCATCGATCACCAGGGGAATCGTTCTATCCGTGCAGATCGCCAGTATGGTACTCCAAGACTGGCATATTGTCAACACTGTGATTGACAACCTGTGCTGAAGGAAGTAGAATGCGCAACATGCTGTCGGACAGCCTACGAGCAGTGAGGTAGAGGAGAAGTGGAAACTCTGTTAGTGATCTACCAGAAGTATGGTCTTCAATTGTGGTGCCTTCTGCTCCTGCTAATCATCGCCATGGGCTTGTGGCTGGTGCTGGTGTATAGACAGATCCAAAGGCTGCGCCACCGGTACGCGGCGTTGGTGACCAGCGGTGACGGAAAGGAGCTGGGAGAGCTGCTCAACATGTATGTGGAGCAGATGGGTCTCGCAGCCTCCAAAGCCGATCAGCTCACAGAGACATCGGAGGAGCTGGGGAAGAGACTGACGAGCAGTATACGAAGGTTGGGCCTGGTGCGTTTCAACGCCTTCGAAGGCACAGGCGGTGAACAGAGTTTCGCGCTGGCTCTCCTTGATGATGGGGGCAATGGCGTGGTTCTCAGTTCCCTCCAAGGACGTACGGAAAGCCGCCTCTACGCCAAGCGCGTGAGGGAGTGGGATTCAACCCACAGCCTCTCGGTCGAGGAGCAGGACGCCATAGGCCAGGCCCGCCAGAGCTAGGTTGACAGGGAGCCTCAGCTGTAGTATATTCTACGTTAATTTGTGTCGCCCGCGTGGATATCTGCGTGGAGACACTTGGGCCGACGACGAGGAGACCTTGGCGTACTCGGCCGTAAATCAGATTGAAGGAGATGGTTCGTAGTGGCGCGGAAGAGAGAGACGCATTCTCTCACTCTGATGATCGTGCCTCATTCTCAGCGTCCTCCTTTGAGCTTTCGCATACCCCTGTGGGTCATCCCGACTACGATTGTCCTCGTGTTGGTGCTGGTATTTGGCTTCGCCTATCTCGCCGCGAACAATCGGAGCCTTAGTGCGCAAGTGAGCGAGTTGCACCGGGAGCAGGCGGTGTACCAAGCGCGGGATCGGGAAATGCGGCTGACCATCCTGGCACAGCAAGAGGAGGTCACGAGTCTGTCTGAGGCCGTGGACAGATTCAGAGTGGGTATGCTGGAGGTGGAGAATCTCTCTCGCCAGATACGACGGCTCATAGGTCTGGAGGACGTGGTGATCACGGCCACGGCCACAGTGGCCCCGACCTCGTATCACATGGGAGGAGGCCAGGGGGGTTCGGAGCCCGGTGATTACAGCATGTCGCTGGCGCTCGAAGCAGGCAGGGGAGTTGAGGCGATGCAGGCGGTGCTCCCTGAGAGCACACAGGAGTTGAATCTGTTGCTAGATGCCTTGACTGCGAGAGTGGAGAGGATCGCTCCAGAGAAGCGGGATGATCCTGAGGAACTGGAGCGTCAGTTGCGGCTTCTAGCCGCTGCGCCGAAGCTGTGGCCGATGGAGGGAGAGATCAGCTCGGGGTTCGGGTATCGAGTGATCCCTTCCGCAGGCTACCTGGAGTTTCACCAAGGACTAGACATTGGTGCCTGGTATGGTACCTCAGTACGGGCCACGAAGGCCGGAAAGGTCGTCTTCGCTGGTTGGAGGCCGGGCCTTGGGTGGACCATCGTGCTGGAGCACGAGCTGGGCTTCTCCACTGTTTACGGTCACAACTCGTGGTACTTCGTGGATCCAGGAGACGTGGTGGAGGAGGGGCAGAAGATTGCTCTATCCGGCGACTCAGGCAGGAGTACGGGTCCTCATCTGCATTATGAAATACGCCTCAACGACGTTCCAAAGGATCCCTTAATCTACCTGAGTTTGAACGAGCATTGATCACCTCGGATGATTTGTGAGTGATGGTTGTCACCCAACGGCTAAGGAGGGTTAGACTTTGGTCGATGTGATAGATAGTCCAGCCAGCGATAGAATTGAGAATGTTATCGGGCCCACCGCCACCTTCATCGGCGAACTAAAATGCGATGGAGGGGTGCGCGTAGACGGAGTCTTCCAGGGGACCCTGGAGACTATGGGCAACATCATCATCGGTGAAACGGCTAAGGTAGCAGCTGACATCGTAGGCCGCAACATCTCGATATCGGGAGCAGTGAAGGGTAACATCAACGCAATGGGGCGGCTGGAGATACTGTCCACAGGCATCGTGTGGGGCGACATAGAAGTTGCGTCGTTCCTGATAGATGAGGGAGGGGTCTTCAGCGGCAGGAGCGAGATGCCGGTGGAGTTCGAGCCGCTGCTGCTAGCTGGCGAGAAGGAACCGCAGAGGCTCACAGAAGGCCGAGATGACGAGCATGAAGGCGAGGACGTCGCCATTACTTGAGGGCGAAAGTTTGAGGGTGAAGGGCCAGCCCGATGTGGCTGGCCCTTTTTGCTACTTCCGTCAGCATTCGTTGGCGATGCGCTGCAGGCCGTCGGGGTCCAGAATCTCTATCCTTTTGCGGCCGGTTTCCAGCAGCCCGTCGGCCTTGAACCTGCTCAATGTCTGAGTGGTGGTCTCTCGATGTGTGCCGATGTCGTCAGCCAGATTCTGATGGGTCAGTCCTCTGATCGTGGTGCCCTGCTCTCTCATGAGGCGGAGCAAGAGGGAGGCTAGTCTGCCGGCGACTGTCTTAAAGGCCATGTCCTCCAACCGCGCCTCGACTTCCAGAAGGCGTCTGCTAATCACTTCGAGAATGCGTAGCGCCACCCGAGGCTTCTCAAGGAGCAACTCTTCCAGATCAGCGCGGTCCATCTTGCATACCGCGCACTGTTCAGTCGCTTCGGCGAAGCTATCGTACATCCCTTGCCCTATCAGTGACATCTCGCCAAAGATGGTGCCTGGACCCAGAGTGTTGGTCACGATCTTTCTTCCATCGGGGGAGATGCGGTACAGCTGCACCTTGCCTTCTTTGAGGATGAACAGGGCCTCTCCAGCATCCTCGGGAGCATAGAAGATCTTGCCAGCGGCACAGGGGATCGTGGTGATGGAGCTTTCAAGGGCTTCGAGTTCCTGGTCGGTCAGATCCTGAAAGATGTCCACCGTCTTCAAGTATCCGACCTTCGTTCTCACACTCAAGGGCATGCTCTGCGCTCCTCCCCCCGCTTGTGCGTGGCATCCACAGACCGGCGAGGCGCATCAGATTATACATAGTTTCCGCGACGGCAAGCAAGATATGCCGGAACTGCAAGCTTGCTGGTTCTGACCTGGGACAGGTCCGGTTGCGGACTGCCTGGCAGACCAGCTATAATCCTGCGTGAAAATCAGTCCCAAAGGAGACCCGATACGATGGACCCCGTAGCCTTCAGACTGCCTATTCTGGGCATACCGATATACTGGTATGGCATCATAGTTGTGTCTTGCATACTGATCGGCTCCTATGTGGCGTCTCTTGAGGCCAGGAGACGGGGACAGAACCCTGATCACATATGGAATGGGCTGATTCTGGTCATCGTCTTTGGGCTGGTAGGTGCGCGCCTGTACCATGTCATATCCAGCCCCCAGGGTCTGGTTCGCGGTTTCGAATACTACCGTCAACATCCGGTCGAGATTTTCATGATCTGGCAGGGGGGCCTGGGGCTGTTCGGTATGGTGGCTGGAGGCGTACTGGCCATATTCCTGTATGCCTGGTGGCAGAAGCTGGATTTCCTGGTGTGGTTGGATATCGCAGCACCCGCGCTCTCTCTAGGACAGGCCATCGGGCGGTGGGGGAACTTCTTCAACCAGGAGTTGTATGGGTACCCCACGACTGTGCCCTGGGGAATCCCTATCGGCTTGCCATATCGGCTTCCACAGTTTGTCAACCTGCCCGAGACGACGCGCTTCCACCCTACCTTTCTCTATGAATCGATCTGGAACTTCCTGGTGTTTCTAATACTGATGATCGTACCACGGCGCTACGAGGATCGCTTGCTGAAAGGCGACGTATTCTTGTTGTGGTGCATCCTCTATCCACTAGGCCGGATCCTTGTAGAATTCCAACGCCCGGACGCGTGGATGCTGGGACCCATCGCCGCGGCGCAGGCCGTGTCTCTTGGCGCCATCATCATCGCTGCCTCGATAATGGTCTACCGTCATCGGTTTCGGAAGCCAGCTCTGGAGCGAGAGACTGTGGCTAGTGAAGTCGAGTGAACCCTTGGGTCCTCGACAGCAGGTCGCACAGGGTGCGGGTCGCAGGCTTGCTCCTAGCTGCCGCTGCCTGAAGAGGGGAACAGGTTGTTCGGACCGACATTGAAGAAGATAGAGGAACGATTGTCCGGCCACATAGCCAAAGGTTATGTGGCCGATATAGTTCATCATCATCGTATTCAGGCTAGTCCCGGGTTTCGTCGCGCAGCCGAGTACTGCCAGGAGCGTTTTCGGGAATATGGGCTGGAGGCGGAACTCCTCGGCTTCCCCGCCAGGGAAGGGATGACTTGGTGGGCAATGCCCATGTTTCAAGAGTGGGAGGCCACCGAAGGCCTACTTCACCTCGTAGAGCCACAGGAAGCCGCCAGAAAGCTGGCTGACTATGGCGAACTGAGGATGAGTCTCATTCAACGCAGTGAGTCCTTCGACGGGGAAGCCGAAGTGGTGTTGTTGGAGGACGGCGAAGAGTGGGACGAGTATGAGGGGCTGGATCTGAAGGGCAAGGTGGTGCTGACCAGAGGTGACAAGGATCGCGTGCACTATCTGGCTGTAGAGAAACACGGTGCGGCGGGCATCATCTTCGACGGGATGAAGGAACTGACCGGGCTACGTCACACCATGGATCTCCCTGATGCTCTACAGTACACCTCTTTCTGGTGGTACGGAGGGGAGAGGAAGTGCTTTGGCTTCGTCCTGTCGCCAAAGGAGGGATCGCGCTTGCGCTCCCTGATCAAGCAGAGGGAACGGGAGGGGAAGCCGCCGGTCAGGGTACGGGCCAAGGTGACCAGCAGGTCTTGGGATGGCGAATTGAACGTGGTATCGGCTGTGATCCACGGCCGGACTGACGACGAAGTGGTTGTGGTCGCCCATCTATGTCATCCCCAGTGGTCGGCCAACGACAACGCCTCCGGGGCAGCCACAGTTCTGGAAGTGGCTCGCACGCTTCAAGGGTTGATCTCGGAGGGCCGACTGGACAAGCCGCATCGAGGCATCAGATTTCTCCTGGTGCCGGAGATCTATGGCACTCAGGCCTACCTCGCGAGCCGCGAGGATGAGATCCCTCGCATGATCACAGGTCTCAACCTGGACATGGTGGGCGAGAATCAGGATCTGTGTGGCAGTTCTCTGCTGGTGGAGCGCCTGCCCGGGCCCGCGGCCAGTTTCGGGGATGATCTGGTGGAGAGCTTGTTGGAGGAGATGATCGGGGAAACTGGTAGCTTCTCAGGGCTGGGGAGCTACGCCACCTTCAGACATGCAGTCACACCATTCTCTGGCGGGAGTGACCACTACATCCTATCCGATCCCAGCGTGGGTATTCCGTGCCCCATGATCATCCAGTGGCCGGACAAGTTCTACCACACGAGTACGGATACGCTGGACAAGGTGGATCCGACCATGCTGGCACGGGTGGGGACCATCGCCGCGACCTATGCGTGTTTCTTGGCCAACGCGGGCGATAGAGAGGTCGCTTGGCTGGGACAGGAGATGGTTTCCCGTTTCAAGACGCGCGTTCTGGCCGTGATCCGGGAAGGGGTCAAGTCGGCCATGGTTGGCGAGGACTCACCGCGGGACAGAGAGTTGATGTACAAACGGGTGCGCTTCCTGGCGGAGCGCCACCACGCAGCTCTGAACTCACTACGACGCCTCGCTGAAGTCGATGTGACTACTTGGCAGAAGGAAGCCCTGGCCTTCGCCGAAGCAGAGCTTGCGAGGGTTGAGGAGCTGATCCCCCACCCTCGTGGCAGGCCGCCCCAAGGTACCGCAGAAAGAGAAGCTGGTCAAATGGTTCCGCGTCGGCTCCATCGAGGCCCCCTCGACCTGAAGGACTATCTGAACAGGATGAACGAGGAGGATTGGGAGGCTTGGTGGCGCATCTACAAGGAACGCCCAGAGGCCACCTGGCTATACCCGCCCTTACTCCTGTACTGGGCCGACGGACAGCGAAATGTGCAGGAAATCAGCGATCTGATACAGCTGGAGACGGGGAAGAGGGTGACGGAGATACTGGTCACTTTCTGTCGAATCTGGGAGCACCTGGGACTGCTTGAGCTTCAGCGTGCGAGCTAATAACCGGTCGACGAATCAAAGCGGCAGCGTGAGGGAGAAGGTAGCTCCCCTGCCAGCCTCGCTCTCGGCCCAGACCCTCCCCGCGTGCGCTTCCACGAGTTGCTTGACGATGGTGAGGCCCAAGCCAGCGCCCCCCGTCGCTCGCGCACGTGCTTTGTCCCCTCGGTAGAAGCGCTCGAAGACTAACGACAGTTCCTCGTCGCTCAACCCTGGGCCCTGATCGGTGACATCGACCTGCACAGTCCCTTCCTGTTCCCTGGCCTTCACAGTGACGGTGCAGCCCTCTGGGCTGTGTCGTAGGGCGTTGTCCAGCAAGTTGAACAAAACCTGGCCGATACGCTGAGGGTCCACGCTGACCAAGGGCAGATCATCGGGCAGGTCCTTGACGATGGGCAGGTTGTCCCTCTCGGCTTGCGGACTCACACTCCTCACTGTGCGCTCGATCAGCGCTCCCAGATCTGTGGACTCCGGTTCGATTCTCAGCTGACCGGCTTCGGCTAACGCCAATTCCTGCAAGTCATCCACCAACCGAGACAGAAGCACGGTTTCCTTGTGGATGGAGGCGATGTTCTCGTTTGACGGCTCGAATACTCCATCTAGGATGCCTTCCAGGTTGCCGCGCATCACGGACAACGGGGTGCGCAGTTCATGAGCTATGTCGGCGACCATCTTCTGGCGCAGCTTCTCAGCTCGATCTAGGCTCTCCGCCATGTCGTCGAATGCGTGGCCCAGCTGGCCAAGTTCGTCCCCAGACCTGATGTCCACTCGTTGACTCAGGTCGCCACCCGCGATAGCCTGCGCAGCGGCGGTTAGTTTGCGCAGTGGGCCCGTCAACTGCCAGGTGACGAAGAGCCCGAGGGCGATGGCTACGGCACAAGCAAGGATAGCAACCGGGACGATGATCAAGCTCACTTGCCTCAGAAACGCTTCTTCGGGTTCGCTGAAGCTCCGCAGCTGAGGGTTGCGCAGCAGGAAGCCGACGCTATCCCCTTCGACCTCGATGGGCGTGGCCGTGGCCAGTTCGTCTGGCGAGAGTTGGCGTCCAATCTCGCCTGCAGGTGATCCGGCTATGACGACCCCATTTTGGTCGGCTAACTGGAAGGACCACGGTCGACCGGGAACTGGACCCATCCCGTGGCCCATGGGGCCGCGCAGCCAGAAGAATCGTAGGTCCAAGTCCTCCCAGCTGCCTTCGCTAGCATAATAGGTGGTCAGAGCCACGGCTAGGTCGTCCCTCTCGGCCGCTCGGTTGGTCTGGACGAGCCTGCGAAAGCTGTTCGCCGTCACCAGGCTGGGTATGAGAATTGACAAGCCGACCGCTATCAACGTGACGAGGACGAGAGCGGCTGTCAGTTTGAACCAAAGACTCCTTACCAGACTACTCATCGAACTTGTAGCCTACTCCATACACAGTCTTGATGCGTTGTGGATTCCCGGGGTCAGCTTCGATCTTCTTGCGCAGATTCTTGATGTGGACATCTATGGTTCTCTCGTAGCCATCGTAGGCGTATCCCTGGGTCTGCTCCAGAAGCTGAGAGCGCGTGAAGGCCCTCCCTGGATCTCCCATGAGCGTCGCCAGCAGATCGAACTCCGTCGGCGTTAGTTCGATGGGTTTGTCTCCAACTGTTACCGCATGTCGAGAGATATCCACCGTGATGTCGCCCCGAGAGATCCTTTCGGGCTCAGGAGGCAAACCCTGGACTCGACGCAGTACGGCTCGCACTCGTGCTACCAACTCGCGGGGCGAAAAGGGCTTGGTCACATAGTCGTCGGCGCCGAGTTCCAATCCGACCAGCTTGTCGCTTTCCTCCACGCGTGCCGTCAACATGACGATGGGCACGTCGGATTCTTTGTGCAACGCCCGGCACACGTCCCATCCGTCCATCTCGGGTAGCATCAGATCAAGAACCACCAAGTCGGGCTTCTCGTGGCGCGCGATCTGCATGGCCTTCTTTCCGTCGTAGGCCACCACGACCTGAAAGCCGTCTCGCTCCAGATAGGCCCGCACGACCTTCACGATGCCGGGATCGTCATCTACTACCAGTACCTTCCTCATGGACTGTCTCCCGTGAACCGCTCGCATCCCGGATCCGGATCAGAGTAATCATACTGTACGGTGGAGCGTATGTCAACGCTTCCGTGGCCCGTCCGAGATACCGCTTGGGCGAGCAAGGGCGTTTATCACGGTCGCCACGAGATCACCCTTTCGTTGACGCCACTGTATTGGATCTCCAGGGATTCCGTAACATTGTCGAGTATCTCCGCCTGGCTGCTGCCGTCGGCGTCCATGACGTAGAACTCCCATTCGCCCCCTCGGTCCGACAGGAAGACGATTTGCTCACCGTCGAGGCTCCACGCCGGCGACACGTTGTTTGGCCGTGGTTTCACGTAGGCCGAACTGCTGGTCAATGGGTGACGATCGCTGCCATCGGCGTTCATGATGTAGATCTCCCAATGGTCGTGCTGCCAGTGCATGAAGGCGATGCGAGTACCGTCCGGAGACCACACCGGGAAGTGGTCATGCACATTGTTGGTCAACACGGTGTTGTTGGGGCCTTCTACCGTGGTCAAACACAACCCGTGGAGCTCGGACGGAATTGCGCCGCTATCACCTCCATCATAGACTAGCCATTCTCCGTCGGCAGACCAGGTGGGGGAGTAGGAAAAGCGGTCATTGTAAGGTTGGTGAAGGTACCCATCAGCCACGTCCACAACTCCCATATGCGACTCGCTCTGAGGCTGGGGGGGAATCGTTCTACAATCGTCCCCCATGCACATCTTCTTGGGCGCCGTCAAGCCCTCTGTCTCGAAGTAGAAGGCTATCTGGGTCCCATTGGGAGACCAGACGGGTGCTCGGGCCACATTGGAACTGAACAATAACCTCTCGCCGGTGCCGTCGGCACTGATGACATAGACGCCCCATGGAGTTGTCCAGCGTACGAAGGTTATCTGGGCCCCATCCGGGGACCAACTGGGGTCCATCCCACTTGTCAGGCGCGTGAGGCCGCTGCCGTCGGCGTTCACCGTGTAGATGTCGCCGCCGCTGGCCACCTGGAATACGAAACGACCTTCCAGTTCATTTGTCGGTGATTGCTCAGGTGTCGGTGTTGATTCAGCGGGCATCTGCGTTGCGGCAACCTCCGCTGTGCTGCTTGGCGCCGGAGTGTCCGTAGGCTCCACAGCCTCGGGTGCCGGTGTTCTCGTCGGCGACGTAGGAATGGCCGTTGACTCAGGGGTCGGGGTAGCTGTGGCCGTCTCTTCCAAGACTGCCGGTGGAGGCGTGGGGGCGTGCGTGTCCGCTGCCTCTGGCACCCCAGCCTCTCCACAGCCGCACAACAGTACTATGAGCAGGGCAAGCAGCAAGGTCCTCTTCATCATCAATTGCATCCTCTACACTATGGTGCACTGGAACCGCGCAGCCGCGAGCTGATCAACTGGCACGAATCTCGTTTCGCCCGATTGTCTATCCCGCAATCAACCATTGTCTGGCCACCGATCGATCACGATTCAGCTGCCCGCATCTCGAGAAGTTCGATGACGTGGTCCGTGAAGGCTCTGCCAAAGCCCATGCCCATTTCACCCCGCTCGGCCATGACGGTAGCCCGCTCCTCTGGACTGAGATTGCCGAAGCCGCCGGGCCCTATGCCCGGTGGGCCCTCTCCGACCTCCCGTTCCAGCGTGGCCAGAGCCTGTATCGTCGGCGCTCCCTCCATCTCCACCAGAACGGGATCTACGCGCACTACGTGGCCAGCGAATACCTCATCGGGCAGGGCGTCGAAGATCACCTCCACCTCATAGCCGACGGCGATCAAATCCAGGTCGGTCTCGTCCAGGTAGAGCTCCACCAGTGGCTGAGAGAGGTCAGCTAGAGTGACCATGGCGCCAGTGCCCACCATCTCCCCTGTTGAAGCAGCCACTACGGTAACGGTGCCCGAGAAAGGCGCGGTGAGGACCATCTCCTCCAGCTGCTTCTGGGCGGAGGTCAGGTTGTTACGCGCCTGCTCCACGTTCAATTGGGCTGTTTCCAAGTCCTCGGCCGTCGCTCCATTCAGCAGGGAATTGAGGTTTGACTGAGCCTGAGCGACGCTGGCCTGTGCGGCAGCGATCTGCTCCTCAGTGGCACTAGCCATCGCCATGTCGTGGTTGGCCTTGGCCTTGTCATAGGCCGCAGTGGCCGACCATAGATCCATGGCCTGAGAGGATGAGGCGGCATCGGGCCGCCAGGAGACCTTGTCGTAGGCTGCCTGGGCCTGCTGTAGTTCTTTCTCAGCCGTAGCCAGGTCGGCTTGGGCGATGATGATCTCCTCTGCCGAAGGACCGTTGAGAAGGTCTTCCAGTGCCTCTTGCGCACTGGTCAATTGAAACTGGGCCGCCGCCAACTCCGCCGCATCCGGCGTCCCGGTCAGTTCAGCCAGCTGAAGCTCGGCCAGCCGTAGGTTGATCTCGGCCTCGGTCACCTGGGATTGGGCATCAGCGTCATTTAGGCGGGCAAGCACATCACCTGCTTGTATCTGATCTCCCACTTCGACCAGCACTTCGGCCAGACGACCGCCGCTGCTGAAGCTCAGATCCACCTCAGTACTGGGGATCAGAGTGCCGGTGCCGCCGGCGACCACAATCAGGTTGCCCCGGCGCACCGTGGCCGTCTGGATCGTCTCCTCTCCGTCGACCGTCTCCGCCTGCGCGTACTGTCCATAGTAGTACCAGCCGCCCCCTATGGCCACAAGCGCGACGACGGTAAGAACGGTAACGATAACCACACGCCTGTCTCTGAACAAAGAGCTCAGACTACTCATCCATCACCCTCCTATTCCCTGCCCGTGGGGAGAATCAATCCTTTTCCAATAGGAAGCGTACCATGAGACTATGAAGGAACTGTTAAGGGACTATGAAGATGGGAGGTGAGTCAATCTTCCTCCCGTGGCCTGTTCCACAACACCAAATGTGCGGAGCCATGTCTAGGATGACCTAAGAAGGTAGAGAACCACAAGGGGCCAGACTGCGGTTTGGCTTCTTGTTCGTAGCGGGTGCTCAAGCTGATGATCTAGACCGTCAGCGCC
Organism: uncultured Anaerolineales bacterium; assembly: GCA_964347945.1. GTDB lineage: Bacteria > Chloroflexota > Anaerolineae > UBA7937 > B3-Chlor > CAYGAW01. Next base: position 27,054 of record CAYGAW010000186.1, read on the forward strand.
CTCGGAGATTGGCATGCGATTACTGGTGCTAGGAGAAACCAGTCGGGTATCCAGACCTGTGCCAGCGGTGCCCGTCACGGTCCTGGGGCGCAGATTGACACACTGCAAGACCGTTGCCCAGGGTTGCCAGACGATGCTACAATGCTCTTGAGGCCTTGGTGTTGCAGACACCCCGAGTTGTTATGACTTCTGAAACATTCTCCTCCAAAACGACCGCGAAGCTCGAATTCCAGTGGCACACCTGCCGGTGGGTAACGCAATTGAGGCACTAGGAGTGGAATGGGAGTTTCGCTGGGTTTATTTCTTGCTCGACAAGCGCTGTCCTACCGTGCCCTGATGGCATGGGAACGAGGAGGGGTATCTCAATGAGAATCTTGGTCTTGGGTAGTGGGCTCATGGGGCCAGCGGCGGCGTTCAACGCCATGTCGGACCCTGACGTACCAGGGGTGACTCTGTGTGATATTGATCAGCGGCAGTTGGATGCTGCGCAGGCGAAGCTCCGGAGCATGGACGGGGGTGAGAAACTGACCACCGTAGCACTTGACTTGAACGATCAATTGGCGGCCACCCGGCTGATGGCAGATTTCGACGCCATCGTCAGTGCTCTGCCTAGGGTGGCCATTCCTTTGGGTATCCAGGCGGCCGTGGCTGCCAACACGCCCCTGGTGGACCTGGGTCACCCCGCTCAAACAGAACGTGTGGGTTTGAAGCGACAGGTGGAGGCTGCAGGCGGGCTGGTCATCCTGGGTTGTGGTGTGGAGCCAGGCCTGACCGAGATCATGGCTCGCTATCTGGCGGAGAAGCTGGACCGGGTGGACGAACTGCACATCAAGTGTGGTGGCATTCCGGAGAACCCTGCCCCGCCCCTGGGCTACAAAATCGTCTTTGGCGGACGTCAGCTGCCGTTGAGGGAGAGCGACGCACATGTCGTTGAAAGCGGTGAACTCAAGCCCGTGCCTCGCTACTCTGGCGTGGAAACGGTGTTCTTCCCCGGCGTAGGTGAGTGCGAGGCTTGGCATGAGGGCTTCATGCCTTGGTTGCTCGACCTGGACTCTTTGAAGGGCCTGAAGCTCGGCACGCAGAAGACTTGTCGCTGGCCCGGGTACGCCGCCAAAGTGACGGTGCTCAAAGAGATGGGGCTACTCAGCGAAGAGCCTGTCGAGGTGGACGGCGTTCAGGTTGCACCCAAGAGGCTGGTCGATGCGTTGCTGTACCCCCGCGTCAAGCTGGAGGAAGGCGAGCGAGACATCACCCTCTTCCGCGTGGAGGCAACAGGCGAGAAGAACGGGGGTCTGCGCCGGTACAGGATCGAGATGGTGGATCGCTACGACGACGTACTCGGCTTCACATCGATGGCCCGCACTACGGCGTTCACTGCGGCCATTGTCGCTCGCATGATCGCGCGCGGCGGGCACGAGGCCAAAGGGATGCTGACTCCAGAGCAGCTCATCACCGGTCCGCTGTTCTACAGGCTGCTGGCCGAGTTGGCCGCCGTCAACGTTCGCTTCGAGATGACGACAGAGAAGGTTGAAGATCTGAGCCCCTGATCCCGTTGCTCGCCCTCTCTGATGATCTTGAGCTCCACCGTGTCGCCGACGACGGTTTCGCTCCCCAGGTACACAGTTAGCCCTTGCGAGTTGGCCACGCTTTGGCCACTGATGGGTACGATTATGTCTCCGTCCGCTGGCACACGGTAGTTGCCGGCCCATACGACACGACCGCCGCCCAATATGCCAGCCTTCCATCGCGGTCGTGCATGCGCGGGCAGCCTGCGCAAATGGTGTGGGGAGGAGCGCTCAAGCACTCCTCCCAACTCACGGTTCATGGCTCTCCTCCTTCCACGCGGTCAGCGCGTGCTACGCGGTCACTCGGTTGGGAAGGGAGCTCTGCCGAATCCGCGGCCCATACCGAAGCCTTGCCCGCCGGGGAAGAACCCCTGCTCGAGCCCCTCAAGGAGCCAGCCGGCCTGCTCCTGGCTGAGGTTGCCGTCCTCGACGGCCTGCTGGATCCGCTGTTGCATGGCTTCGGCCCGGGCGGCATGCATGGCATCTTGCAGCACTTCCGTGTCGATGCCCTGCTCCTCGGCGACCTGGGTCAGACTCTTGCCGGCATCATGCAGGTCGGTGAAGAGCCCTTGAGGAGTCACGCCGAGGGCGTCGGCCGCGGCGTCGAAGACTGTCCACATGCCACCGCCCCACCCGAAGCCACAGGGCTCACCGGTCTCGGGGTCGATCTCCTGAGCGAAGACAAGTGTACCTCCCACCAGGCCCACCAGCAGTAGCGCCGTCAACGCTCCGCTGGACAGCACCAAGAGCCTCTTCTTGCTCACCTGATTCACCTCCTTTCTGCCTAGATTTGGATTGGGTTTTCACCAACCCGCCCTAATGCTAGCAGAGGGATATGATCAGGTTGTTAAGATGCTATGGGGGTTCCATGTGGATGATGATGCAGCGCTCTGCATACTCAGGGTGACTTGCCCGACACGTCCGTCGAGGTGGGACGACATAGCAACGCTGACAACTTCCCCTCGCTGCTTCGCGAGTCCCTACCGTGAGCGAGTGCTCCAAAGACGGTTGAAGGGCGTGCAATGACAAGGAGGGACAGATTGCGGTCTGTCCCTCCTGTTCCTATTGGGCGCTAAGGCTGATCCGTGCGTGAATTGCCGGCGCGCCCGCAGATTGATGCACTCTTAATGTTCTTGGGGAGTGCCCCCTCCGAACCGGCCCCAGGGCCCGAAACCACCACGGCCGAGGCCGAAATGTCCGCCGCGTCCCATGCCTCGCCCACCGCGGAAGAATCCCTGGTCAAGCCCCTCAAGGAGCCAGGCGGCCTGCTCTTGAGTCAGCTTCCCATCCTCGACGGCTTGCTCGATGGCTTCCCGCATGGCCTCGCCGCGAGCGGCACCGACGGCATCTTGCACCACTTCGATATCGATCCCCTTCTCCTCGGCGATTTCGGTCACTGTCTTGCCGGCATCATGTAGCTCGGTGAAGAGCCCCTGGGGGGTGAGACCCAGAGCCTCGGCCACCGTGTCGAACATTGTCCATGAGCGACCACCCCAGCCGAAGCCGAGCCAGCCGCGATCGCCACAGGGCCACGTAGGCTCACCCTCCTCAGCGGAGACGGGGATCGCTCCCCAGAGAACCCCACCGACGAGGCCGCCCAGGATGACCACCGCGGCAAACGAGGCAGCCATTCCGCCGACGATCCACCATTTCTTTGACGACTTCAAAGCTTTTCACCTCTCTTTCCGCGTACAGACTAGCTGGCTGTTCTGCCAGCGTACTCCAACTATAGGGCGAGGGTGTGAAGAACTCGTGAAGGAACTATGTGGATTTGGTGGAGATTTACCAGCGGAGGCTCCTGGCATATGTTCTCTGGTCAGGCTGGTCGCCGCCTGGGGCAAACAAGGCGTGAGAGGTGAAGAGCGAGTGAATGGGGCCACGGAGGTTGATGGTCAGCGGGAGCAAGGAATGGCGCCAGTGTTCACTTGTCTGCGATGCGAACAGCGAAGCAGAGCGGTGGACAGTTGGATCTTCTTTGGCGAACGGTGAGTTGCGGGCCGCTGAGCCGATTTCTATGGCAGCAGTTCAGCTCTTCTTGCGCTTCTTGGTGCGCCGCCTGTTGGCCAGCTGAGAACCGTGGTAGCCAGGCGCCAGAATGGCACAGACGGTGCACCGGGAGACGTCCAGCATTCGTGAAGCTACGTAAGGGTCGATCTCCTCGATAGTCTTCCGCGTGGTGATGACAGTGGGCAGCCTCCGTGCACCCCGGTAGTTGAGGATTTGATGCAGCTTCTCCTGCGCCCAGGGGGTCGCGCTCTCGGTCCCCAGTTCGTCCAGGATCAGTAGCGGAGCGCTGCGCACAGTTTCGAAGAGTTGATCATAGGTGACGGGGCTCTCGGGCCTATAGGTCGCTCGCAGGTGGTCGAGAAGCTCCGGTACTTCCTTGAACACAACCGGCTGTCCATTGTTCATGCAGTTGTTGGCGATGGCAGCTGCCAAGTGGGTCTTACCACAACCGTGCTCCCCCATGAACACTAGCCAGTCTTGAGGGTCATTGGCGAACTCCTTGGCCGTGGTCAGTGCCTCCTTCAGATTCTGTTGCTCCTCTCTCGGCAACTCAGGCCGCGGCTTGAAGTTCTCGAAGGTCTTATCGGCATAGAGATGCAGGCTGGTAAGCTTACGCGAGTAGCCGCTGCCGCGGAAGTCGGGAGTCACGATCCTGTATATCTGGCACAACTCGGGATCGGCCATGCGTGACTGCAACCGTGGATCTATCTCTTCCAACACACGATTGCTGGTGATCACGGTTGGTAGCCTGGCGTTGTACCGGTAGTTGAAAAGTTGATACAGTTTCTCTTGAGCCCAGGGAGTTGTCTGCTGCGTCCCGAGGTCGTCGAGTACAAGCAGGGGAGCGGTGAGGATGGCCTCGAACCGCTGGTCGTAGCTGACCGTGCTCCTAGGACTGTAGGTGGCTCGCAGATGATCGAGGAGGTCGGGCACCACGACGAAGAGAGTCGGGTGTCCCCGCTCAAGGCAGTAGTTGGCAATGGCCGCCGCCAGGTGGCTTTTTCCGCCACCGTACCCGCCTAGCAGTACCAGCCATCCTTGAGGATTCTCGGCGAACTCCCGCGCCCTGCGGTATGCCTGCTTGAGGGTCTGTGCCTCGTGAGGAGCGAGGCCGAACCCGTCCACACGGAAGTTGTCGAACGTCATCCTTGAGAGAAAGCCCAGATTGCTGGCCTGCCGCAGGTCCTCCAGCTGCTTTTCTGCTATGTCCTCGAGCTTGCACTGGCAGGGGATAGCACGCCCAAAATCGGGATCGCCGGGCGGCACGTCGCGTCGTAGATAGCCGGCACCGCCGCAAATAGGGCAGGCTTCCTCAGATTCAGTACTTGACGTAGTCCTTGTACTTGCCTTTGATATACCTGTATCTGTCTTCTTCAGAATCTCGTCCAGCTTTTCCATCATCCTTGCCTTCGGTGGCCCATCGCTCCAAGATGGCACGGATGTAGCTCCACTTTCGTACGTTCTGCTCCACGGCGATCTTGAACGCTTCATCGATCCACGCAGCAGGGTATGTGTCCTCTGCCTCCTGGAGTTCCTCGGCGATCATAGGCTGCAGGGTACCGATATTCTGCTCGTAGAGGACGAAGATGTTGGGCCGCTCCACTTCCACCGCGGGTTCTTCGAGAATAGTGGATTCCGCCAACTGCAATTCTCCGCTGCGAACCCTGTCCACCGCGTGGCGCCCGTGTTCTGTGTTGAGGAAGTACCAATCCTGCTTCTCTCCATCATTGGCACGGGTTGCGACGTGGAGGAGCGTCCCCCTGATCACTGCGCGCTCCAGTCCCTCGGCCAGCGCTTGCTCTGGTGACTGCCCTGGCGTCTTCACCCCGCGCAGTAGCACAGAGTCGTGAAGGAGTTCTTCCCCACTCACGCAGCGTGGGTACCCCTTCATGCGATACAAGAGCCAGATGACGTGGAGGGTCACCTTCAGTTCTGGCATGCTGTCTATTTGGGGCAGCAGTTCGCTGAAGAAGAGATCAGGTACAGACGTAAACCGGACCTTGCCAGCGGGGAAACCGACGAAACTCTTCATTTTACACAACCATCTCTTCGGGGACAGGCTCGAGATTGGCGAATCTCGCTTGCTCTTTCATAAACCGGAGGCTCACTTGCCCCGTCGGCCCGTTGCGGTGCTTGGCCACCATGATATCGGCAATGTTAGGCTTGAAGGAGTCCTCTACGTACATCTCCTCGCGGTAGATGAACATTACCACGTCGGCGTCCTGTTCGATGGAGCCGCTTTCCCTGAGGTCGGAGAGAACGGGTCGCTTGTCGGCACGAGATTCCACTGCTCGCGAGAGTTGCGAGCAGGCTAACACGGGCACGTGCAACTCGCTGGCCAGGGACTTGAGCTGCCGAGAGATGTAGGAGACCTCCTGCACGCGGTTCTCCATCCTCACCCCGGCTTGCATCAATTGCAGATAGTCCACGATGAGCAGGTCCATGGGATGCTCCGCCTGAAGACGCCGGGCTTTGGCTCGCAGTTCCATGGGGGCTATCGCAGGGGTGTCGTCGATATAGATGGAGGTCTCGGAGAGTTCGCCCATGGCCCTGGCTATCCTGGCCAGCTCTTCCTCATTGATGTCTCCTGTCCTGAGGCGCTGGGACTCGACCCCAGTGCCGCCAGATACCAGGCGCTGGAGCACCTGTTGAGCTGGCATCTCCAGGCTGAACAGGGTAATACATCGTCCGTGCCTGCGAGCAGCGTAGTCAGCTATGGTCAGGGCGAGGCTGGTCTTGCCAGTGCCCGGACGCCCGGCGACGATAATCAGGTCAGCGGGCTGGAAACCCCCGAGGAGCCTGTCAAGATCGACGAAGCCCGATGGTACTCCGATCGTCTCTCCCCGATGCTGGTAGAGGTATTCGATGCGGTCGTAGTAGTCGCCGAGAAGTGCCCGCAGGGGCACAAGTTCCCGCTCCACCCGCCGCTGCCCTACCCCGAGGATGAGTTGCTCTGCCTGGTCCAGGATCCTGTCCTCATCATCGGCTCTTTCGTATGCCATGCTGGATATCTCGCCCGCAGCGCTGATGAGGCGGCGAAGCATGGCTGTGCGCTCCACGATGCGCCCGTAGTGCTGCACGTGAACCGATGTCGGCACGGCGTTGATCAGCGAAGTCAAATACCCGGGGCCACCAACCTGCTCCAGCTGCCCGCGCCGGTCCAATTCATCACACAGGGTGACGAAATCTGCCGGGAAGCGACGCTCGTGAAGCTCGACAATGGCTTTGTAGATCAGGCCGTGGGTTTCGCGGTAGAAGTCTTCGGGGCGGAGAAAAGAGGTGACTTTGAGGATGGCTTCAGGGTCAATCAGCAGGCTACCCAGGACCGATTGCTCAGCCTCTATGTTCTGAGGAGGTAACCTGGCTGCCGTCACCCTGTCATTCCTCCTCAAGATCGTCCATATCCAGGGTGTCTACGAAGTCTCGGAAAACGGACAGCTTCTCCTCTTCCTCTCTGGGGAGGTCGGCGTCCTCTTTGGAGGGGACGATTGCAGCCCTGTCCATCACATCGGGCGCAACGTAGATGGGTACGCCGACCCGCACTGCAAGGGCGATGGCGTCACTGGGACGAGAATCTATCTCAACTTTGCGTCCGTTCTGTTCGACCACGATTTGAGCGTAGAAGGTGTCGTTCCTTAGGTCGTTCACTTGGATGTGGGAGACGGAGGCATCCATGTGATCGATGACCGCCTTCAAGAGATCGTGGGTCAAAGGCCGTGTCATCTCCACGTTCTGCAGGCCGATGGTTATGGCATCAGCCTCGAAGGGTCCTATCCAGATGGGCAGATACCGTTCCTGATCGTCCTCTTTCAGCACCACGACGCGATGCTGGGATAGCATGCTAACCTTTACACTATCAACGTTCACTCTGATCATCAAGAAGCCTCCTTCCCTTGCTGGTTCTCATTATACCACAAGGGTTGTCGGGACACAAGGAAGAGCCGTAGAGGCGACCGGGGAACGTTGCCACGTTCTCGACATTGCCAATCCCGGACTCTGGGCGCGCCAGGGAAGAGGCCGCTGAGCACGTACGTACTCCCTTCAGAGGAGTGGATCCGCTCGTACAGTGCTACTCGACCACGATACTCACCAAACGACCGGGCACGTATATGGTCTTCTTGACCCTCTTGCCCCCCAACCGTCGCTGGATAGGCTCGCGGCTCAGCGCCAGCTCTTTCGCTTCCTCCTCGCTGATGGTCACCGGAACCTCCACCTTGTCCCGTACCTTGCCGTTGACCTGGATGATCAAGGTGAAGACCTCCTCGGCCGCCAGATCCTCATCCCACTTGGGCCAGGACTGACGGTGGATGCTGCTGCCGTCCCCTACTTCAGTCCACAACTCTTCTGCAACGTGCGGGGCGATGGGCGCTAGCAGCAGCAACAGCGTCCTCACTCCTTCCTCCAACGCAGGGGTCACCCCGTGCGCCTCCTTGTGCGCGACCAGGGCGTTGCACAGTTCCATGCAGGCGCTGACCGCGGTATTGAAATGGAAGCGCTCGATGTCGTCGGTCACTTTCCTGATCGTCTGGTGGGTCTTGCGGCGCACTTGCCTCTCCGCCTCTTCGCGAGCCTTGCGTGCGGGCGCCTCGTCCATCACCAAACGCCACACCCGCTTCAAGAAGCGGTATGACCCTTCGATGCCCTGGTCACTCCACTCAGCATCCAACTCCGGCGGGCTCACAAAGAGGATAAACGTGCGCGCCGTATCCGCCCCGTAGGTGTTCACCATGTCGTCGATGGGCACGACGTTACCCTTCGATTTGGACATCTTCTCGACCTTCCCCGTCTTGGGGTTCAATTTGGTGATCATCCCCTGGGTGAAGAGACGGGCGAAGGGTTCGTCAATACTGGTCAATCCCATGTCCCGAAAGACCTTGGTGAAGAACCGGGAATACATCAGATGCAGGATGGCGTGCTCCACGCCCCCGGTATACTGATCCACCGGCAACCACCCGTCGGCTTTCTCCTTGCTCCAGGGTGCCTTGTCGTTGTGAGGGTCGGTGAACCGGAAGTAGTACCACGAGGAGCAGACGAAGGTATCCATGGTATCCGTCTCCCGGTGACCGGCGGAGCCACAGCGCGGGCAGGTGGCATGCACAAACTCGGGAACGGTGGCCAGAGGCGACTCGCCCGTGCCCGTGGGGCGGAAATCCACGTCCATGGGCAGGATAACCGGCAAGTCCTCCTCAGAGACGGGCACCATGCCGCACTTCTGGCAGTAGATGATGGGAATAGGGGCTCCCCAGTACCGCTGACGGGAGATGAGCCAATCTCGCAGACGATAGTAGACCTTTCGCTCGCCTATGCCGTGCTCCTCCATGTAGTCGGCGATGCGCTCCATCCCTTCCCTGGAGGGCAGTCCGTCGAACGATCCGGAGTTGACCATGGTCCCCTCGTCGAGGTAGGCTTCCTCCAAGTCTGTCCCATCCCAGCCCGGTGGAGCGATGACCACGGGTATAGACAGGCCGTACCGCTTGGCGAAGGCGAAGTCACGAATGTCGTGAGCGGGCACACCCATGATGGCCCCCGTGCCGTAGGTCATCATCACATAGTCGGCCACGTATATGGGCATACGCTCACCATTCATGGGATTAATGGCGAAGCTTCCGATGAATACACCCTCTTTCTCGATGTCCGCCGACATACGGTCGATCTCAGATGCTTGTCGCGCCTTCTCCACATAGGCATCGACCTCCGCCTTATGCTCAGAGGTGGTGAGCTTCCGGACCAGCGGATGCTCCGGAGCCAGCACCACAAAGGTCATACCATAGACGGTGTCTATACGGGTCGTGAAGGCACCAATCTCCTCATCATGACCCTCAATGCCCAGACAGAATTCCACGCCCGGGCTCTTGCCGATCCAGTTCTCCTGCATGACCCGAACCCGTTCAGGCCAGTGTTCCAGCAAGGCAAGATCTTCCAGTAGCTCCTCGGCGTAGTCGGTGATCCTGAAGAACCACTGCTCCAGGTCTTTCTTGGTGACGATAGTACCGCAGCGCTCGCAGCGACCACCATCGACTACCTGCTCGTTGGCCAGCACAGTCTTGCAGGACGGGCACCAGTTGGCGGGAGACATTTTCTTGTAGGCCAGGCCGCGCTCGTACAGGTGGAGGAATATCCACTGCGTCCAGCGGTAGTAGTCGGGTAAGCAGGAGGTGACCTCTCTTGCCCAGTCGTAGCAGATACCCATTTTGTAGAGCTGCCTTTTCATATCAGCGATGTTCTGCTCGGTCCAGAGCTTGGGATGGATGTCTGCCTGCAGAGCGGCGTTCTCGGCCGGCAGGCCAAAGGCATCCCAGCCCATGGGGTTCATCACGTTGTAGGCACGCATCTTCTTGTAGCGGGCGATAAGGTCGCCGATGGTGTAATTGCGCATGTGACCCATGTGCAGGTCACCCGAGGGGTACGGGAACATAACCAGCGCGTAGAACTTCTCCCTCTTGTCGTCATCGCTGGCGTAGTACAACCTCTCACGCTCCCAATATTCCTGCCATCGGGGTTCAATGTCTTGCGGCACGTATTGCCTGCTCACCTTGCACCTCCTCTCACAGCTGCCATAGCTGAGAATATGAACAAAACCCCTCGCCTCAGGGGCGAAGGGTTTCTCCGCGGTACCACCCTGCTTGATAGAGCATCCTAGCTAGGAGAACAGGATGCCAACAATGGAGCTGAGGGGATTCGAACCCCTGACCTTCTCAATGCCATTGAGACGCGCTCCCAGCTGCGCCACAGCCCCACGTGGTCTATCCACTCTGTGGCATGATAACGGCTGCCGACCGACAACGACTACTCTGCGAGGGACTCCAAGTGCATCCCTGCATTCATCGCTGTGGCTCCCAGGCGAGTTCAGCCTTGTGGCACTCCCCGAGGTACCGCGCCGGGCTCCCACCCTGTCTAACGCCCAGCTCTCTGCAAGGGATGGCCTACTACTCCTGTTCTCGGCCTTTCCAGTATTATCGCGTGCCAGTGGAGGCAGGGGGATTCGAACCCCCGACCTCATCAGTGCGATTGATGCGCTCTCCCACTGAGCTATGCCCCCAAGGCTGCCGGACAGATGTGAAGTTCTAAGACCTTAGTATATCAGAACGGTGTCCAAGAGTCAAGCCTCAGCATGACCTTGACATCCGCGCAACGTCAGTGGTACAATGGGGTTGACCATTCATGATGTGAATATTACGAGCGTGAATAAGACGTTTCACAGATGAGCAAAGAATTGTCGCCCCAGTGGGTGCTGCTGGGATTGCTAACGCAGAAACCGATGCATGGTTACGAACTCCACCAGTCCTTCACCTCTCCCTCACCGCTGGAGAAGGTGTGGCATCTGGGCATCAGCCAGACCTACAAGCTGCTGAAGGACTTGGAGAGCCAAGGTTATGTGGAGGTCAGCATAGAGCCCCAGGAGACTCGTCCCGACAAGAAGGTGTATCAGGTCACGCCCTCAGGAAGACAAGCCTTCTTGGACTGGCTGCAAAGCCCGGTTCAGGGCATTCGCTTGATCCGCGTAGAGTTCCTGGGGAAGCTCTTCCTGGCCCAGAGCCTGGGTCCAGAGATGGTGGAGCGGGTGACTAGCATTCAGACAGAGGCCTGTCGAGCACTACTGGCTGAGCTGAGGGAGCAGCAACCCACCGACGGGTTCGAAGAACTGGTGCTGCGCTTTCGCGCTGGGCAAGTACAGGCAGCGATCGAGTGGTTGGAATACTGCCGGAACGCCCTCGGCCGGCCGAGCGTGCAGGATGACTAGAGTGAAATGATCGAGATCGAAGGCCTGACAGTTCGCTACAACTCAGCGGAACCCGCAATAGACGAGTTGTCGCTAAGGATCGAGCCAGGCGAGTTCGTGCTTCTGACGGGCCCGTCGGGCTGCGGCAAGAGCACCTTGGCTCGCTGTCTCAATGGTCTGATCCCTCATTCGTCGGAGGCCACTATGAGCGGCCGACTAATGGTGGATGGGCTTCGGACCACGGAGCACACGGTGCCTGAGCTGGCGACGCACGTGGGACTCGTCTTCCAGAATCCAGCCACGCAACTCTTCGGATCAACGGTTTCCGAGGAGGTGGCCTTCGGACCTCGCAATCTCGGTCTGCCGGTGGGGGAGGCGGCACAACGCTGTCGCTTCGCGCTAGAAGCCACAGGCATAGAGCACCTTGCTGACCGGGCAACCGGAACCCTCTCTCTAGGAGAGCAGCAGCGTGTGGCTATCGCCGCAGTGCTGGCTATGAGGCCCCAAGTTCTCGTGCTCGACGAGCCCACGTCGAACCTGGACCTGAAGGGGACGACAGCGGTTCTGGAGACCCTATGTCGGCTGCGAGATGAGTACGGTATGACCATCCTGATCATCGAGCATCGACTCAGCGAGTGCGGGAGGCTGGCCGACCGAATCGTCGTCATGAACCAGGGGAGGATCGTATTGGATGGACCGCCCGTGAGTGTTTTCCGTCGGAAGGAGTTCCTGTCCCACCTGGGCGTTCGTTTTCCGCGAGAGAGGAGGCACGAGTCCTGGTCTGGACGATGGTCCGAAAGAGTGGGCGAGCGCCTACCGAAGGGCGGACCACTAGTGGAGCTGCGGGACGTACGGGCGGGATACGACTCCACGATGGTGCTCAGAGACCTCAGTTTCGCTGTCTATCCAGGTGAGTTCGTGGCCTTGGTTGGAGATAATGGCGCAGGCAAGACCACAATAGCTCGCCTGGTCACGGGCTTGTTGAAGCCAGCGGGTGGTCGTGTCCTGTGGAGTGACAGCGTCCATCGGCTGCCCCTGGGACGAAGGGTAGGACTTCTCTTCCAGAATCCACTTCACCAGCTGTTCTGCGACACGGTTGAGGAGGAGATAGCCTTCGGTCCCTCTAATTTCCAGATGCTTTCGCAGAAGCGGTTGGATACGATCCTGAAAGTTGCCGGTCTGGCTGATTTGCGGCAGCGCAATCCGTATGCCCTCAGTGTGGGACAACAGCAGCGAATTGCTCTCTCGTCCATTCTCTCTATTGAGCCCGCGCTTCTGGTCCTGGACGAGCCCACCATGGGCCAGGACTGGGGCAGCCTAGGTCGGGTGATGGATTTCCTGTCAGAGTTGAACGGGCACGGCCAGGCCATCTTGCTCATCACCCATGACTACAAACTGGTCTGCCGCTATGCCCACCGGATTCTGTCTCTGGAGGACGGGCGCGTGTCAGAGCTCATGCGTTCAAGGGAGACAGGTGTGGAGACTGAACGTATGGGGGAGACACTCTATGAAGTTCTCGGTGCGTGAACTGGTCTATATCGCCATCTTTGGCGCCATCTGGGGAGCTTTCGAGATGACGCTCGGTTCTTATCTGCACGTCATCTTTCCACCGTTAGCGGACACCTTTCTGGTTGGGCTGATCATGGCCTCTCTCGGCGTGGTGGTGGCCCTCATCGGCAGGCTGTTCGTTCCCAAGAGCGGCTCGGTGCTGATGATGGGGATAGTGGCGGCGATCTTGAAGATGATAAGCATCGGCGGGGTCAAGCTGGGGCCACTGGTGGCCATCCTGGCCGAGAGCTTGTTGCTGGAGTTGGGGCTCCTTTTGTCTCGAGAGCCCACACGGGGCGCCTTCATTCTGGCGGGGGGGCTGGCGGCAACTTGGAACTTCTTCCACAAGTTCATCATGATGTGGCTCCTCTTGGGCGAGGGCGCGTACGAGGTCTATGTGCGCATGGTGCAGCAGGGGGCCTCTCTGCTGCGGATCGATGTGAGCTTCGCTCTCGTGATCATCGTCATACTTCTGCTTCTCCGCATTGCCGCCGGGGCGCTGGCGGGATTCGTGGCCTGGGACCTGGGGAGGCTGGTACGTGACCGTCTGGCAAGATAGAGGGCTGGCACTACAGATTCGGCGCGACATCTTCAGCTCCTTCGGATATCTAGTTTTCTTCCTCGCGGCCCTGATCATCGCCATCCTGGCTAGTGAGGCGAAGCTTGTTCTCGTCCTGGTAGCCATACTCCTGTTCACCGCTCTATTCCACAGTCAGGCTCTCAAGCTCCTTGCCACGTGGCAGCTGTGGTTCTTCGTCCTCGTCACCCTGGTGTTGAGTCCCTTTGTCATCGGTGATAAGGACATTGCTCTGTGGGGCGTCGGTCTGTCTCAGGAAGGGTTCTGGGCCGGTGTGTGGATGACTCTAAGGGCGCTCAGCATCGCCTTGGCGGCGGGCGTCTTCGCCGGCGCTGTCTCCGTTTCGCAGATGGCACAACTCTTCGAGAGAATGAGGTTGAAGGGGCTCGGTTTCGCCTTGGGGGTGGCCACCAACGTGCTGCCCACTGTGTACGAAACGATGGAGACCTCCTATCAGGCCGTGCGCTTGCGCGGTGGATTTCGCCGTGGCAGATTGCGGACGCTGAGGTTGCTGTTGGTGGCAATCATCGCCGGGTCGCTGCGCCGTGGCGATGACATCGTCTCGGCGGCCGAGGCGCGTGCCTTTGACCCCACGACGTCCCAGGGGCCACCGCTACGTATGACACGCGCCGACGTGGCGCTGGTGAGCATCATCTCGGTCCTTAGCCTGGCATTGGTAGTGTGCTGACTTGGGGGACGCGTCTGGCGTTGCCGGGCGCGTTCTGAGTGGCACTGTAGCATATCGGGGCGCAAAGCCAATCCTGCGACGGAGAGACGCGTCGGGAGTGTTTCCCCAAACTGGCCTGTGGCAGGTTTTAGTCCAAGTGGTGCGGCACTTTAGGTCTGGCGCTACACAGTGCCGAGCAACCGCGAAGCGGGCAATCGGGCCGTCTGTCGAATATCCGTATGAAGTCAGCCTACGGCGGCGCAGGGCACCTTGGCAGGTGAGCACAAGCGTCAACGGGGAGGCTGGCAGCCGCCCAACACAACAAAGGAGGCGGGGCATTGAACCCCGCCTCCCGTCAAGTCGGGTTGGCTCCGCGCTACAACGTCGCCGATTCCACCTCTTGAGCCACCGGTAGCATCACCCCCAGAACCCTCTCCAAAGCCATGGTGTGGCTGCACACACCACGCTGGGCGAAGAAGCCACAATCGCAATTCCATTGACCTTTCGTGTAGGATACAGCGTGCACGTTGTGATCGCCTTCGACGGTCACTTTGAAGTCATCGAATCTGATTCTCTCTGGCTCCTCAGCATACCGCTTGGCCTTCTGGATCTTGCCGATCATTCCTGAGTTCACGCCTCACCTCCTGTCGACTGTTTTGGCCGGTTGGTCAGTCCGAAAAAAGAACACAGGAGCGCATCGGCCCCTGTGCTCGCAGACACGACGAGTGTGAAACGATGCCTGTAGGGTCAAGATCTGTCCTCTGTCGCGATCTACAAATAGTATAACCCAGTCGAGTGCATTTGTCAATTCCGTAGACTCCGGGTAGCCGCTCGTTCTAGGCCTTCCTTGTCCTCCCAAAGCGGCCATGGTATGATCTCCTGAGGTTGGTCGGCTCCCCTGCGACTCGGCCTCGCCGCCAATCATGCTAGCTTGAGTGAGAGCCACTATGGGTACGTTGTCACCGGACACGCACCTTGACGCGGAGGCGGTGCAGATTCGACTGCTTCGCCAGATGCCTTCCTGGAGAAAGCTCTATCTTGTCAGCCAGATCACGCGGACGTGCTATGCCCTCGCCCTCAGCGGGCTGCGCGAGCGTCACCCGACGGCGACGGCAGATGAACTGCGGATGCACCTGGCGGTGCTCGTGCTGGGTGAAGAACTGGCGGCTCAAGCATACGGGGATCTGCCGGAGTAGCACGCAAGGAATGCAACTCCACCGAATGGACCGTGCATACCTGTTGCGCTGGGCACGGGAGTTGAGCGTGGCCCAGCTCTTGCACCGAGCCTGTGAAGAACCGGGGTTGGAAGGCGAACGGTGACGTGGGCGCCCCGTGGGGCCAAGGCCAGAGCTGCACCTCTGGAGGTTCGTTCTTGGCTCGTCGGGCTGGGCGTCTTGCGGTGGCTGGCTCATCGTTGCCCTCTGTGCTATGATGCATGCATAAGCATCGGCCGCTGAACGTAACGACCGTCGCTCCTTGCGAGTTGAGAGCGGCGAGGTTCGAACTTTGCCTTCGGGGAGAGACCGGACAGCTCGAACTGGTTCTACGTCTGGCGCATCTGCGCACACTCTTACACATCTGGAGAGAATAGACTTGCTATGAAGGAGAATAGATCGTGACTGATAGGTCTCCACCCCAACAGAGGGACCAGCCGAAAGCAGAAGCGAGCTCGAGCAGCAGGTTGCGAAGGGGGATGGCCGGGCTAAGGGACAGCACCATGGATTCTGATTCGAGCTTTCGAACCGTGGGCGCCATTCTGCTCTTTGGCCTGGCTCCGTTGCTGGTCGGCCTGTGGCTGGCCCAGATCCTGGTGCCTCAGCCTGCGGTGGGCATCATTCGGCTCAACACGGACATCTATGCCGAGAGCGCAGACCTCGTCCTGGCTCAGATCGAAGAGGCGCGCGCGGACCCCAGCATCAAAGCTGTGGTGCTGAAGATCGACTCTCCCGGCGGCGAGGTCGCGGCGACCCAGATGCTCTATTTCGAATTGCAGACGCTGCGGCGGGAGGTGCCGGTCGTCGGTTCCATCGACGGCGTGGCGGCCAGCGGTGCGTTCTACACGGCCATGGCCACCGACCCCATATATGCGAAACCCTCGTCGACGGTCGGCAACGTCGGTGTGTGGGGCTTCATCCCACCCGACGTGGGCGTCAACGAGGTCATCCTGAGCAGCGGCCCCTTCAAGCTCACAGCCAGCAACCGCGATGAGTTCCTGCGCTGGATCGAGGGGATTAGGCTGGAGTTCCTAGAGACCGTCTTCAGCCAACGAGGCGAGCGCATGAACGTGTCTCGGGTCGAGCTGTCCCAAGGGCTGGCCTATCAGGGGCGCGAGGCGGCGCGCCTGGGTCTCATCGATGGCCTGGGCAGCGAGAGCGAGGCCATTCGTACCGCCGCTCAACAGGCGGGGATCGCCCATTACCAGGTGATAGACCTCCAGCAGCGCGTCATCGACGAGCTACCTGAGGAAGAGTCGGAGCTCGAACCCTGGGTGGGCGCAGCCGATCCGCTGACCGGGAAGCGAATCCTGCCACCAGGGGCCTATCTGCTGTACGATATCCAGCTGGGAGGCGCGCCATGAGAACCTGGACCAAAATCCTGATAGTTGGCCTCCTCTTGATTCTGCCCATCGTCGGGCGGTGGGCGTGGTTCCATCGAGGATGGTACACTCCACCGCTCATCCCTCAGATCGACGAGACCCAGTTAGAGGTCCCGCTGCCTGAGTATCAGCCCGTCTCGGAAGAGGTGGGGGAGCGGATTGGCCGGGTGGTCATCGACCTTGCGCACGACAACAACCTGGAGGTTGACGACCTCACCCCGCTACGCGATCGCTTGGCCGCTCGCGGTGCGGCCGCCGAGACCTACGACGGGTTCACCTCCTCCCTGGAATCCCAGTTGCGCGGTGCCATCGCCCTCATAGTAGTCGCGCCCACCTTCAGCTACGCGGGGTATGAGATTGAGTCCATCCTGGATTTCGTAGAGGATGGAGGGCGGGTGCTCCTGGTGGCCGATCCCACGCGCCCCGTTCCTCTCGAGGAAGAGGAGGACATCCTGGATCTGGGCGACGTCCTCTTCCCGGAGAGCGCAATCCCTGCCATCAACAGCTTGGCCAACCCGCTGAGTGTGGTCTATTTCAACGATTATCTCTACAACCTGGTGGACAACCAGGGCAACTATCGCAACGTCAAACTGACCACCTTCAGCGATGACCATCCCCTTACCGACGGCCTGGACACAGTGGTCTTCTTCGCCGCCCACTCGCTGCGCACCAACGGCCTATCTCTGATCAGCGGCGACGAGAACACCCTGTCCCCGCTGCGTACGGGCGAGACAGGCCTGACCGCCGCCGCCCTGGCTGCTGACGAGAAGGTACTGGCCTTGGGCGACCTCACGGCGCTGACCGCACCTTGTCACGGTGTTGAAGACAACGATCAGTTCCTGAGCAACATAGCTGACTGGCTGGTCGCTGCCGAGCGGGTGTGGGAACTGAGGGACTTCCCCTACCTCTTCCAGCGGCCGGTGGATCTGGTGCAGGTGTCAGGGGAGTATGTCGATCCTCGTCTCATCTCCGGGGTGGAGGTGCTGGGGGAGGTTCTCTCCCAGGCCGATCTCACTCTAAACCTGCGCGACTCCGCCGATCCCGATAACGATGCCCTGTTGGTCGGGACCTTCGAAAACCTGGAGTTGGTCGAGGATTACCTGGACGATGCTGGGGTAACCATCACCGTGGTCGCGGAAGAGGAGCAGGAAGCCGCCACGACGACGGAGGAGGGGGAGGAGGAACTCGAGGACAAGATAGAGGTCGAGGGACTGGGCACCGTCCCCATTGAAGGGAGTACGCTCTTTGTGGTTGACCGGAGTGTCGACCGCGTGGTGGTCATCGCCCTGGGCGAGGACGGAGACGCCGCCGTCGCGGCTCTCGAGCGCCTCGCATATGGCGATTTCTCAGGCTGTGTGGATAGGGACGACGTCACCGTCTGCTCCACCGGTGAAGTGGAGGAAGGAGTAGGGCTGGATGAGGAGCGCGAGGGGCCCGAAGAGCAGGAAGAGGCACCCGAGGAAGTCGAGGAGGAGGAGTCGCCCCGCATAGGCTCCGTCTTAGAGTCGGAGTTGGCGCTGGCGGAGGGTGTGCCGTGGTTGACGGAGTTGGCCGAAGAGGACTACGATGCTACCTCCCAGGCGGGTGAGACTTATACGTATACCGTCACGCTGGGCGAGTCACGCGACGTGATCTGGATGTACGGGTGGTGCACAACCACCGAGGAACTGTTGAGGCAGAACTGGCAGAACATTACTCTGGCCTTCACTGTGAACGGCGAAGACGTCCGCCTCGACAGATTCGCCATGTTGGAGAGTGGCTTCGAAGACCAGCACTGCCGCCTCTACTACGCGCTGGTCACCGACTGGCCGCAGGGTGAACACGAGCTCATCACCGAGGTCACCTTCGAGACGGAGCTGGACGACGGCACTGATACCTACCCCGCGGGTACTCACTGGTACAAACACATCGTGTCGGTTGGTGGATAGATAGCACGGAAGACACCGTTCGGCCAGTCATGCTGCGGGGGATGTGGAAGCCCCGTCACGGCCGCCGAACGATTGGTCGGTGGCGCGGCGACATCCCAACGCGCCAACCTGTTGTGAGTGTGTTTGATTCTTCATATGCGCTAGTCATAGGAAGCAGGGGGAAGCATCTTTGAGTGGTAGCTTGTGGAGTGAGGCTCGTCTTGGCTATCGAGGCGGGCCTTTTGTCGTGCCATGGGCCGTTCCTGGACAGAGGCAGCCACACCGCCTGTAGGCGCAAGATGATATTGGGAGTGACCGAGCATGATTGTAGTCACGGGTGGCACAGGACACATCGGGAACGTCTTGCTCCGCGAATTGCTGTGCAGGAGTCAGACCGTGCGAGCGGTTGTGCCCTCCTGGGAGGACAGGACACCCCTCGACGGGCTTGAGGTCGAGATCGTCGACGGCGATGTCCGCGATATTGATTCCATCAGGGCGGCCTTCCAAGGGAGCGATTTGGTCTACCACTTGGCCGGGATTGTGGCTATCAGTGGAGGAAAGAAGGAACTGCTCCACCAGGTCAACGTGGAGGGAACGCGGAACGCGGTGCAGGCGTGTCTGGACACTTGCGTGCGGCGGCTGGTCTACACCAGCTCCATACATGCCATCATCGAACCGCCCCCGGGCACCATCATCGACGAAAGTCTTCCCTTCGACCCCGAAAGGACGATTGGCGACTATGCCCGCTCGAAGTCCCTGGCCACTCTGGAGGTGCTCAAAGGGGTGGAGGCTGGTCTGGATGCGGTAGTCGTGTGCCCCACCGGTGTGATAGGGCCGCATGATTACACGCCCTCAGAGATGGGGCAACTGATGATCCTGGTTGCCGAGGGGAAGCTGCCAGCCTACATCGACGGGGCCTATGATTTCGTCGATGTGCGCGATGTGGCGCAGGGCTTGATCCTCGCTGCCGAGCGAGGACGCACAGGAGAGGCCTACATCCTTTCGGGCGAGCGGATCACTGTGCGCGACCTACTGTCCTTGATAGAAGACGCCACCGGAGGCAAGGCCCCCTCACTCAAGGTGCCCTTCGCCCTCGCTCGTGTGGGCGCGAAGTTCACCCCGCTCTACTACCGTCTGGCGAAGAGTAAGCCCCTGTTCACGGAATACTCGGTGCACGTGTTAGCCGGCGATTGTTTCACCACCTGCGAGAAGGCCTGCGACGAATTGGGGTACTCGCCCCGCTCTCTGAGCGAATCCGTTCGCGACACCGTCCGCTGGTTTGAGGAACAGGGCAAGCTCCAGATGCACTCCAGCCCCGCAGCGAAGCAGCGGCCGTAGCCCGGGCGCAAGGCCGCCGACGCATAGCGCTTTCCCTCTTGTAGAAGCATCCAGTCTTACTCGGCTCCTGCGATGTCCTCGTCTCCACGACAGTGTGGATAGACCGCGGTGGCTTGGAGATCTCCGTAAACTAGACAAGACGAGATGTCTGAAGCATGTTGCGGAACTGGCTTCAGCTGATCTCCCCGTTCGTAGCACAGGAGTCCACTCCTGCGCGACTCTGCTCCGAGCACAGCGTTCTTTGCTACACTTGACAAGCGAGACACATTGTCATATACTTATTGCCGAAGGTACACATCGACTGGGCCTGTCGCAGGAGGAAGAGGCTCGTCCGTAGCTGTTTTCTTGCCCTGGACTGCGCGGCGTCGTGTGAGTGCTGAATCCGTATAGAAGTGGGAGCTTCTTTCGGCACAGCCGCACCTTCAATCAATCCATACAGAGGAGAGTTGAACAGCTATGGAAGAGGAAAGAGTCACAGGGACCGTCAAGTGGTTCAGTGAGCGCAAGGGCTACGGCTTCATCGCCCGCGAGGAGGGGAAGGACGTTTTCGTCCACTTCTCGGGCATCCGCGCTGGCGGGCCCCGTTCCCTCAACGAGGGCGACAAGGTGGAGTTCTCCATCGAGTCTGACCAGCGCGGGCCCAGGGCCGTCGATCTGGTAGTGACCGAATCGGCTCCGCGCGAGAGCTACGGCCGTTACTAGGCGCAACACAACTGAGCGCGATCCCGAGAGGGCCTCAGAGTGAAATAAGCACTCTGAGGCCCTTTTCCTGTGGACGCATCCTGCGCCGCGTCCCAGGCAGGGGAATGATGCTCTCAGGCCCCTGATCTTGTGGCCAGATTCATTCTGAGCTGCGCCCTGTGCCCCAGATATGTCGCCGTGCTGTGGATTCTCTTGTGGTACCGCAGGGACCATCTGACTTCAGCGCAGGACTGCCTCCCCCTGGGACAAGCGAGGGCTGACCAGCTCGGGCACTTCTTGACAAGCAGCATCCTTGTCACTTTATTCAGTCAATACACCCAGAACACGGATGATGCGACGATGAATCGAGTCCGTTGCTAGGGCCCGGGTGACGGGCACAATGGCTGGCGCAAGGCTGAAGTACGTCGTCGGGGGAGGCGTCATCCTGGTGGTCCTAGGGTGGCTCATCTTCAGCAATATCCAGGGCCCGCCCGCTCCTTGTCTGACCGTGGAGGAGTTGTTATTTCGAGGACCGTTGGATCGCATGGTGAGAGTCTCCGTGTCACACATGACCTCCTTCATCAACGCAGGCCTTCGATCTGAACTAGTCAACTGGCAACCAGGCATACAAAAAGCCGAAGAAGGGCGTGGGCCCTCGTTTGGCGCAGCCTGATGAGATATCAGTGACAATTCCGCAGCAGGAGCAGCATCCTTTCTATGTGCGTAGAGACGAGGACCCTCTCCAGGTACACCCTTGGCCCTCCACCGCACGGTCCCATGTCATTGACGCATCTTTGCTCTGGCGAGTCCATATGCTCGTCGGGCTCAGCCTCTCTGAAATAGCATGGTTCCTACGTCAAAATCTGGTCTTAGAGTGCTACTAGTTGGATCCAAATGTGCCGCGCGGCCTCCGACCCGCCTACCGATAGACCTGTCTTGACGTGGTTCGAACGCACTAGTCCACAATCCTGCCCGATTCTACAACTTCCTCAGCGCGATCTCTAATGCGGCTCTCCCGCCATTCTCTGATGACCAAGAGTGCTACCCGAGAATAGTACCTTTGTCCACGACGAAGGGGCACTATGGACCATAGACGCGGGGGAGTCAGTTGCCTATAATGGTAGAGGCTGGTCTGCCTACGCAAACTGGTTTCGGAGCCGGGAAGTGGAACGCCGTTGGACACCCGCGAGGCTTGCGGCCGCGCCTGACGGCGTGAGTGGCGGACGCCTGTCACGTGACTGACACTGTAGGCCCATGCTTCGGGGCCAGGTAGGGCCGGTCAACATCGTTGAGAATCTGATGTCTCTTTGCGGGTGAGCGCAAGGAACGAGTTCGACCAGCTGGGAGGGAGGTGCTGAGTGCAGGAAGGACTTGTCGCCAAGCTCTCAGAAAGGAGGATTCGCGTATGCCTAAGGAGGTGATACGAATATGAGTCAATGTATCCCGAAGCGATGGAGAGTGCCGCTTGTGGGTGGCGCGCTGGTTGCGCTTGCCCTTCTCATTGGCGCGTGCGGCGCCCCAGCGCCGGAGCCCACCGCTGCACCCACGGGTGTCGCCACTGAGGCACCAGCCCCCACGGAGGCACCGACCGAGGCGCCGCCAGAGAATAATCCACCCGTTGTGCGGATAGAACTCCACAACGAGATGGAGGGGGTGGTCGACGAGGAAGGCGAACCCATTAGGGCCAGCGGTCTATCAAACGTTGGAGTGGGTACTTATGTCTTTCTCGAGGATGTGGCTTACGACCCCGACGAGGGCGACACGGTGACCACTGAGTGGGAGTTCACCCCAGCGGATGGCTCCTCGGCCGAACTGACCGAGGGCGAGTCCGCGTACTTCTTCGCCGACGTGGAAGGCAAGTACGACATCAAGCTCGTGGCGACAGATAGGAACGGCGCTTCTAGCGAGGCGGCCCTCACCGTCAATGCTGCGACCTACGTGGGTCTGGAGACCTGCGCCATGTGTCACGCTGACCAGGCTGAGGCGCAAGCGGAGACTGGCCACGCCCACATCTTCGCCGATGGAATCGACGGGATTGTCAGCGACCACTATGGAGAACGTTGCCTGGGGTGCCACACTGTCGGCCCGTGGGAAGGCGAGAACGGGGCCTTCGACGACGTGTGGGCGCAGACGGACTGGACTTTCCCTGAGACTTTGCAGGAGGGGAATTGGGACGCGTTGCAGGCGGACTATCCCGAGTTGGCGAATCTCGGCAATATCCAGTGCGAGAACTGCCATGGCCCGGGCAGCGCCCACATGGGCGACCCGGCGGGCATCGCCACGAGCCTTTCCGCGGAAACCTGTGGGTACTGCCACGATGCGCCAACCCACCACGTCAAGAACATGCAATGGGAACTCTCGGGCCATTCCGAGGAAGAGGCTCGTGCTTTCACCTATCCCATCGGCGAAGGTCGCGAGGGGTGCCAGCCGTGCCACTCTGGTGAGGCCTTCGTTGACATCGCAAATGGGATGGAGGAATTCCGCATGGGCTTTCAGACCGTTGCCTGCGCAGTATGTCACGATCCTCACAGCGCGGAGAACGAGGCCCAGTTGCGGATCTACGACACTGTCACACTACCCGATGGTACAGACGTTACGGACGCCGGTGCGTCGGCCACCTGCATGACGTGCCACAACGGTCGCAGAACTGCCGAAGAGGTCGAGGAAGACGACCCCAGCTGGCCGCACCACAGCACCGCGGCGGAGATGATCGCTGGCGTGGGTGGCTACACCTACGGAGACGAGATCGAGAACTCGCCTCACCAAGCCGTCGGGCTCGTTTGCGTGGAGTGCCACATGGCGGAGACGCCGGGAATGGACGATGCGGGCACCCCTGACGACAGTGAGGACGACACTCCTCTGCCGGGTCACAACGAGATCGGCGAGCATACGTTCACCATGACCAGCGCGGACGGCGTGGAGTTGGTGAGTGCGTGCTCCGAGTGCCATGGTGAGATCGAGAGCTTCAACCGCGAAGCCGATGGCGACTACGACGGAGATGGCACCGTCGAGGGCATCCGAGACGAGGTACAAGGCCTGCTGGATCTACTCCTTCAGGCGATCCAGGATGACGGCCCTGTGTGGTTAGGCCACCACCCGTATTGGGAAGAGGTGACCACGCAGGAGCAGAAGGCGGCCATCTACAACTATATGTTCGTGGCTCACGAGGGCAGTGAGGGCATTCACAACACAGCTCGTGCGGTTATGTTGCTGCAGACTTCCTACCGGCAACTCACTGGGGAGGACGTGCCCGGGGCGGATCTCTACTAGATCCTTTCGTTGGGCTCAGAGGTAGTTCCGCTTCAGCGGCCGTCACCAATAGAGCCAAGTGACGCCTACCAGCGCGCCGAGATCGGGAGGTCTCGGCGCGCAAACCTGCATGCACACTTCTGGAGGCGGTGCTCACAGTTCCTCCCCTTCGACTGCGAACAGCTTGCGTACCACATGGTCAAGGGAGGGCACGCAGCCCTGCCTGTAGCGCGGCAGCAACAGCGACAAGAAAAGCCGTTGGCGTAGTCTTTCGCCGGTGCAGCATGCAGAAGGAGCCTGGGAGAGCAATCTCTCTTTGTTGGGGCGCAAGGTGCGCTCAATCCTGAGCTGCGCCCCAACAGGGGTATGATCACACGGAAGTATGTAAACCGGGACGGAGAACCACCTATGAAGAAAGTCAGCAGACGCGCCTTCCTGAAGACCCTGGGGGCACTTACCGCAGTCGGGGCTCTGGCCCGCTGTAGTGCGAGAGACCTGGTCTCGAATGCACTGCCTGGTGCCGTGGCACAGCAATTGCCGCCCCCACAGAATGAAAGGTGGGTGCGAAGTGTCTGCCAGCTATGTCCCGGCAACTGCGGCATCTCGGTCAGAGTCCTTGACGGACGAGCCGTGAAGATCGAAGGCAATCCGCTTCATCCCATCAATCAGGGTGCCCTTTGCCCTAAGGGGGTGGCCGGACCGCAGATCCTCTACAATCCGGATCGCATCAGGGGACCTCTGAGAAGAGCGGGGGACAGCTGGGAAAGCATATCGTGGAATGAAGCGGTTGATCTCGTCGTAGACAAGCTAGCAGAAATCCGGGACACAGGCAAGCCTCACACCGCCGTCTTCATGCATGACGGCAGGCGAGGCCCCATGAGCGACCTCATCGCCAGATTCTGTCAGGCTTTTGGCACGCCCAACAACGTGGCAACCGATCACGTTAGGGCCGACGGCACTCCGCTGGCTCACTATTCGACGCTAGGCTGGAAGGACCACGCCGGCTATGACTGGGAGAACGTGAACTACCTTCTCTGCTTTGGCGGGTCGTTTCTGGAAGCCTGGCAACCGACGGTCAGACAACTCTGGGCCTACAGTCATATGCGCCGGGGACGGCCTGGTACCAGATCCCGGATAGTCCAGATTGAGCCGCGCTTGTCCGTCGCGGCGGCCAAGGCCGACGAGTGGATCCCCATCGTGCCGGGCACTGAAGGAGCTTTGGCCCTGGGGATCGCTCATGTGATTGTGGACCACGAACTGTATGACAAGGGATTCGTCGAAGATCACACGCTTGGCTTTGAGGACTGGACGGACGAAGCCGGAGAGGAGCACCTTGGTTTTCGCACCCTGGTGTTGCGCGACTATCCGGTCGATGAGGTGGCTCGCATAACCGGAGTCTCCGCCAGCACCATCCGTCAACTGGCACGAGACTTCGTCGCGAGCAAGCCGGCCGTGGCCGCGGGAGACGCGAGCGAACACACCAATGGGCTGTTCAGCCAAATGGCGATTCAGTCCCTCAATGCCCTCGTGGGGAGCATCGGCGTGCCAGGGGGGATGATAAGACAGCGCGACGTCCCGTTCGCGCCCTGGCCAGACCTGGTTCAAGATGACGTCGCCACCGCGGGTGTGGCTATGACCCGGCTCGACCGGGCCGACACCAGCGAATGGCCGCTCGCGGACAGCGCCTATCAGGCTTTCCCTGAGGCCGCTATGAATGGCGATCCCTACGAGGTGGGCATCCTCTTCTTGTACCAAGCGAATCCCCTCTATACTGGTCCCAGCGTCAGAGCCTTCAGGGAATCCTTCGACAGGATCCCGTTCATCGTCAGCTTCTCCCCCTTCCTGGACGAGAGCACACAGCAGGCGGACCTGATCCTGCCCGATTGCACTTATCTGGAGAAGTGGCTTTATTCTCCCATCGAGCCCAGCCTGGGGTATCCCGTGCTGGGGTTGGTGCAACCAGTCGTGGGCCCTCTTCACGAGACGGTGAACACGGGCGATGTCCTCCTTGAGATTGCTCGCAGGCTAGGCAGTACGATGGCCGCATCCTTCCCCTGGGCGGGCTTCACGGAGTTGATGCAGTTTAGGCTAAGAGGCGTTTTCGAAAGCGGACGGGGCCTAATGGTGCGAGGAACCTTCGAGGAGTTCTGGGATGAACTGAGAGCCAGAGGGGTCTGGTATGATCCACCATATGAGTTTGAGCAATGGGAGCGGCTGTTTACCACCCCATCCGGACGGTTTGAGTTCTATTCTCAGCACCTGAGGGCCAAGTTGGAAACCCTGACCGAGCATGACCGCCAAGAGCTGGAAACGGTCTTGGACGATCTACGGCTCCAAGCTCGCGGGGACGAGCTGGTCATGCCGCACCACGAGCCTGCTCGGTACGTTGGCGACGAAGAGGAATACCCCTTCCACCTCAATGTCTATGAGTTGATGGCCTACTCTCAAGGAGGTGGGGCAAACTCGCCCTGGATGCAGGAACTATTCGGCTTGCACATCAAAGAGATGTGGGACAGCTGGATAGAACTCCATCCTCAGACGGCTCGAGAACTAGGCATCTCCGACAGGGATGAGGTGTGGGTGGAGTCGCCAGTCGGCAGGATCAAGACCAAAGCCCGGCTCTACCCTGGCGCCATGCCCAACGTGGTGAACATGCCTCTGGGGCAGGGGCATTCAGCTCTTGGCCGGTGGGCAAAGGAGAGTGGCGCCAATCCCTATCAGATAATCGCGGATGAGTCGGACTTGTTAACTGGCCAACCGGCCAGGCTGGCCACTCGAGTGAAAGTGTACAAGGTGTGAAGCGTCACGAGGTTGGAGGTTCCGATGCCACGATGGGGAATGGCTATTGATCTGGACAAGTGTGTAGGCTGTCAGGCTTGCAGCATGGCCTGCCGGGCTGAGAACAACGTGCCTTTCGCTGGCCCGGACGAAGCTCGCCTGGGACGACCCATTTTCTGGCACAAGGTAACAACCGAGGTAGAGGGTGAGTACCCGCACGTTCGGGCCCAGTTTGTCCCCCAGCCCTGCATGCACTGTGACGACCCTCCCTGCGTCGAGGTCTGCCCGGTCGGAGCCACTTATGCCACCGATGAAGGAGTGGTGGTCGTGGACTACGATGTCTGTATCGGATGCAGATATTGCGCTACGGCCTGTCCCTACGGTGCCCGAGCATTCAACTGGTACGAGCCACGATGGCCTGCGCCGTACAACCAGTATCTGAACCCCGACGTTCCGTTGCGTCCTAAGGGTGTGGTAGAGAAGTGCACTTTCTGTAGCCATCGTTTGCAGCGGGCCAAGCAAGACGCAGCCGCCCAAGAACGTGAATTGACGGACCCGGATCTGGTGTTGCTTCCTGCCTGCAACCAGATCTGCCCAGCCAAGGCTCGCTACTTTGGAGACCTGGAGGATCCGCAAAGTACGGTGTCGCGGCTGGCACGCAACCCGCGCGCTTTCCGCTTGCTCGAGGACTTAGGAACGGAGCCCATGGTCTACTACCTGGCAGAGGAGAAGAGTTAGATGGAGGACATGGAGTCCGGCAAATACACCGCGTTGTTCAAGCCGCTGGTACATACGGGTAGAGGCTTCTATCCCGTGGCGGTCATCCTTGTGCTCATCATTGCCTGGGGAGTCGAAGCCTACGCCCGCCAGCTCACCCATGGGCTTGGTGTGACTGGCCTGAATGAGCCAGTCTTCTGGGGAATGTACATCAGCAACACCGTCTTCTTCATCGCCATCAGCTACGGTGGCACTCTCACCTCCGCAATCCTGCGCATCCTTAACGCGGAGTGGCGAAAGCCCATCACAAGAGCCGCGGAGACAATAACTGTCTGTGCTCTGATAGTCGGGTCACTGAATATCATCATTGACATGGGAAGGCCGGACAGGATTCCCTTACTCCTCATGCGGGGGCGTCTGCAATCGCCAATATTGTGGGACTTCTACGCCATCAGCCTTTACTTGCTTTGTAGTGTCATATACCTCTACCTCCCGCTCATACCGGACTTGGCCATCTTGCGCGACAAGTATCCAAGTAGAAGGCGGCTGTACAGCTTCTTGACCCTGGGCTGGACTGGCAGCGAGAAACAGAAGAGAAGACTGGACACTGCGATTGGTGTCATGGCCCTGCTGATGATTCCCATCGCTATCTCGGTACACACGGTCTTGGCCTGGCTCTTTTCGATGACCATTCAGCCCATGTGGCATAGCACTCTCTTTGGCCCATACTTCGTAATGGGTGCAGTCTACAGTGGCATCGCCACGCTGATCATAGCCTTGGCTATCCTCAGGCGCGCATTGCGCTTGGAGAAGTATCTCAAGCCGGTCCATTTCAACAACCTCGGACTGTTGCTTCTCGTTCTGACATTCGTCTGGTTCTACTTCACTGCGGCTGAGTACCTGACCACCTACTACGGTAACGAACCTGCCCACATGGCCGTCTTCAACGCAAAGTTCAGTGGAGAGTTCGCGCCACTCTTCTGGCTCCAGGTGCTATTGTGCCTGGTGGTTCCCGTCGGCATCCTGGTTCCTCGCCGCACACGAACCATAGCCGGAACTGTCATCGCTGGTGTGGCTGTCAACATCGGCATGTGGCTGGAACGCGTCCTCATCGTGGTGCCCACGTTGACTCACCCCAGGACTCCTTACGGCTGGGAGATACTCTATCGTCCAAGTGTGGTGGAGTGGGCGATAATGGCCGCATCTGCTGCTGCCATCGTACTCATGTTCATGTTCTTCACCAAGCTGTTCCCTATAGTCTCCATCTGGGAGATGGAGGAGGAGGCCGAGAAATGAAACGTCACGCTCTCTGTCTCAGCGCTCCCATACTGCTGGCCCTGGCTCTTGTCATCGCATTTCTCGGAGCCACCTCTGTCAGAGCTCAACCCCCGGTCCCCCATCCGGTGGAGAAGGGTGGGGCCTCGTTTGAAGACTGTCTGGGCTGCCACCGCGCAGGCATGGGTGACGCGCCCGTACCTGCCGACCATCGGCCCTATGACAATGAGACTTGCGCTGCTTGCCACGGTGCCGCCCGGCTTCAGCCTCCCAGTATCCCTCACCCGGAGGACACGGAGGGCACTCCGTATGAGAACTGCGTGGGCTGCCATAGTGCGGGGCTGGGTGACGCGCCTATCATGCCGGACGATCACCAAGAGCATGAGAACGATGATTGCGCTGTCTGCCATGGCGCCGAAGTCCTTGAGGGTCCTGTCATTCCGCACCCCGAAGAGAGGCAAGGTACGCCCTTCGAGGATTGCGTGTTCTGCCACAGCTCAGGACTTGTGAACGCACCTCTGATGCCCACCGACCATCAAGCGCATGACAACGAGGACTGCGGCCTTTGCCACGCGACCGCCGGCCTTGCGCCTCCCAGCATCCCCCACGTCCGTGAGCGGACTTGCGCGGATTGCCACCGGACGGGCGCGTACGGGGCGCCTCTCCTGCCCGCCGATCATCAGGCACATGGTGATGAGGATTGTTTCCATTGCCACTCCACCACCGGGCTTTCGGCCCCTGTCGCCCCACCTCAGATGGAGGGACGCCGGGATTGCCTGTCGTGTCACCACGACCCCCCGCCTGAAGGAGTACTAGCACCGGTGAGTTCCGACCACGACCACTCTGTGTACACTAGTGACACCTGCCTTAGTTGCCACAGACTCGCCTCTGAGACGGGCCTCATCGAGTCACCCACCAACCAGACGCCGGAGTGGCCCTCTGAAACCCCGACGGGCGAGGTTTCTTCGCTCTCCGCCCAGCTGAAACTGGATGAAGACAACGGTGCGAGGGACGCTCTCATC
Source organism: uncultured Anaerolineales bacterium (assembly GCA_964347945.1). Classification (GTDB taxonomy): domain Bacteria; phylum Chloroflexota; class Anaerolineae; order UBA7937; family B3-Chlor; genus CAYGAW01. The sequence continues at coordinate 56,701 of CAYGAW010000186.1, forward strand.
CGGCGGTGGGCTACGATCATCGGCGTATCGGCGATCTGTGTGATCGTGTTCACGGTGCTCAGGAGAACCTAGGGCAAGAGGTTCAGTAGTCTGAATTCGCTGATGCGGACTTGCAGTCTCAGGTCTTCTGATCGCGGCGTGCTTGCCCAAGAAAGCGTCATTGTCGCCGGCTGTTGGGGTTGTCGCGGTCCGCATAGCCCCTCCAGACCTTTGAGCCCACATCAATCCTGATGCCTTTCGTGGGACATTATGCAAACCGTGAGTGCGAGGCCTCTGTTGAAAGACCCCTCTCCCTCGAGCCTCACGGTTGCTTGCTGGCTCCTGAGACCGCCCAAGTGTGATGAACGGATGCGCCTCAACCTGTGGTGACGGCGCTACCTTGGGGGCTAGTCTCCAGGCTCATGACACAGCACGCAGACCTCATTGGCTCGGTCCGCGTGGTCCGCAGGGAACTGCGGTGCGCCGCCAACCCCGGCCTCATGACACGCCCTACAGTCCGTGCGGTTCTGTAGCGGATGCGGCACCACGGGTGCCATGGCCTCAGCGGGGGCAGTCTCCTCTGGCACGACCACAGCATGGCAGACCCGGCAGACCTCATTGGCTCGGTCAGTGTGATCGGCAGGAAACTGGGGTGCCTCCCCAACTCCAGTCTCGTGGCAAAGCCGACAGTCGGCGCGGTTCTCCACCGGGTGCGGCACCTCAGGGGCTATGGTCTCGGCGCGGGGAGTCTCCTCTGGCTCCGACACAGCGTGGCAGACTTGGCAGACCTCATTAGCTCGGTCCGCGTGGTCAGGTGGGAACTGAGGAGCGTCGCCTACTCCAGTCTCGTGGCAGAGTCGGCAGTCGGTACGATCCTCCAAGGGATGCGGCACTTGAGAGGGCATCTCGCCCAGCACCGGCGTTTCTTCAGGAACCGAGATGCCAGGGGCGGCCAGGTGACACGTCTGACAGATGTCCACGGGCAGCCCCCTGTGATTCTCCGGGATGCGAGGGGCATAGGCGATTCCCACCTTGTGGCACATCAGGCATTCCTCGCGGCCCACTAGATCATGCGTAATGTCTGGTGGGGCGAGGGTGGAAGGAACTGGCTCTGGAAGCAGTGCATGGCACGTCGAGCACAGCTCCGCCGGTCCCTCATGATCACTGTCCGCAGGCATGGGAGGTGCTTCTACGGCTCCGACGGGATGACACAGAAGGCAATCCCTCCGCGCGCCCTCCACGTCGTGAGGGATAGGAGGCGGCACCTCAGTCAACAGCGGCACAGTGGTCGGCGGTGGAGAGGCCGCTGGTGGCTGAGGCATCAGGGCCTCCCCCATCGTGGGCAAGCAGCCGGCTGAACCCAAGGCCAGTGACAACACAAGTAAGCCCCGTGCTATGCAGCGCGCCCTCCTCACGAGTTCACCTCCTCGCGTCTCCGCTGGATCAGAATCACTCCCATTAAAGCCGCTATTGCCACCAGCGCTCCCCCAAGCCAGGCCCACGGAATTCCTCCCAGACCTGGCGGCTCGATTGGGGGTTGAGTGGGAATGGGAATCGGTGTGGGCACCGGCGTAGGCGGCAGCGCTGGCGTGACCGTCGGGACCGGGGTTGATGGCACCACCTCCAAGCCGAGCACCTGTGCTGCCCATTCCGGGGTCTTATCAATGTGACAGAGATTGCAGGCGTTAGGCATGGCCTGTTGTCCCCCATAGCGGATGGTGGTCACCGGGTCCGGGCCCCAGAAGGTGTGGCTGTGAATGTCAAAGTTGTACTCGGCTGTTGACGCCTCGGCCAGAGCGGGCATGTGGCAATCAGTGCAGAAAGCGCTCTGGGTCTGCATGTAGGGCACGTGGGCCTTCAGGTCTCGCTTCTCCTCATGGCAGATGAGGCAGCGATGATTGCCGACCCATCGGGTCTGATGAGCCGTTTCCCCGCGGCTATGGGACACATGACAAAAGACGCAGCTCACGCCGGCCTCGTGGGGGCTCTTCTTCCAGTCGAGATACTCTTGATGGTGGGCCTTAGAGGAACCATCGGGCCAGAAATGCTCCTCGTCCGTGGCGGCTATGAAGGCATCGTCCAGCTTGAGTGGGCCGCCGGGCTGGAAGTCAATGGGAAACTCATAGACACCCGTGGGATCCGTGCCTCTGCTGTGGCATTGGCCGCAGATCTCGGTCTGGGCCTGGAACTCCTCCAAGGCTGGGTTGACGATCGCGGCCCGCTCTCCGGCCAGCGCCACGTGCTCGCTGCCCGGTCCGTGGCAAGCCTCGCACTGCACTCCAGCTTCGGCCCATGTTTCGGTCTCGGCGTCAAAGCCCGTCGTGTGGCAGCCTGCGCAGTAGCGCGAGTATGGTCGATCCAACCAGTCTTCCGGGTGGTAAGGCACCCACTCGCCGGGAGACACGTTCCACTGGGAAGGCAGCACGTACAACTCCCCATCGACTTCGGTCAGGTAGCGCTGGCTAAACTGGCCGCCCACGACGTACTCCACGTCATCGCCACTGAAAGTGAGGTCGGGATCGCTAGAGGTGAAGTCACCCACAATAGTCTCCTCGTTCGCAGGGCGGAGCATCTTGGCGTGCCAGGTCTGTTGGAATGACCCATGCTTGGCTCCGTGACACGGGGCGCACGTGTCTGACCCGACGTACACCGGCCCCTGCGCCGTGGCCGTCGCGAAGGTCAGCAGGACGGGGATAACCGCTATGAGGCCAACAACTACCACTACCTTCTTCATCAATCCTCCTCGGCGAGCGAGTTGCCCCCGAAAAGCGCTTTGCAGGTCGGGCACAGGCCTAGTCTCTGTCGAACCCCTTCATTGACGGCAGCCATTCTTTCCTGTAGCTTGTCCACTAGCACAGCGGACACTGTGGGCTCACCGCACCGTGGGCAGATGACCAGGGGTGAGTTCACAAGAACCACGCGCCCACCTTCGAAGCGAGCTGAGCGCTCCACTATCACTGCCTGCTCAGGACACCATTGCTGGCAGGCAGCACAGCCATCACAAACTTCGACGCGAAAGACAAGCTGCATTTCGCCCCTGTCCCGGGTCAGTCTCAAGGCCCCGGGTAAACAAACTCGGGCGCAGAGCCCGCACAGCGTGCACTCTGGGCCAAGAGCCACGGTCCATCCATCGCTGTCGCCAATCGAGCTTGGTGCTGACGCCCGCAGCCAACTCCTAAGCTCGGCCATGTCTTCCGCTACTTGCTCCCAGGCTCGCTGCGCCAGGCCTGCGTAGAAGGGATGGGCTTCGCCAGCGAGCAATCTCTTGCAGAAGCTGGGCAGCCAGCGCCCGAGGTGTTCCCGCAAGAACGATTCCTCCTGGCGCAGGTAGGCCTCTGCCCTGTCCACATCGTTCTCCTCCCATGCCTCGGCTTCCTTCCTGGCTAGATACGACATGAACTCCAGCTCCACAGCCACATGGTCCGGCAGCAACTGATCTTCTGGGCCCAGTCCCTCCTCCGCATAGCGCTCGCGGACTGCCAGAGTGCACTCGCCCATCACCTGGCCCTCGCGGTAGACGGACTCGCAGGGATGAGCTACCGGCCTACCTGGCCCGACGAAGAGGCGGGTGTACTCGGCCTCCAGCCCTTCCTCAGGCCCGGCAAGACCCTGAGCTAGGCTCGCGTAACTTCGGCTACGAGCCCGCGCTGTACTGACGTCCATGCTGTTCTTCGGATACGAGAGATACTCTACTGATAGCTGTTCCCCCGTCATTCCTCAACCTGTCCCAGCAAGGGCAGAGGAAGCGCTGTGCCGATCAGATTTCAGGGTGATGACACCTCTGCAGTCTTTCGCTCTTGGGCAGCGGATGGCGCGGGTGCCTCCTCTTTCAATTCCCAAATAGCCACTACTGGGAACAGTTTGGCGAACAGGGTGTACAGAAGTATGAAGCCTGCGAAACAAGCCGCGGTAACCGACCACTCGATCCACGTGGGCCCATAGACCCCCCACTCGTAGGGCAATCGCGGCCGGGACAAGGAAGGCACGATCACCGTGTAGCGCTCCAGCCACATGCCCAGGTTGATGGAGAGCCCAGCCAGCGTCACCCCGAAGATGGTACGAGTTCGCCGCCAGGCCAGGATAGGCAACGGTAAGAGGAAGCAGAAGAAGAACATGGCGAAGAAAGCCCAGCTGAACTCCTCTCGGAACTTAGCAAAGAAAACGGCCATGTGGGCCGGCTCAGATCCATAGATGGTGGTCAGGACTTCAGCGAAGGTGAAGTAGAACCAGGCAATGGCCAATGCCGCCAGGAACTGACCCAGATAGTTGAAGTGTCGAGCTGTGATGTAACTCTGCAGGCCCAGCACTCGCCGCAGAACGGCTGCCACTACACCAACCGCGGCCACTCCCGAGAAGATGGCACCCACCAGGAAGTATGGCCCGATGATCGCAGTGTGCCAACCTGGGACGATGGTCATGCCGAAGATCCAGGAGACCACGGTATGGACAGTAACCACCAACAGCGACAAGAAGATCGCAAACCAGCCCATGATACTCTCTAGCCGGTGATACTGGGCCTCCGTTCCCTTCCAACCCAGCGCCAGCACCTGATACAACCGTCGTCGCCAGGCAGGCGCCTGGGGATACCGATCCCGCAACATAGCGACGTCCGGGATCAAAGCTATGTAAAAGAAAACGACGCTGGAGATCAGATAGGCGCCCACCGCGGTTACGTCCCACAGGATAGGCGACTGGAAACGGGAATGTAGCACCACCTGCCACAGGCGGTCTATGCGGCCTAGGTCAATGAGAATACTGCCAGCGCCAAAAGGCAACGCAAAAACCGTCACTGCCTCAGCCAGGCGAGTGAAAGGCCGTCGCCACTCGGCCCCCAAGATGCGCAGAATGGCTGAGATAAGGGTGCCCGCGTGGCTGAGGCCGATGAAGAACACGAAATTGGTGATGTACACCCCCCAGAAGATGGGGCGATTGAGCCCTGTGACGCCCAGCCCCAGCTGCAACTGCCCGAGATAGGCAAAGACGCCCCACCCGATGACAGCGAGCAAGAAGGCGATCAAGACATAGAACCTCCGACCCGTCTTCTCCAGCGGGCTAAACAACACCTCGTGTTCGTTACCCTCCATCTACAAGCCCTCCTTCAGATAGAACACGCGTGGCTCTGTACCCAGGTCCTCGAGTAGGCGAACAGCCCGAGGACTACGAGCCAACTGCGACACCTCACTGGCGGGGTCGTCCAGGTCACCAAAGTAGCGAGCCCCAGTCGGGCAAGCCTGGTTGCACGCTGGGATGGGCAGACCCTCATCCAGGCGATGGACACAGAAAGTGCACTTTTCCACTATGCCTCTTGGCCGCAGCGGGACGTCAGGGTTCTGATAGCGGTCCATGCCCTCCGGCCATTCTCCGTCATACCACGTGAAATAGCGGACTCCGTAAGGGCAGGCCACCGTACAGTAGCGGCATCCTATGCATCGCTCATAGCGCTGCAGCACCAACCCGTCCTCCTCCCGCTTGTAGGTCGCCCCCACAGGGCACACCTTTACACAGGGTGGGTTCTCACAATGGAAGCACGGTCGGGGAATGATACTGGCGTCCACATGAGGATACTCCCCTTCAATGTCGAAAAGGACCTCGTTCCAGAAAATGGCGCGGCCCAACTCCGCCTCGTCGGGACCAATGAAGGGCACGTTGTTCTCCGCCCGACACGCCGCAGTGCAGGATTGACAGCCGATGCACTTGTCCAAATCGATCACCATCGCCCACTGTGGCATCATACCCTCCAAGGACCGACGTCACGACAGGTAGAAGAAGGTCTGTCAAGTCGGTCCGCTATGCCTTGTCTATCCTCACCATCGTCGCGAAGGGCGCCAACGCGCCGGTCAGCGGGGTAGTCTGATTGGCGATCAGCCAGTTGGGATTGACACCCCGATTCTCGGACCATCGGCCATAGGCTCTGTGGCCCAGCTCGAACGGTATGTTAACCACGTCGGGACGGGCACCTGAGTATAGCACAGCCCGTACTTTGATCCTCTCTCCAAGCGGCGATTCCACCCACACCCAGTCATCGTCGGCGATGCCCAGAGCCCGAGCCACGCCAGGGTTGATCTCCACCCAAGAATCCCATTTGCGGTTGACGTGTAACCCCAGCATCTCCTGCAAATGAGGTAAGTTGGCCCCGCGCCCCTCGGCATGAGCCATGAGCTTGTAGGTGTTGAGAAAGAACGGATACCCCTTGTGGTCGCCCACCGTCTCGGGCGGCTCGTAGTGTGGCAGGTACACCTCGTCACCCCGAGCTTGCACCCCTAACTCATCCAATACTCTCTCTAGGTCACCGTTGGCGACCCTCGCCAATTCGTCCCTCAAAGTTTGCGAGTAAAACTCGAACCTTCCCGATGGCGTGGCCAGCACCCGCTCCCAGTCGCCAAGGCGATAGGACGCGTCGGACCAGACGCTCCGCCGCGCGAATTCCTCCCAGAAGAACTCGAACTCAGTAGCAGTTATGTCTCCCTGCTCGGATAGCCAAAGGCCACTAGTCCGGTACTGCACCACCTCGGCGAAGCTGCCCCACGGAAAGGATTCAGACACCGGCTCTCCCAACCTCCGAGCCAACTCCAAGAGCACATCTCCAGTGTGCCGCGTGTCGAACAACGGAGCTACTACCGGTAGCCCCAAGCCCACCACTGGATAGCCCAGACTGGGGGGCGGCTCCACGTCCTGCAACCGCTCCAGATAAGTGTGGTCGGGAAGGATCAGATCCGCGTGGGCAGTACTGTCGTCCAGAAAAGGCGAGAAGCTCACTATGAAGGGCACCTTCTCAATGGCCTCGTGAAAGCGAGCTACCTCTGCACTGGAAAAGAGGGGGTTCGTGTAGTATAGAAGCAGAGCGTTGACCGGATACGGGTCATCACTCGCAATGCTGTCCGGCAGCTGTTGATAGACGCCGCAGGCGAGAGGATAACGGCGTGTGCCAGCAAAATCAATCCGAGATTGGGCGCGTCCCTCCTCGGATACAGGATCCGGGGCGAGGTCGGGCCATGGCAGGAAGGGCGCATCCCTCTGGGTCAGCACCCCTCCAGAAACGTCGATGGATCCAACCAAGGCGTTGAGGCCGTGCACGGCCATCTGATTGAACAAGCCGTTGCTCCACATGCTGATGCCCCGGTCGCCAATGGCCACCGCCGGCCTGGTCGCAGCGAACTCGCGAGCAATGCGAGTGATCGTCTCGGCTGGCACTCCGGTGATGGCCTCTACTTGGGAGGGAGCGTAGTCCCGTAGCACGAGCGTCTTGAAGCCCATATGCTGGGCACCATCCTCGTCGGTCCAGTCCTCGAAGCCAAGAGTGTGCTGCGTCACAAAGCCCTCATCATACAACTCTTCATTGATGATAACGTAGGCTATGCACAACGCCAGGGCACCATCCGTACCGGGTCGAATGGGTACCCACTCGTCAGCCTTGGCCGCGGTGATGGAGAAACGGGTGTCCACCTGGACCATTCGAAGCCGCTCGTGGGCTCGGCCCCGGCGCATGTACCCGTAGGCCTTTGCGTTGCGCACGGTGGGCCGCCATGCTTCCAAGAAAGAGGCGCCGAAAGACAGGAGGTACCTCGTGCGCTCCCAGTCGTAGCCCAGGAAGCTCCGCTGACCCTGGCTCAGCCAATGAGCCATCTCCACGGTCGAAGCGCAGATGCTGTTGTGCGTAATACGGTTAGGGGTGCCATACGCGTCGCAGAAGCGAGAAATCAGGCCTTCCATCTGTCCGAGGACACGGCCGGTCATAAGGACCATGGTGTGGGAGTCCCCGCGGTCACGCAATTCGCCCAACCTGCTCGCCACCTCTTCGATGGCCTCGTCCCAACTGATTGATTCCCACCGCCCGTCGCCTCGGTTCCCCACCCGACGCAGCGGGCCCTGGGTGCGGTCGGGATCGTAAAGCACCTGCAAGCCAGCCTGTGCCTTGGGGCAGATCTTGCCGTTGTTGAGGGGATGCAGGGGATTGCCTTCGATCTTGACCGCCCGGCCATCCACCACCCTCACCAAGAGGCCACAGCCAGCCTGACATTGCTGACAGATAGTGGACCGCCAGGCCTCTTGACGATCCTGTGCAGCTCCCTGTTCCTCACGAGTCAAAGCGCGCAGTATGGTCGCTTTGGCTGCTGCCTGGTAGACAGCGACCGCCGCGGTACCTGCCCCCGCCACCTTGAGAAAAGCCCGTCTGCTAAGTTTCGTCACTTTTCCTCAGTTCCCTTCATGCCTTGTTGTGCTTGCCTCACACACGCTACAGTATACCACGCATCTCCGTGCAGTTCCACAATGGTGTCACAGTCTTTGTACACTTACCCCAGTAACGGACGAACCCTTCTGTTCAGACCTTTGTTACGATATCTCCACACGCGCATGGCACCGAATCTCACAGACCCAGTTTTCCTGACCGACCGGTTGGAACGTCCAAGGGAACCGCCAGGCAAAAAAGAAACGGGCCGCTGGGATCTCAGTTCTGAGGAGCACGCTGCTTCAGGTTTCCGATCCCATCGCCCGCTGACGGACGTTCGGAGCCAACGGGGCAACGTCCTTGGGTTCCTGAATTGGAGAAGGCTCATAGAGTGAAACCTAGAGGCTATTCGCTGCTGAAGATGATGCCCTCACCCCCCTTTTGAAACCGCTCAGCCACACACCAACGGTGGAAGCAGGGCAGGCTCATCCGCGTGACGGCAGTGCCCGAGACCTAGCCCACCGCCTTGGAATGACGTAGGTCAAGATCGACGCCTGGCTTGCCTCCTGACGATCCTCATGGCGCTCGGTGGCTACGCACTCGAGGAAGCAAGTCTGAGTTCTTAGGAAACCTACAAATGGTGACTGCGATCATCTGCTGATGACGGCCAGGCCACCCACTCATCGGTCAGTCTAGTCCTCCACATCGCATACGCGATGAATGCAAACAAGCCGCCAAGTCCCATGATCGCTTCCAAGGACAGCATTTCCCTCACTCCTCTCACTGCAAGAGATCTGTCGACTGGCAATTGTCCAACACCCTTGAGAAGACCGGCACCGAGCCACCCACTGGGTGCGGAATGCCGTCAACGGTTGGAAAGACACCCGGTACTATGCTGTTGGGCACCTTCCTACGTGATGGTCCAACGGCGGTCCCGACAACCGTGTCCACGGCCAACTTCGAGAGACGGCGTATGATTCTCCTCACAGCTCTGATATTACTTCCAGTAGATCTTCAGCCTTCCTCACCTGCCTTTGGTGGCCATAATAGATGTCGATCTCGTTCTCGCCCAGGCTTAGGCCGACGACTGTGCTTCCAGGGCTTTCTCGTACGACGTGAGAGAGAACGTTGTCGATCGGCACGCCCTCTTCCCCTCTCTCCATGACTACTACATCGGGCTTCAACTTCTTGATGCTCTCCAAGCCGCTCTGTTCCTCGCTCTCAATACCCACAATCTCTATCTCCTCTCGCCCGCGGAGTAGAGTGCTCAAGCCCCGAGCGAAGAGCACGTGCCTGCAAAGCACAAGAGTCCGACGCTTCTGCAACTCATCCGCCTTAGCGGTGGGATCAGACGCCAACGACGCTTATCTCCATTATAGGCGTCGGGTCAGTCCGGTGTCTATCGTTCATCCTGCCCCTTACTCCAAAGCAAAGGAGCTATCCTCGGATAGCTCCAATCTGATCAGATGCCCTTTTCTCTGATTCGAGAGGCCTAGTTGCTCATAGTTCCACCATACTAGTACTACTTCCCGGTTCTTTCGACCAGGCCCTCTCGCACTGCGTAGGCTGCTGCCTGGGCCCGGTTTCTGAGGTGAAGCTTGGCCAGGATGTTACGCAAGTGGTTCTTCACGGTACTCTCGGCCACGCAAAGGGTGTCAGCGATTTCCTTGTTGGTCTGCCCCTTCACTATCAACTCCAGCACCTCTATCTCGCGCGGCGTCAATCTTCCGGTCGGACCGCCAGCCCCTGCCCGCACATCTGCCAGAGAACTGAACTCTCTCAAGATTTTGGCCGCCATCAGAGGAGAAAGAGGGGCCTCTCCTCGGAACACCCCTCGACAGAGGCGATAAAGCTCCTCGGGCTCCAGGTCCTTCAGCAGGTAACCATCGGCCCCGCTCCTTATGGCATCGAACAGATCACTGTCCCGCTCCGATACAGTGAGCATTACAATCTTGACGTAGGGCATCTCGTCTTTGATGATGCCCGTCGCCTGGCGGCCACTCATCCCCTGCATGACGATATCCATTAGAATAAGGTCAGGCATTAGCTCCCTAGCCTTCTCGAGAGCTTCCTGTCCATCCCCAGCCTCTCCCACGACGTCCATATCCGGCTGTGCGGCAAGCAGGTTCGCAATCCCCTTGCGGAACAAGATATGATCGTCGACAAGAAGCACGCGGATAGGCTCCATCATCCCCTCCTGTCCTCCACAGGAACAGTGGCAATCACCCTCGTTCCCTCACCGGGGCGAGAATGGATCTCCAATGTCCCGTTGAGGCTTTCAGCCCGCTCCCTCATGATGTTCAGGCCAAAGTGGCGTCCGCTGTGTCCTCCTATCTCTTCGACGTCGAACCCTCGCCCGTTGTCTTCTATGACCATTGTGACTTGATGAGCACGCTTCCCCAGTCTGACCACGATGGCTGTGGCCTGGGAGTGCTTCCTGACATTGGACAGAGCCTCTTGAGCAATGCGAATCAGTTGTACTGCCTGAACGGCAGCAGGCGTGATCTCCGCCTCCTGCTCCACCACCAGACGAGTCTCGACACGGTTCTGCAAGCCGAATTCCTCCAAGTAGGCCTCCAGGCTACTAATGAAGTCTGCGCCCTCGAAGACCGCCGATCTAAGGTCGGCGATGGCCTCCCTGGCGTCGACGTAGGCCTCTTCTGTCGTTTTGACCATGTCGACCAGAATCTGCTCGGCCTCCGCCACCTCTCCTTTCAATAGGTGTTCACCAGCGACCTTGAGCCGCAGTCTCAGATACCCGAGGGTCTGCGCGAGACCATCGTGCATCTCCCGAGCTAGCCTTTCTCTTTCCTCCAGGATAGCCACACCCTGTACCTCACTGTACAGCGCCGCGTTCTCAAGGGCAATAGCCGCTTGTGCGGCCACACCCTGGAGAAGTTGGGCATCTTCTTTCGTGAACAGCCGATTGCCCGCTTTGCGTTCCAGACCCACAGCGCCCACGATTTCGCCGTGAGAGGATATGGGCGTCGTCAAGAGGCTTCCCTCCAGGCTCTCATCCCCGCCACGGAGCAGCCCAGACACCTTGTGAGACAATTCCTCAGAAGGTATCCCATACACGGCTTGACTTTGCTCGTCGTCACTGGAAGCGGCTGTGATCACTATGCCGCCTCCTGCCTGTGCCCCCCTGGCCGCTTGGGTCACCAGTTCCTGCAGCAGGGGTTCACTATGTAGATGACCACTGATCACGCCGGTGATCTCGTAGAGCAGCTCCAAGTGCCTTGTCCTCTCCCTTACCTCCTGCTCCATCTCACTGTATAGCTGGGCATTCTGCACCGCCACTCCCAGTTGCTTTCCAATGGCATCTAGCAGTTCCAGATCCTGGGCCTGAAAGTGACTGGGCTCCTTGTGGTGAAGCGCCATCACTCCTAGAGTCTTCTCTCTGGAGGTCAGGGGCACCGCAACAGTGGACAAGTACCCTCCTTGTTGGCAGACTGTTCTCGATAGGCGAGGGTCGGAGCTGGTGTCAGCGCTCATCATCGCTTGGCCTGACCGCGCTACAACCCCACACAGGCACTGGTCGATACGTATGTGCCTATCTTCCTCGGCGAATTCAGGCTGTTGACCGTAGTGGCTCCGCAACGACATTGCGCCTTCCGAACCATCGAGCAGCCAGATTTCCCCTGCATCCAGCCCCATCAGATCCAGCACCTTCTTCAGTCCAGTCCGTAGCATCTCATCCACGTCTAGGGATCGGCTGACCGTGCCGGCCACTGTGTTCAACGTGAGAAGCCGCCGGGTCTGCTTCTGCAGTTGTTTGGTCCTCTCGGACACCTCCTTTTGGAGCTTCGCCTTCTCCTTCAAACCCTCAGCCATGTCATTGAAAGCCGCCGCCAACTCCGCAAGTTCGTCCTCGCTGGTGACGGGAGCTCTTTGATTCAAGTCACCCTTGGCGAAAAGACGTATGGTGTCCACCATGGACTCGACCTTGTTGACCACAGTCTTGCTGATCATGAAGTTGACGGCCAACACCACCGCCACCGTCATCCCCAAGGAAAGCACCATGTTGTCCCTCAGATCTGTGGCTAGCACGCTGTCCACACGGGCCATTGAGAGATCGGTGATCAAGATCCCGAGTATGGAGGCTCCGCTATCATGGCAAGCATGGCACTGTTCCGCGTTCGCAATGGGGTTTACGTTGCGGAGGAATCGGCCACCCGTCTCCGTGGTGAAGAGCACGCTCTGATTGCGGTTCTCCGTCTGCTGTCGATGACAGAGTTGGCAGGTAGGGTCACCCAGTTCCAATACCTCTCCCGTCCTCTGCCCCTGAAAGGAGGCCTTGATCTCCCCTGGCTTGTCGATCAGCATGACTTCCGTGATATCCTCTTGAGTCGCCGCGATCTCATCCACGGCGTACTGGATGCTCTCAAGATCGTGGGTCATCATAGCTCGCACCAGGCTACTCTCGATGACTTCCCCCACCTGAGTGGCTGACCTCTCCAGGTCGTTGGACAGCGCTTGGCGACGCTGCAAGAACTGCAGTATCGAGAAGAGACCCGCGATCAACATCACCGGCACGACTATCCCTACGGTGATCTTGGCCTTAAGGCTTCTGCTGAATCGTTCTCTCGGCATATGTCCGGCCGGCAACAGCAGCGCCACTGAAGGAGATAACTGGCGCCGCAACCCGTCTTCACTTCAATTGTGCCATAGGTAGCCAAGGATGTCAAGCTTCCCTGTGCAGAACAACGCGCGCTGATTCATTCGCTATTCCGAACCACCGTTTGGCACGGATGCGGACGGTTGCCTCATTGAGAGAGCGTTTGACAACCACCTTCCCTGCCAGTATACTTTAGGAATATACTCGACTAATGCTCTCAAACCGTGGAGGATAAATGAGTGAATCGGTGTCGAGTTCTGAGTTCTCGACCAAGCGCTTGATGACTGGAGGCCGACTGAAGTTCTTCATCGGGGGAGCCGTCATTGTCGTAGTGCTTGGATGGCTCATTCTCAGCAATATCGGAGCCGCCAGCGCTCATTATCTGACCGTGGAGGAGATGTTGGCTCAAGGACCGTCGGACCGAATGGTTAGAGTCTCGGGCCTGGTGGTCGCCGAGACGATTGATTGGGATCCTCAGGAGTTGGTTCTTCGATTCGAAATCGCCGATGACGGGGGAAGCCTGCCTGTAGTGTATCACGGTGTCCGTCCCGATATGTTCCAGGATGGAACTCAGGCAGTGGTAGAAGGGAAGTACACGTCCAGCAATGTCTTCGAGGCGAGCACCTTGCTCCTCAAGTGCCCCTCCAAGTACGTCGAAAAGTAGCCCACTCATACCCCTTCTTCGCTAGGAAACAACAATGTCTGATGTCGGCTATGGGATCATAGTCTTGTGCCTTGTCGTCTCCTCGTACGGCGCGATAGCCTCCTTCGTGGGGGCCCGTCGCCGCTCCCGTCGGTGGCTGCAAAGCGCGAAGAATGCCCTCTTGGTGACGATGGTCCTGGTCACCTTTGCGGCAGCAGTGCTCTTCTATCTGCTGCTCGCTCACGATTTCCAGGTAGCCTACGTCTACCGCTACACGAGCACACACCTTCCACTCATCTACACAATCTCCGCGTTCTGGGCGGGAGAGGCAGGCTCCTGGCTCCTTTGGCTCTGGTTCCTCGCCATCTTGACGGTGATAGCTGTGCGATACAGTGACAGGTGGGGGAAGCTCGGACCGTACGTCTTGGCCACGCTGGCCGTCAGTGAGGCTTTCTTCGCCATGGTCTTGATCCTCATAAGCAATCCGTTCGAGACCATGGCGTTCAGGCCAGCCGAGGGAGTGGGCATGCTGCCCCTGCTCGAGAATCCAGGCATGGTCGTTCATCCGCCGATCCTCTTCCTTGGCTACGCCGGCTACACTGTCCCCTTCGCTTTCGCCCTGGCCGCCCTGATCAGCGGTGAACTGACTGGCGATTGGATAAGAGCCGTCAGGCCTTGGAACCTCTTTGCCTGGCTCTCTCTGGGAATCGGGATCATCATTGGAGCGTGGTGGGCGTACGTGGAACTCGGCTGGGGCGGCTACTGGGCCTGGGACCCTGTAGAGAACGCTTCCCTCATCCCGTGGCTGACCGGCACCGCCTTCTTGCACTCAGCGATGATGGAGGAAAGGCGAGGCATGCACAAGGTGTGGAACATCGTACTAGCCACGCTTTCCTTCGTCTTGTGCCTGTTTGCGACCCTTGTGACCAGAGGTGGCATCATCGTCTCCGATCTCCATGGCTTTTCGCGCAGTCTTCAGCCCATCGCCTATCTTCTGCTAGGCCTCATAGCAATCATCTTGGGGGTTACCTCCTACCTTATGTACCGGCGACGCCACCAGCTAAGAGGGGATAGGGACATGGAGAGCCCCGTCTCGCGGGAGGGCGCGTTCCTCCTCATCAACGTGCTCCTATGCGGTATGGCGCTCATAGTCTTCATAGGCACCACGTATCCCACCTTCGCCCAGGCCTTTCGGGGGATTCAGGTCAGCCTCGATGCCTCCTTCTTCAATCGAGCTACCGGCCCCCTCGCCCTGGCGCTCATCTGCCTGATGGGCATCTGTCCAGTGATCGCGTGGCGCCGGCTGAGCCGCGACAACCGGCGCACCCTTCTTCCCGGAGCCATCGGAGGTCTTGTCGTCGCCGCTGGACTGTTCTTGTTTGGGGTGAGTGATCTGCTCCCGCTCATCTCTGCTGCCGTCAGCACCTTCGTTGTCGTGTCGCTGCTGTCGATCTTGGCACGCGACCTGATGGCTCGGCGCCGCTCAACGGGAGAGGCTTATCCACGCGCCCTACTTACTCTGCTCTCCAGGGCTCACCGCCGTTATGGAGCCTATCTGGTGCATTTTGGCATCGTGCTGATCACGATTGGAGTCACGGGCACGATGACCTACAAGAGTGAGCAATTCATTGCATTGAAGCCCGGTGGGTCCACAACCATCGCAGGGTATGAGCTTCGATACCAAGACTACTCCGTTGAGACGCTGAACCCAGAGCCTGAAACGTATCAAAGCAGAGTACGCTTCGCCACCACTTTGGACGTGTATTTGAGCGACTCCAAGGTAGCAACCCTTGTGCCACAGAAGAACTACCACTATGCCCTGGAAAACCCCTGGGTTACGGAAGTGGCTATACGCAGCAACTTGAAGGAAGACCTCTACGTGATCCTGGCTAGCTTGGATGAGGATGGCCTGGCCGCCTTTCAGATAGTGATTAACCCTCTGGTCAGTTGGCTCTGGATCGGCGGCGGCGTCCTGCTTGCTGGCACAGTCATAGCCGCTTGGCCAAGAAGGCGACGGCGGACTGAGGAGAGGTAGAATGCGTGTCAGGTTGATCACCTTCACAGCTGTCCTCCTTCTGTTGAGCACCACGACTGCCGTTTGGGCCCAAGGGTCGGGTGTGATCGAGGGCCAAGTGTTTGACGGTACGTCAGATGGCGGACCGCTTGAAGGGCTACGTGTAACGCTCTGGGCCTACGAAGGCCCGGAGCCGCAGACCTCCTTCGAGACGACAACCGACGAAGAAGGGAAATTCCGCTTCGAAGGCCTCGAGACGGAAGGGTTTGCCTATCAGTTCGAAGTCGAGTATATGGGAGTACAGTACCCCAGTGAGGCAATGGTGTTTCCCGAAGGGGAGAATCTCATCTCCATACCCTTCAGCGTCTTTGAATCAACCACCGGTGACGAAGATCTGTCGTTGGAACGAGCCCATCTGATCGTCAGTTTTGAGCCGGGGACCATTCGAGTGCAGGAAGTGCAGATCTTCTTGAACGCTGGGAACAAGACATATGTCGGCCCAACACGGGAAGAAGGAGGGGCAACTGCGTACTTCACGCTGCCCCAGGGTGCTTCCGAGGTGCAACTCATGGGCGGCCTGATGGAGTGCTGCGTAGTGGAGACCGACACAGGATTTGCCTCCACTCAACCTATCTTTCCCGGCTCGAAGCAGTTTGTCTTCGGTTACGGATTGCAGCACGAGTCTACGACCTATGAGCTTCTTCGACAGATGGTCTACCCCACTGGCTCCATGGACGTTCTGGTCGCCGATGTGGGGGTGGGCGTAACCGCGCCCGGACTAGTCGAGGGCGAGCGTCTCTCTCGTGAAGGCGGTGATTATCTGCACCTGACCGCACAGAACTTGACTCCGGCTGATGACGTCGTGATCCAATTCACCAACCTCCCCGTGGGGGCTGCGCCCGAGCCACAAGCGTCCCCCGCGATGCCTTCTCCGCTCCTCACCTGGGCAGTACTGGCGGTCGCCCTCCTGGGCGTCATCATCGCTCTCGCTTACCCCTTCCTCAAGACAAGCCGAGAGGGGAAAGGGTAGATGATCCAGGTCCAGAGCTTGGTAAAGTCATTTGGCCACACCTATGCCCTGCGAGACGTCCATCTAGAGGTACCGGAGGGCCAGTTCCTGACCATTGTGGGCCCCAACGGCGCTGGCAAGACGACTCTGCTGCGTATTCTGGCGACGTTGCTCAAACCCACCAGCGGCCTGGTGCGAATTGACGGCCTTGATCCAGGTTCGGCCAGCGCCGAGATACGGCGGCGCATAGGCTTCGTTTCCCATCAATCCCTGACCTACTCCAAGCTGACAGTGGAAGAGAACCTCACCTTCTATGGCAGGATCTACGATGTACCCGCTCTCAAAGAGCGGGTGGAGACGCTCCTGAGTCTGGTGGGGCTCGAAGCACGCCGCCACGACCCAGCCCGCGCGCTGTCTCGGGGCATGAGGCAACGCCTCTCCATTGCCCGAGCCATCGTCCATGAACCGTCACTCATGCTCCTGGATGAGCCCTATACCGGCCTCGATCAGCAAGCTGCCGAGATGCTACGACATCTGCTCCAGACCGTTACCAGCGAGTCCCGAACGGTGATCATGACCACTCACAACCTGCAGAGGGCCGTGGACCTGTGCGATACCGCAGTTATCCTGGCGAAGGGCAGTGTCGTCTATCAGGCCAAAGGTGCCTCTCTGACCTTGGACGACCTCAGGCAAGCCTACTGGCATCATGTGGGAGACGGATCAATACAGGAGGCACCCACCACATGAGGCTCTGGAGCAAGGTGTTAGCTATCGTCTGGAAGGACGTCCTGGCAGAACTGCGCACCAGAGAGATGTTCAGTTCAATGCTGGTCTTCGCCCTGCTGGTCATCGTCATCTTCAACTTCAGCTTTGAGTTGCGAGTGGAGAATGTAGCGCTGGTGGCGCCGGGAGTCCTCTGGGTGACCTTTGCTTTCGCCAGCACCCTGGAGTTGAACCGCTCCATGGCCATGGAGACGGAGAACGATTGCCTGGACGGACTATTCCTGGCCCCGATGGACCGTGGTGTCATCTACTTCGGCAAGATGCTCGGCAACCTCATCTTTATCTCCGCCATCGAAGCTATCATGCTGCCCATATTCTCCGTTCTCTTCAACCTCAACCTGATCCAACTCCCCCTGCTGCTCACCATCTTCCTGGGCACCATTGGCTTCGCTGCAGTCGGTACGCTTCTGGCGGCCATGGCAGTCAACACCCGGGCGCGAGAGGTGATGCTGCCTGTTCTCCTCTTTCCCGTCATCCTGCCCGTGGTCATCGCCGCAGCCAAGGTCACCGGAGGCATCATCGACGGCGTGCCCTTGGCCGAGTTGGCCTACTGGTTGAGGTTTCTCGTGGCCTTCGACATCATCTTCCTAGTGGTCTCCTACCTGACCTTCGACTTCGTTGTCCAGGGGTGACCGCAGCCATACGAAAGGAGTCTCGACGATGGGTAGAAAGTTCAGGGTGGAAGATCTGCTGACCTGGCTGAGCGGGTTGAGCATGATCGCGGCACTCTATCTGGTGTTCTTATACGCACCGACGGAGGCCACCATGGGGCACGTGCAGAGGATCTTCTACTTCCATGTTTCCTCGGCATGGGTAGGCTTCTTCGCCTTCTTCGTCACGCTGGTGGCCGGCATAGTCTACCTCCGTACGGGGAGCCGGAACTGGGACATCGTGGCCCTGTCCTCGGTGGAGATTGGACTTACTTTCACGACCATGGCCGTGATCACAGGGTCCATCTGGGCCAAGGCTACCTGGAACGCCTGGTGGCCCTGGCAGCAAGAACTTCGCCTGGTCCTGGTCTCAGTCCTCTTGCTCCTGTACTTAGCGTACCTGATGCTGAGGGCTTTCATTGAGGGGGAAGAGCGCAAGGCCCGTTTCGCTGCGGTGTACGGTATTGTGGCCTTTGCCAGCGTCCCCTTCACCTTCATGTCAATCCGATGGTGGCAGGGACTTCACCCCGTGGTCTTCGAGAGAGAAGGCATGAACTTAACGCCGGCCATGCTGGCCACCTTTCTCTTCTGCCTCCTGGCCTTCACGATCCTCTACTTCACATTGCTGATCCATCGCATCCGCTTAGGAAGACTCGCGGACCAAGTAGAGGGCCTGCAAGAGAAGCTCCGTCCTGGAGAAGGGGGATAGTATGTGGTACCTTTTTGCGGCTTATGCCGTGTTCTGGGCCGTGACCTTCGCCTACGTGTTCACGATCGCTTCGAGGCAGAAGAGACTCGAACGCGAAATCGACGCGCTGAGAAGATCACTCAAGACGGAGTAGTCCTACCGACCTGCGACCCAGAATCCGCTCGACGGAACAGCAGTCCCGGACTCCTGAATGCTGCCTCGCCAGTCAGAGTCACATCCCCGATAAGTTTGGCCTGTGGATCCAAGGCCCAGTTCCTGAGGAAGTTGCGCGCCGATCAGTAGAAACAGGGAGTGGCGAGAATCAGCCTTACCTCCACGGGATCTGTCAGCTCGGCTCTGGCAATCAATCGCGCCCCTCCCGGAATGACTTTCCTCCTCTCGCCATCGTCGATTCCTGTTTCTTGAGCGTCATGAGGTTGAATCTCGATCAGCGCCTCACAATACGTCGCGGCCGGGTTACAAGCGCCTCACGTCATCTCGCCACCGCGCCAGTGGTAAATGACTCTCCCAATGGCCAACATCAGCTGGTACTTGCCGTCGAGCAGTTGCTCCGTTCCACTGATCCATTTGACAGGCGCCGACAGCTGCAGTACAATTGCTCCGACTCCAGCACCTTTCATCCGATGGTCTGGCATTCGACTGGATGATCAGTCGATTCTCGCAAGGTTGGAGTGTGAGAGAGAGGTGAAGAATGTGAAAGCCAGCCAGAACCGACCCTTCTGCGAAGGCGGGATGTCGCAGTCGGGTCTTTTTTGCTGCTCCCGCCGACCCACCGAGGAGGTGATTTCTCATGAAATCAGTGTTTATCAACCCCGAACGCTGCATAGGTTGCAAGCACTGCGAAATAGCCTGTGCGGTCGAGCACTCCCAGAGCAAGAACCTCTACCGGGCAGTGTTCGAGGAACCTCTGCCGCGACCGCTCATTCACGTTGAACCCGGCCTCTGCCTGAACTCTTCGTTCCCCAACAAGTGTCGCCATTGCGATCCGGCTCCGTGCATGCAGGTCTGCCCGACTGGTGCCATCTCGCGCAGTGAGGACCTCTCGGAGATAGTTCTGGTTGATGGCAACAAGTGCATCCTCTGCGGAATGTGCGCTATGGTCTGCCCCTTCGACGTGGTTACCTACGGACGCACCTGGACGGTGAGGCTCCGGAAGGATGTCGCCATCAAGTGCGACCACTGCATCGATCGCCAGCGCGAAGGGAGGATCCCAGCCTGCGCTGAGGCCTGCAAAGTAGGGGCCTTGCAGTTCGGGGAGGTCAACGAATTGGTGAAACAAGCCCGCACGCGTCTCTCGGAGGCTGTTTCCATCGCGGTCGGCGAGGTTGAAGCCGAGATGGTCCAGCTCCCCGCACTCTTCGAGGCCTGGCGCGGGTGGGGCGAGATCGTCGACCAGCTGAAGAAGCGATAGCCAAGGGAGGAAATCTGATGACCGCGAAGACCAGTGACACGGGTCTTGACGAGTTGACCATCAACAAAGATACACAGGAGATGCTCCTCCGGGCACAGGAGGAGCACATCATGACCGTCTGGGATCGCCTGGAGGCTCAGGAGCCCCAGTGCGGCTACTGTGCCCTGGGACTGAGCTGCCGCAACTGCGCCATGGGTCCTTGTCGGGTTGACCCCTTCGGTGAGGGTCCGCAAAAAGGTGTTTGTGGTGCTGACGCGGACATTATCGTCGCCCGCAACCTGGCCCGAACCATCGCCGCTGGTGCCGCTTCCCACTCGGACCACGGAAGGGACATCCTGGAACTCCTGTATCACATCGGCGCCGGTGAAACGACTGCGTACCAAGTAACCGAAGCCGAGAAGTTGAAGCGACTGGCTGGCGAGTACGGGATCGACGTGAAGGGGAAGGAACCCAACGAGATAGCCAAGGACCTGGCTTGGGAGATGATGGAGGACTTTGGCACTCGTAAGGGCCAGCTGACCTTCGTGAATCGCGTCCCAGAACCCCGGCAAGCTATCTGGGAGAAACTGGGCATCACACCCCGGGGCATTGACCGGGAGAACGTGGAAGCGCTGCACCGCACGCACATGGGTGTGGATAACGACTACGTCAATATCCTGCTTCACGGCCTGCGGACCGGACTCTCCGATGGCTGGGGTGGCTCCATGATTGCCACGGAGCTCTCCGACGTGCTCTTTGGCACTCCGCAGCCCCTCAGTTCCAGGATGAATCTGGGGGCGCTTGAGGTTGACCAAGTGAACATCGCCCTGCACGGCCACAACCCGATGCTCTCTGACGTCATCGTTCGAGCCGCTCAAGACCCCGAACTGCTCAAACTTGCCGAGGAGAAGGGAGCGAAGGGCATTAATCTGGTGGGACTGTGCTGCACTGGCAACGAATTGCTGATGCGCCGAAACGTACCAATGGCCGGTAGTAACCTGATGCAAGAACTGGTGATCATGACCGGCGCATTGGATGCGATGGTAGTGGACTACCAGTGCATCATGCCGGCCGTGACCGATGTGGCTAGATGCTACCATACCGAGGTGATTTCCACCTTCGACAAAGCCAAGTTCCCAGATGCAACACACGTCCCCTTCGACCCCAAACGAGGAATGGAGATCGGTAGGGAAATCGTGGGCCTAGCGGTAGAGAGATTCGCTGATCGCGTCCCGGAGCGCATCCACATCCCAGTGGAACCGGTGGACATGATGGCTGGTTTCTCCGTGGAGGCCATTGTAGGCGCCTTGGGGGGGTCCCCTGAGCCTTTGGTCAATGCCATCAAAGAGGGCCAGATCCGCGGAGCAGTTGGAGTCGTGGGCTGCAACAACCCCAAGATTCGGCAAGACTATGGGCATGTCACACTCACCAGACGCCTGATCGAGAACGACATCCTGGTCGTGGTCACCGGCTGCTCCGCCGTTGCCAACGGAAAGGCCGGTCACATGGTTCCCGAGGCAGCCGAGAAGGCGGGACCTGGCCTGAGCGCGGTCTGCAAGGCACTGGGCATTCCGCCGGTATTGCACCTAGGGTCCTGCGTGGACAACACCCGCATCTTGGTGCTGGCCGCCGCGCTGGCCAACTTCCTCGGCGTGGACATCGATGCGCTGCCACTGGCCGGCGCTGCACCTGAGTGGTACTCGGAAAAGGCGGTGGCCATCGGCGCCTACGTGGTCGCATCGGGGATCTACACTGTGCTGGGCGTCCAGCCTGCCATCTTCGGAAGCCCCAGCGTGGTCAACCTCTTGGCCGCAGGCCTCGAAGATGTGGTGGGCGCCACTTTCGCTGTGGAGCCAGACCCCGAGCGCGCGGCCGTTCTCATTCGACGGCACATTGAGAAGAAGCGCGCCGGTCTTGGTCTCGAGGCTGCCGACCCAGAGAGCATCCCGATGCCTGAAGCGGCTGCCTCGTAGGGCCGGAGGAGGCACAAATGAAGATCGTGATAGTTGGCGCGGGGCCGGCTGGCGTGACCGTTGCTGAGACGGTGCGCCAGTACGATGACGAGGCGGAGATCGTGCTCATCACCGCCGAGCCCTATCCGCCATACGCGCCCCCGGCCATCGTTGACTACTTCCTCACCGGCCAGGAGACTCATCTCTGGAAAGGGATGGATCTTCCAGAACGCTTGGGTTTGGAGTGGCGTCCCGACACGCTGGTCACCGAGCTGCGGCCAGAGCGCAAGAAGATCGTGACTGAGGCCGGCGACGCCATCGGTTATGACAAGCTGGTCATAGCCAGTGGAAGCCGCCTCTACGCCCCCGTCGAGGGCAGCGATAGACCGGGGATCTGCAACTTCAAATCCCTCACCGCCGCCGAGGAACTTCTCGACGAGGTCAAGTCCGAAATGGCCAAGAGCGCCCTCATCGTCGGCGCGGGTTTCATTGGTGTGGAGATCGCGCTTCTCCTAGCCCAGATGGGGCTTCAGGTCACTCAGATCGAAGCCTTGGACCGGGTGATGCCCCGCATGCTCGATGCTGAGTCGGCTGAGATCGCCGTCGAAATCCTAAGAGACCGAGGTGTGGATGTGCGATTGAACACGACGGGCGTGGCCTTTCTGGGCGAGGAGCGAGCAGAGAGCATCGAACTTGAGTCGGGTCAGACGCTGACCGCGGACCTTCTGGTCGCGGCGACTGGAGTCAAGCCGAATATCGAGTTCCTAGAGGGATCCGGTGTGGAGACCGACTGGGGAGTCATAGTCGACGATTACCTCTCGACCACGATCCCCGACGTCTATGCAGCCGGCGATGTGGCAGAGGCTAAGGATCGCATAACTGGCGAGCGGTCCGTGCACGCCATCTTCCCCAATGCTGTGGCCCAAGGTCAGGTGGCAGCCTACAACGTGCTGGGTTTCGAGATAGCATACGAGGGCGCGGACAGCATGAACAGTCTCAAACACCTAGGTCTGCCGATTCTTGCTGTGGGCGCCTTGGAAGGGGATGAGGTGCTGCGCGTCCGTCGAGGAGACGTCCTCCGCAAGGTGTGTCTGACGGATGATCAGATCGTGGGCTTCCGGCTGGTTGGGGATGTCAGCGCTGGAGGGATCCTTCGCTCACTGATGATCCGTCGCAGCGATATCCGGCCCATCAAGGATAAGCTGCTGGATCCCAACTTCGGCATGGGCTATCTCTACTCCGTGTCCGAGACGGCGGGGCTCGCAATCCAGACCTAGCCACATCCGCACCCTGCACGACACAAGGCCCCTTCCATGCAGTCCGTGAGGGGGCCTTCCTTTTCTATCAATGTCATGGTGCTCGGCCTGCGCCAAGTCACGGGTCCTGCTATTCGATCATCAGCAACGCGTAGCGGTTCATCGCCTCCGAGTAGTCCGTGAGAACCTCTATCGGATATCCATACCGCCTCACCGTGGAGAAGACATCCACGGCCATCGCTTCGGGAGTCGGGCGCCCCTGCTTGGGACGTTTGCACTCACCTCTT
>CAYGAW010000187.1:0-5422 GCA_964347945.1 uncultured Anaerolineales bacterium
TCGTATGCCGTATTTCCTGATCCCTCTCATCATGAGGGCGAACCCTTTGAGCCACGCGTCACTGTACTCCTGTCCAAGAAACATGTTTCTCATGAAGCCTGTATCTGCTCGCAAGAGTCGGCTTCCAATTCTGTAGAAAGGGTTGGCCATCATGTGGTTCAAATGGCTACAACTATTGCAGAATTTGACCTCTTCGCCCAGGAAATGCTTCAGGGAGTTTACGAGCAGGCTTCCGTCTTGGTCACATTCCAAGTCAAACTTTTCAATAAGTAGCTTCAGAAGTGGGTTTACGGTCGACAACAAGGCGTTCTCGAGAAACTCTATCTGCATGAATCTCCTCCCGATGCCATCTGATTTGCGGCTCTTTCTTAAAAAAGTCTGTGGCTGGGAAGCCGTTTTCAAGCGGATCTCAGTTTCCGACTATTCCAAAAGAAGCTGCAGTTCATTCGGCGCGAGCGGATGGCTCCGTCTTCGTCATTTGACGGTTGAATTCTTAAGTGCATGGCTTCGCGCTATGGTTGCGAGGGCTTCGGTATGAATTCGAAGCTATTGACTGTAATCGCCACGAGGAACAAAGAGATGGCTCTTGCAGGTTTGATGTTTACTCGCAACGCGACCAAGTATAGATGGTTGGACGACGTCAAAGTCGTGTTTTTCGGTCCCTCTGAAGAGTTGGTGGTGCATGATGAAAGAGTGGCTCACATGACTGAAGAGATAGCAGCCATGACCGACTGCTTCGCCTGCAAGTACCTATCAGATGAACAAGGCGTATCCGAAGACTTGGCAGAGGTCGGAATAAGAGTCGAGTATGTTGGCACAGTCATCTCCGATTTGATCAAAGAGGGATATGTGCCCATGGTTTGGTGAAACGTTCTTGCATCGGCTCAAGTTGATGCTAAGGACCACGCGGGAGGCCTGTGGAGAATCCATTGAAAGAATGAAAAGGTTAGCGTCTGACCCCGTCACTTTTTCGTTTCAAAAACCAATCCTTTGGAAACATAAGCAGCTAAGAATAAAAAGACAATGCTGATCCAGACAAGTGGATAACCAAAGCCTAGGCCCCGGCTCACATCTAGATCGTGGTAGAAAAAGGAGTCATCTGGAAAAGCCAGGTCTAACCACGAATGGAAATGCAAAACGCTTAGTAATCCGCAGATACCAGATAAGGAAGCTGTAACTGCTACATATCTTTTCTTCACCTTCTCAGACAACCTTTCATACACAAAGGGAAGGACTGCGCAGACTACAGCAAAACAGAGAGACACAAAACCAGCTAATGGACTGAAAAACCCAACATCTCGCTTATCCGCAAGAGAACCACCAAACGCAGACAGCGAGTAGTAAGAACCGCCTACACTTTGAGAGAGATAATACCAGGGAGAAAACAGGCCGATAATTAACAGGATACTGCCCGTCAGCATCAGCTTTGCATGTATCGACCCAAGAGTCGACGGTGAGTTGAGTTTCATCGTGACCAAAATCACAAGCCTTTTCCATCATTTTGAAGCCGGAAGAGGCTTTGCCATGATACCTAGACGACTTCGAATCTCTCTTGCCAGTGCCTCTGCGGCACCATGTCGATGGTTGTCAGTAACAACCATTCTTGGTTTGCATCTCTTAACATAGCCCAACAAGCCATCGAAATCCGAGTGGTCGCTAAGAGCAACCCTGAATTCTTTCTCGCCCACCTGCTTGCAGGGGCTCGAGAACTCCCAGCCACTCACAACGATGCGAAAGGCGTTCTGTCCTACACGCCGGCGTGAATTCATGTGGTGAAATGCAATACAAGGTTCACCATGTTGTAGCATTGAACGGGCTTTTTCTTCGTTTGACAGAAGAAGGCTATCCCCAAATTGCATCCCATGTCTCTCGCAGACTTTCGAAACGTGAAAGACTCTTTCAGGGACTATGAAAGGCACATCCACCTCTGCGTGATGCAAGATCTGCATGACTTCCTGCAGTTTTCCATGGTATCCGAAGAGATATACCGGTCCGCGTATCAGACATTCTTCTACCAGAGAAACGAGCGTGCTTTCCACTCTATTCTTGAAGGGTCTCGCTCGATAAGGGTTCCCATAGGTTGCTTCCATGACGAGTATGTCAGCCTCAATTATCGGCGTCCTTGGCAGTCGAAAGTCACTGGTATACAAGATTCTCGTCCCATCAGCGTCTTTGACTAGGACCTGAGCGGACCCGAGAATATGATCAACGTAATGGAGAGAAATCCGCTCATCCTTGTAGACTAAAGTCGTCCCGTATTCCAGGGTTTTCACGTTTCCAGCCGTGAGATATGAAGGCCCTTTGAGGACATCGATCAGACCTTTTGTGGCGGGGGTCATTACGACAATCCTACAATCTTTCAAGCTTCGCCGCAGCCCCGTCAAGTGATCAGCATGAGCGTGCGTAACAATTCTCAAGGGGCGGGTCTCGTCGAACCCGTCGCAGGCAACATGCTCTCCTAGGAGGACTGCTCCATTTCGGGTCACTGAGGCTTTCAAAGGCATTCCATGGAACCAATTCGTATTGTTTCGGGTCTACTTGTTTTATGACTTTCCCTTTGTCTTGGCGTCAGAAGTCACGAGAGTCCCCAGCAGAAGCGGAGTGCGGCCTGAAAGTGCTATCTTTTCCGTCTTTCGGCGTCGTTTAGATTCTTGGTTGAAGCGGCAGGTTCCTCTGATCATTCGTATTGCTTGCATGAAGCAGTAAGAACATCATCCTTTCCGGAGTTAATGACCATCTCCAACGCACAGGGTGACGTCCTGCAACCCTTCAGCGTTTTCGCTTTCCTGCTATGAAGTCTTCAACCCACCGCCTCGCCACATCATCCGGGACTTGAACCGGGGGGTGCTTGAAGGCGTACGAAGAGATGCTTGTCAACGGCCCGATGATTCCTCTATCTAGCCCCAGTTTCACCGCTCTCACAACATCGATAACCACGCCAGCGCTGTTAGGAGAGTCCTCCACCTCCAATTTCGCCGTCAGGGTGACCGGCTGATTCCCGAATTTCTTACCCTTAACAAAGACATAGCAAATCTTCCTATCACCGAGAAACGGAACGTAGTCAGACGGCCCAATCCTCGTCGGGACCTCATAGGGCACCAGACTCGTAACAGCCTCCGTCTTGCTGACTCGCTTTGTCTTTAACCGCTCCTCCACCGTCATATTCTCGAAGTCTGTATTCCCCCCGAGATTCAACTGATACGTCTCCTCGATCTCTACGCCTCTGTCAACGCACAACCGAATCAGATTACGATGCAAAATTGTGGCCCCCAACTGACTCTTCACATCGTCCCCCGCCACAGGTAGACCTTCACGGGCAAATCTGTCACTCCACTCTTTGGTCGACGCGACAAACTCAGGGATACAGTTCACCAAGGCACACTTTGCCTCCAGAGCGGCCCGTACATAGAACCGCGTGGCCTCATAGCTCCCAACGGGGAGAAAATTGATCAACATGTCCGCCTCAGTCTCCCTCAGAACCTCGGATACATCCGCGGACTCGATCTCTTGGTCGTCATAGATCCGAAAAGAGTCTCGCATATGCGAGGCCACGCCGTCGAGAATTGCGCTGGGAAGAACCTGTACACCGAGCTTGGGCACCTCAGCAAACTTGGCGGCCGAATTCGGCTCTGCAAAAATCGCTTCCCCCAAATCCTTACCAATCTTGCGCTTGTTCACGTCAAAGGCGGCAACAAACTTGATGTCACGGATGTGGTATCCTCCGAAATTTACATGCATAAGACCTGGAACCTGAGTTTCATTGGCTGTGTGCTTGTAGTACTCAATTCCTTGCACAAGAGCAGATGCACAATTCCCTACACCGGCAATTGCAACTCGAACTTCTGGCAAATCGACTCCTCCATGATGGCTGGCTAGTTCTTGATCGTAGATAAGCACTTCGTTGCCCAAATTCTTATTACCTTCGGTCGCCCGCACGAAAAGCGCGTCTAGGTGACCAATAGGAAGAAGCGGCGGGTCAACCCCTCAGAAGCCTCAAACATACATTAGTCAAGAAAGATCCACACACACGAACGTAATTCTTAATTAGCTCATCCATAGATAGCAGTTGCAAATGGAAGTTTGCGTATGGATGATATTACAGTGAGATATGAACCTTTCAAAGAAGTAGCCATCATGGAGTGTACCCGATTTGGTACTCCAGATGATCTCGCGCGGTTCGCCAACATCGCGGCAGGAGGAAAGACAACAGGGATCTATTGGGCGGACGGCGTGGTGTTCGTTTACTATCCGTTGCCTACATCAACCGAGGCAGCCGCGAAGTCTGTGATCGAAGACAAAAGGGTCTACTGGGCGTTCGCAAGCTACGCTGAGATGCCGGAATACCGCCCTTTGATCGAAACAAAAGAAAAGATCATCGTACCAGTCATCAACATGTCGACGAGTCCTCTATTTCAAGCGGTTGCTAAATGGCTGAAACAGAGGAAGTAGATAGCATTAGGGGCTATCCCAACGCAGCAGTTCCCTGTGAGACCTGTGGAATGCTCACTTGGTCGTTCGTCGTATATAGGCATAGAAAACCTTGAAGGAAACCAGGCGGGGCAACCGCGATCTCACATGGTTCAGTCATGTGCCTTGTAGCATTCCACCAATCGGGAGCAGCCTAAGCACTCTTCTGGGATGGGTGCGTTCTTATCCTGCCTACTGAGGTATCCAAAGCCGTGGGAGCATCGTGAATCGCCGTTCTTGGGCTGCGTTGAGAATCGCTTTTTCTTCTGCTTTGTGTTCTTGATTGTTTGGGGAGCCTTTTCGGGGGTCATTCGCTCTCCAGCAAAAAACCCCAAGAGAATAAGCGCAAAGGCTATAGCTAACGCGATGAACGCGCACATCTCAAACGAAAACATAGACCTCGCAGATTTCTCATTTGGCAATTGCATATAGACTTGATGAAGTTGGAATACGAATCGCAACTATTAAGTGAAAAAGCCCGTGTGCAAGAGCGAATATGAGTTGTGTGATGTTTAGAACGGTAAACGGAAAGGCAGAATTCAGGTAGATCTCCCGTGCGCGCGCATGTGTGGGAAACTAGACATCGCAAGCAACATGGCATCACGAACGAGAGGACCCTTTCCTATTGAACTCAAACATCCACTTCTACGCACATCTACTCTATCCTTGTGCCCAATTCCACATCTCTATCAGGCCGAATTATGAACCAGTTGTCTTTCCTGGTCGCGTCTGCAACTCCTAGAGTTAGTACTTCGGATTGAAAGTTAGCGATTTGCTTGTGCGAGAAGTTGACAACAGCTACGACCAGTCTTCCGATCAACTCTTCTTTCCTGTAGCCTGTGATTTGGGCACTGGATTTCTTCAAGCCGATTTTGGGGCCGAAATCTATTGTCAACTTGTAGGACGGCTTCCGAGCCTCGGGAAACTCCTCTGCTTCCAGTACTTTGCCAACCCG
>CAYGAW010000188.1:0-7137 GCA_964347945.1 uncultured Anaerolineales bacterium
ATGATCTCACAGGCGGGAGCGACGGGATTTGAACCCGCGATCTCCTGCTTGACAGGCAGGTATGTTAAACCAAGCTACACCACGCCCCCACTCACTAACTCAATACTATACTACAAGCGTCCGATTTAGTCAAATCCCTACCCCCAGCGGAACGTCCAACCCTCGCTGGGAGGGCTAATAGGTAACTCAGTGCCAACTCCAGGCACGCCGGATACAACCGTGATCGCCCAAGTCACGACGCGGTCCCTGCCAAGCACATCGTACAGTTCCTCCCCGACTCGCAACGGGATGTCTTCGTTCTTCGCCCAGGCTACGACTTCACGGACCACCTCGCCATTCCGGTTCACATAGCTCAAACTTACGCTGTACCACTCGTCATCGGCCAGAATCCCAACGGGTTCCCAATCCAACTGGATACGCGCGCCGCTCCCGCCGAATTCCTCCCCGTCTGCAGGTGATATCAGCTGCGGCGCTCCATACTCGAGCGCAGGTGTCTCTGTGAGCGTCGCAGTGGGGTTCGCTGCTTCGCCGGGAGTGGCTGTCGCCTCCCTCGTGGTGGTGGCCGTAGTTGTGATCACCGGGGTGAAGGTAGGCGTCCGGGTGGGTGTGGCCGTGGGAGGCCGAGGCGTCTCGGTCGGCGTCTCCGTGGGAGGCAGGATGACCTCAGTCGGTGTGGGCGACGGCTGAGGTGCGAGGAAGGGCAGGTTGGCAGGCAAGGGCACGACAAAGAGCAGGACGTACGCGAGAATTCCAACCAAGACCACTCCCCCTAGAGAACCGATTAGCCTCCAACGGATTCTCCTCCTGCCCAACTCCTCTCCACAATGGGGACAGACGGCGAGCCCATCCCTTATCTCCTCCCTGCACTGGCGACAGCGAGTGCTCTGCCTGCGCAGTCGCACCCCACAATGAGGGCAGATTGTTTCCTCGACAGAGATGGGCCCTCCACACCATCTGCAAGTCTCCATAGACCTACGATCCTCTCGAAATCAGCATGAAAGCTCCCACTAGGATGAAGAGTGCTCCCGCCCCCATCCTTATGTATTGAGCCGGGATGACTCTGGTCAGCGTCCCACCTATGGCGACCCCCAGGAGCGTCACTAGGGCCAACCCTAGTACCGCTCCTACGAAAACCGCCAAGGGAGTCTGCGATTCCGCGGCCATAGCTATCGCCGCCAGCTGTGTCTTGTCTCCCAACTCTGCCAGGAAGATCAACCCAAAAGTAGTGACTACTACTCTCCAATCCATGCCTGTTGGATCCCTCCTCTCAGGGCAGCAACGACTCGCCGCTAGCGACGCGCAGGATGTCGAAATAGGACACTATGAGCACGAAGCCCAGGATAATGACCATGCCTATGATGTGAACCAGACCTTCCCTCTGAGGGGATACGCGCTTGCCCCTCCGAATCACCTCCAGAACGACGAAAACAAGCCGACCGCCATCGAAGGCGGGCAGGGGCAACATGTTGAGGATCGCCAGCTGTGTGCTTAGAAACGCAGCGAAACGCAAAGTATCTGTCAGACCATACCGCACCACTTCGCTGGTGGCCTGGACGATACCTATCGGCCCTGCGATCTGAGGCGCGATCAACCCTCTTATCACCGCTGCGATCCACTGGAACATGGCAAACAACCACAGAATGGTCTCGTACAAAGCGCGAGGGATAGCCTCCCAGATGGGGTAGGATTTGACGGCCAGGGCTGGACCTATTCTGATTCCCATCGGTCCCTCACCTTCGGGGGGATCAGCGCGCGGAGTTATCTGCACAGCGCCAACTATGGTCCGGCCCCTCCGCACGGTGAGGGTGATCTCTTGACCCAAGTGCTCGTGCGTGTACTCCCGTAGCGCTTCGTAGTCCTCTACGTCTTGCCCGTCGACGGCGATCACTGTATCCCCAGGCCGCAAGCCAACCTCCGCCGCCGGTGAGTCGAGTTCCACTTGATAGATGCCAGCACCTGCCTGACTCTCGTCGGGAGTCAGGGTCCCTATCATGTAGACAAGACTGAGCAGCACGACAGCTAGCAACATGTTCGCTATCGAACCTGCGGAGAGAACCATCGCTCTGGCCAATCTGCTCTTGCTGGCCAAGCTGCCCTGCTCCTGGGGATCCTCCTCGCCCACCATGCGCACAAAGCCTCCCACCGGGATGAGGTTGATGGTGAACTCGGTATCGCCTCGTTTGCCCACGGTGAGAAGCCGGGGAGGATAGCCGATGCCAAACTCCTCTACCTTGACGCCAGCCCTCTTGGCTGTCACGAAGTGACCCACCTCGTGGACGAGGATCATGATGCTTAACACGACGACAACGGCAATTGCCGTGACGAGTGTACTGACTATCATCTATCAACTCAGACTCCTTGTCAGGCTGCTCCTCCCCCTCAGAGTCGCTTTATTATACCCGTCAGATCCTAGCCTCGCAAGTGCCCCGGTAATGGAGACCCGCGATGAGCACGCTAGCCACACCGGGTGTTCCACCGCCTGAAATCTGTGACCCAGGCCACCTCTGAACGTTCCTTGCAACTCGTCCCAGCGAATTGCCCGTCCTTCCAAAAGACGATAGAATCGAGACAAATGATCCAACAGACAGACAACAACCTGCTCTTGGCCTGCGTCAGAGCCCGTTGGAGCACGCAGGCAGCAGACGAGGTCAGGCGAATCGTCCTCGAGACGGACGTGAACTGGGATGGGTTCCTCGAGCAAGCGGCCAAGCACTGCGTGGCACCCTTGATCTACCACACCATGCGCGATGAGCATGGGATTCTGCCGGCATCGGTCAAGCAGAAGCTGCGGGAGGAGTACTACCTATCTGCGGTACGCAATACTCTTCTGTATCAGGAACTAGCGAACATCCTCGCGACCTTCAACGACGCTGGCCTGCCAGTCATCGTGCTCAAAGGGGCAGCCCTCGCCCAGGAAATGTACGGCAACATCGCTCTGCGCCCCATGAGCGACATAGATCTGCTGGTCAAGGGCGAGGAGATCGCCTCAGGGCAACAGCTGCTTCTGCAACGCGGGTATTCCCCCATCGAACTTGCGCACCCAACCGGGCGCCATTCTACCTTCGAGGGTGACGCCGCTGGCTACCGAGTTCACATTGAGGTTCACTCCCACATCGTATCTTCAGCCTATTATCGGAGCACGATACCGGAGGACTGGCTCTGGCGCGACCCCGTCCGCCTGCCCGTGGGCGACAATCCCGCACTGATGCTCTCGCCCGAGGGGATTGTGGTTCATTCCTGTCTACATCTGCTCGACCATGTCGCCGTACCAGGAAGCCTGCTATGGCTTTGTGACATCAAAGAGGTTTCACAGCGCCACGACATTGCCTGGGACGCGTTTGTGGACAATCTCGTCCATTTCAGAATCGCGTCGCCCGTCAGATCCGTACTCTTCGAATGCTCCAGGCTGCTGCGGCTCCCGATACCCGAGCGGCCGCGCGAGCGCCTGCTCGCTCACCAACCAGGCTTCTGGGAAAGGAGAGCATACCAACTCTGCCTATCTCCCACTCGAAGCACTGTCAGCAGGACATTGTTCGATCTCTTGGCCATCGAGGGCGTCCCGGCAAAGGCACATTATCTGCATTCCCGTCTCCTGCCCGACCGCGACTACATGATGGCACGCTACTCGATCGGTGATCCTCGACTCGTCCCCCTCTACTATCCTCTTATGATCACCAGAGCCATCGCCGACGGGCTCAAAGCCCTCGCTCAACCCCGCCTATGACATGCGGTTGAGCGGCAGGCGTTTTGTCGGCCGCCCTCCGCAGGCTTCGGAAGCTCTAGATAAAGTTGTCCCAGGCATGCACACATTGAATGGTGGGGACAAGAGTGATATAATGCCAACAGAGACGCACAGTAACGCGCGACAGTGTATTGGCGACGGTACGACGCGTCGCCACTGAGTTGAATGCAGCCTCGGCACCACATGCACTCAGCGCTGTGTCTGCAAAGCTTTATACACGGACGTATCTGGTGACACATCTTGCTCATCGCATCGCCGCCTACGAACTCCTGCTAGTTGCGACAGCGACGCCGTTCCTCCTCTTCCCCGGCAAGTGGACTCCTGTGGGGCTGGCCCTTCTCGCCGTGGCCTGGGTAGCTCGCTGGGTGGTGACCCGTCGTATCTCGGCAAGGACCGCGATGGATGTCCCCATCATCCTGCTGCTGATCATGACGGGAGTGAGCCTCTTTCCCTCCGTCGATCTCAGCTTGAGCCTCAACAGAGCGTGCCTCATGCTGCTGGGGGTGGCTCTCTTCTACGGCATCGTGAATGGTGTGCACAGCGCGCGGCAGATGCACTACATCGGGATCGCCCTCGTGCTCCTAGGCCTCTTGATAGCGGTGATAGGCCTTCTGGGGACAGATTGGGAGATTGGACTGCTGGTCGACATCCCGGCGGTGTACGAGCGGCTTCCAGGGCCTATGATTCGCGGCTTGCCGGGCAGCGGAGTGATAGAGGAGTACGATCTGGTAAACCCGAGGATTGTGGCCGGTGCCTTGGCCATCGTCATCCCTGTGCCCCTAGCGTACCTTGCCTTCGGGCAGGACAAGAACTTCCGCTTGCTCTCTGGCTGCACTGCGCTGGCCATGGCGGCTGTCTTGCTGCTGACTCAGGCGCCCCAGGGCTACCTGGGCCTCGCTTCTGCACTGTTCCTGATAGGCGTGTGGGGAAGTCGCTGGGTCCTCATCGCTCTTCCCCTCGGCACATGTGGGCTTGTCGGGGCCTGGGGACTTCTCCGGCCGCACCAAGTGTTGGTAGAGAGGCTCAGCGCGGAGACGATGGATACCCTAGACTTCGGCCTCGGGAGTCGCATAGTGAACGGGGCCAGGGGTCTCGGCATGGTCCGCGACATGCCATTCACCGGGATCGGCCTCAACACATTCCCCGCCGTAGACGGACTCTACAGCTTCGGTCGAAGCCACGCCGAACACGCCCACAACCTCTACATCCAGACGGCCGTCGATCTGGGCATGCTAGGCCTGGTGGCGCTTCTTGCTCTCCTGGCTGCCATTGCCTATACTGTTGCACGCGCCTATCGGCCTCTGATGAGTCGCAACCAGCGGGCGCTGCTGATCGGGATCTGCGGCTCGGTAGTGGCCTGGCTGGCCTACGGGCTTCTGGACAGCATCACGTTGGGCCACAAGCCGGGCGCGGCCGTCTGGGTGGCGCTTGGCCTGGCAGCGACTACTCGCCTACAAGTAGAGGTACCGGCGACGCCAGCGCTGCCGTTCCCGCCTCGGCTCAGTCGCCAGTGGCTACTGCTCGTGCTCACACCACTGGCGGTACTCGTGATGATAGTGGGCTTGACTGCGCACAAGAGCATTGGGGCCTTTTGGGTAAACTTGGGGGTCATGGAGGCCCACCGTGCTCTGGCGAATGCCGACTCGCCTGCGAGCGCGGCCGAACATCGAGATGCGTCTGAAGAGTACCTTCGTGAGGCGATACGGTGGGATCCCAGCAGAGCTCGAGCCCATCGTCTGCTGGAATGGACGATGAGTGAGGACATCGGGAGCAGGCCCTGGCCGCGAGAAACGCTGTGAGGGGCAGAAGCATCCGCGCGAGGTAGCCAGCGGGGGCGCTTGGCGCTAGATTCAGTGTAGGGTCTTCCAGCGAGGGAGTGTTCAAAGCAGAGAATGAGGACTGACACAGAGTCCAAGGGACTCAACGTAGTGGCTGCAATCCCGTGCCACAACGAGGAGCAGTTCATCGGCGACATCGTGCGCTCAGCGCAAGAGTACGTGTCTCAAGTAGTCGTCGTCGATGACGGATCATCGGATAGGACCATCGACGCAGCCGTAGAGGCTGGAGCCATGGTCGTGCGCCACGGCACCAACAAGGGCCCCGGCGAGGCCTACAAATCCTGCTTCGAGGCAGCACGGTCTCTCAAGGCTGACGTGCTCATCACTCTAGACGGCGATGGCCAGCATCTGCCGGACGAGCTACCCCGGCTCCTGCATCCCTTGCTTTCTGAAGAGGCAGATCTGGTGATTGGCTCGCGCTTCCTGAAAGACTACGACATTCCGCGCTACCGCAAGGTCGGCATCGACGTCATTACCTGGCTGTACAATCTTGGCTCCGCCGTCAAAGTAGTGGACGCTCAGAGTTGTTATCGGGGCTACAATCGCAAAGCACTGGATACGCTCCGCATCACGGAGAGCGGCTTCGGATTCAGCGTCGAGCTGCTCATACAGGCCAGGAATCGCGGTTTGGTCATTCAGGAAGTGCCGGTTTCCTGTATCTACCACCGAGACAGCCATAGCATGAACCCGGTGCTCCATGGGGTGGGAGTAGCCTTGATGGTGATCAAGCATCGCCTCAAGGACCTCGTACCAGACAGAAGCGGCGATCCTTCCGAGGCGCAGTAGTGACGGTGTTGGCTCTGGCTCTTGGCCTCATCTCGTTTCTCCTCATCTGGCAGTTTGTGGGTTATCCCACCCTGATGGGCATAGTTGCCCTCTTCGCCAAACCCAGGGAGAAGCACCGATCCTACACGCCGTTCGTCTCCGTTATTGTGCCTGCACACAATGAAGAGACGGTGATCGGCAAGAGGCTCGAGAACCTCCTGGCCCTCGACTACCCTGACGATGAGTACGAGATCCTCGTGGTCGAGTCGGGTTCCACCGACGGTACGCTGAAGGTGGTGCAGCACGCTATTGCCAACCGTCAAGGGGAGGCGCCCCCAATGAAGCTCCTGCGCGAGGCGGAGAGACGGGGGAAGGCGTCTGCCATCAACCTGGGGAAGCGCCACGCAAGGGGCGACATCATTCTGGTCACCGATGCTAATTCTGCATTCGAGCCCAACGTACTCAGAGAGATGATGCCTCACTTCGCGGACCCCAAGGTAGGGGCCGTGGGAGGCAGGTACGTCGTCTCCAACCCGGACAACATCCACACCTCCTCGGAATCGTTCTACTGGGACCTGGAGTTCATCATGCGGCGTGGCGAGTCAATCGTGGACTCCGCGTGTCTGTTCCACGGCGAGATCAACGCCTGGCGGAAGAACCTGGCGGAGGCGGACACAGATAACCTGTCTGAGGACTTGGACATAGCGATCCAGATCAGGCGGGCGGGCTACAAGATCGAGTACGAGTCCTCGGCCCTTGTTTATGAACCCGGGGCCACGACCGCTCGGGACC
>CAYGAW010000189.1:0-5931 GCA_964347945.1 uncultured Anaerolineales bacterium
GTCTGCACCAACCAGACCAGATCGTCGGGTTCCCGCTGGGGAGAAGTGCCAGCGCTGACGTCCAGCCAGTCGACCCCCGCCTCTACCTGGCGTTGCGCCAGTCCCTGGATGAAGGCCACATCGCGCTCGGATATGGCCTTTCTCACCCGAGTCCAGGTGTCGTTGATCCGTTCGCCGATGATCTTCATCAGCAAGGCTCTTCAGTTGTGGTACTTTCTTCGCTGGCTGTTAGAGGGCTATCTCCAGCTCGGTGGGAAAGGCCTCCGGATCGCCCCAGTATATACACCTTGTAAGACAAACCGTGGTACATGCCGGAGCCTCTCCCCTACCCCGCTTTTCAATGCAGAGATCGCACTTCACGGCCTTGAGGGTTTCATGGTTAAACTGCATGACATCATAGGGGCAAGCCAGTACGCAACTGGCACCACACATGATACAGCGTTTCCCCTCCTGAACGGCCATCTCTTCCGTAAATCCCTTTTGGATTTCCTCGAAGTTTTCGACGCGCTCTTGAGGTTCCAGGCGAGGCATCTGGCCGCGTTTGGAGGGATCGTGTCTCTCTTTCTGAGGCTCGGTGATGGCTCTCAATGCCTTATCTCGACCCAATCTACCCAGTCGAAGGTTCTGGCCTTTGATGTATCGGTCAATCGATATGGCTGCCTGCCTGCCGGAACCAATGGCCTCCGCAATTGATGCCGGGCCATGAAACACGTCCCCACCTGCGAAGACACCTTGCATCGGGGTCTCCAGGGTCACCGCATCAGCCTCCAGGCCACCGGTTGAGCTGACTGGAATACTCTGCCTCTCGGCGAAGGAAAGATCGGCAACTTGGCCAATGGCCACAATGACCGTATCGCCGTCGAGCTTGGTCAGATCTGTTTCATCATATTGAGGATTGAAAGCCCCATCTTCATCGAATACACACGTGCAACGCTTAAATTCAATTCCCGAGAACCTTCCATCCTCTTGCAGGAATCTGTTGGGGCCAAAACAGTTGACAATCTCAACGCCCTCCTCTAACGCCGTCTGGATTTCGTCTTCCCAGGCGGGCATTTCATCCCGCTCTTCCAGGCACACCAGAGCGACCTCCTCCGCGCCTTTACGCAGGGAGGTCATTGCCACGTCAATGGCCACATTGCCGCCGCCGACTACGATGACCCTTCTTCCAACGACCACTGAATTCCCAAGGGACACATCTCGCAGAAAGTCAATGCCCTTGAGGGCACCATCCACGTCTTCGTTTTGGATGTTCAGACGACCGTTCTGGTGGAGGCCGGTGGCCAAGAAGAAAGCCTGATACCCATCCTGCTTCAGACTGTCGAGGGTAACATCACTTCCAAAGGTCACTCCTGTTCGGATTTCCACCCCCATGTCCTGGATAAGCCCGATTTCAGCAGAAAGAACGTCCCTCGGGAGGCGATACTCCGGAATTCCCACGGACATCATACCGCCAGCAATAGGCAGTTTTTCAAATACAGTAACCTTATACCCCTCTCTGGCGAGGAAGTAGGCCGCTGTCAGGCCCGCAGGACCTGATCCGATAATGGCGATCTCTTCGTCCCTCGGCTCTTTGATTGCGGGGACATAAGGATTCTTGCTCGTACGATCCATATCGGCTACGAAACGTTCGATGGCGCGAATAGCCAGAGGTTCATCGATTTGACTGCGATTACAGTCCGCTTCACAGGGGTGAGGACAGGCCCGCCCACAGACTGACGGGAAAGGGCTTGTTTGCTTGATGAGCTGCAGTGCCTCCTGGAACTTCCCCCTGGAGGCAAGACTGACGTATCCCTGCACATTGTTGTGGGCTGGGCAGCCTACCATACACGGGGATGTATCCTGTTTCTCAGCTCCGCTCTTACCCGGCACCGCATTACACCCATTGCACTTCTCAGGATCATGGAGTACGACACCGGTATCCTGATCAATAGTTATGGCATCTTCCCAGCATGCTATGGCACATGGGGCATCATCACAATGGTGGCAATACAACGGCTTGAAAAGAGGCGCCCTCTCGATAACCCTCACCACCCTCGGGCCAACACCCAGCCCATGTTCCTGTTTGCAGGCCACTTCACAGGCATGGCAGCCACTGCAGTTCGTCTCGTTGAACATCAGAGTCACTTTGCCCATCTCGCCCATCTTATTCGTCTTCGCAGCGCGATATGTTGCACAACAGCACCCTCAGACTGGTCGACCCCATCACCGGATCCGTGGACTCAGGGGAGTTGTCCGTCAGTATGTTGATGTTGGATATGTCCCAACCATGATCTGGTGTCTTGATCTCCGGGTACCACCAGCCATGCTCGGCCGCGATCACTCTGGGATCGATGCCGTCGTTGAGCTTCGCACGTTGTTTGATACGCCCGCGAGGCGATTCGATCCAGACCCAGTCTCCCTCCTTGATGCCGTGCTTCTCCGCGGTCTCCGGATGGAGTTCCATGAGGGGGTCGGGCCTGATCTCCCTGAGCCAGGGAATCTGGCGGTTCGCGGAGTGGAAGAAGGTAGCATTCCTCAATCCCGAGTTCAGGACGTAGGGATACTTCTTGGCCAGCTCGGGTGTGGAGAGGGGGCTTTCCGCAATCTCGGTATACTTAGGCAGGGGATCTCGGCCCCACTTCTCGAGCACGGTGGAGTAAAGCTCCACCTTCCCTGTGGGGGTCTTGAAGCCCTGCTCCCTGTACTTGTGATACTTCTGTTCCCCATGGAGATAGCCTACCTTCTTGAAATCCTCCCAGGTCAAGCCGGTCGGCTCCAGCGTCCAATCGAGAGCATCCTCCACGGTGTCCCACCACTGCTGGCCCATTCTCTTACCCAGTTCCATGAAGATCTTGTGGTCCTGCCAGCACTCGCCGATCTCTACGACCTTCTGCCTAGCCAGCACGTATCCGTGGAACTTCCAGTTGTCCGCCACGTGATTCTGCTCCAGCCAAGTGCCGGCAGGAAGGAAGATGTGGGCCAGTTCGGCGGTTGGCGTCAGGAAGAAATCAGACACGGCCAGGAAGTCAAGACTGCTCAGGGCCTTGTACACATACCTTGCGTTGGCTCTGGTGATCACGGGGTTGGTCCCTACAAGGTACGCTGCCTTCACGGGATAGGGCTTGCCTGTCAGCATAGCGTCCCAGACAGGCTTGGGCGTGCAGATAGTCATCCTGCCAGCGAGTCTGTATTGATCCCCTCCGAGACGCTTCTTTCGCTGTTCGGGCGACAGTTCGGTGTGCGCGGAGAACTCGGAGACCTTTCTCACGGGGGGCGGCACGTGCAAGACATTGCCTCCTGCTGCATCAAGGTTCCCCGTGGCGGCCATGAGGCCAATCGCACCTCGGGTGTAATCGGTAGCGTTGAGGTTCTGCTCCGTCGTCACGCCCCAGTGGATGCCAGCGGGCTTGGTAGTGGCGTACAACCTGGCCGCCTCTCGGATGAGGTCTTGGTCAACCCAGGTAATCTCTTCCACGCGGTCCAGGGGGTAGTCCTTCATCACCCTCTCCACGAAGGCCTCCCAACCGTTGATGTACTGCTCGACGAATTCCCTGTCGTAGAGCTCCTCTTCGATGATCACGTGAAAGAATCCCAGGACCATGGCCGCGTCCGTGCCGGGCCGAATCTGGAGCCAAACATCCGCCTTCTCAGCATAGAGTGATCTTCGAGGATCCACGCAGATCATCTTGGCTCCCTGTGAATAGGCCTGCCAGAATGCGTAGCCCTTGTACTCATCCGGGTTGGTCCACAGAGGGTTGCATCCCCACATGACAATGCACTTGGGGTTGTTCTCGTAGTCGCAGGCCGGCAGGCTCCCGCATGTGATCAGAGAGGCGCCTATCCGCGAGAGATAGCACATGTGCCCCGCCGTGAGAATGTTCGGGGTCCCCAGCAGATTGCCAAACCGGGAAAAATGGCTCTCGTAGTCACGGCCGGTCCCCTGGCCGACAGCGATGCCCTCAGGTCCGTATTTCTCGATCACCTCATTGAATCTCTCGGCGCACGTGTCCAGGGCCTCGTCCCAAGAGATCCTTTCCCAGCCTTTGTCGGTTCTCTTCATCGGATGAAGGACCCTGTCGGGATGATAAGCGAGTTGGGTGATGGACAATCCCTTCGTGCACAGGGTACCGTGGTTGATAGGCCAATCAGGATCACCTTCCACCTTTATGACCTTGCCGTTCTGCACATGGGCGATGACGCCGCATCCTCCATGACAGCTTCGGCAAACGGTGCTTACCTTCCTAACTTCTTCCACTCGAATCCCCTATGCCTTCTTCCTGAAACATCAACGTGCAAAGTGAATGAACAACCTAGAGAACGTCCAGCGCTTCGGGCCAGCTTCATCAGTATCCGGTGACCGCTCCTTCCCGTATCTCGACCGGATTTCCTATCTCGGTATCCTCATTGTTGGGTAAAGATTTCACGAAGCCGGCCGCTTCAGGGCGCCCTGCAACGGCCGAACCGCCCTGGCATCCGATGGTGGGACGGATTTGGTATGAGACGATCAGTGCTGCTTTGAGGCGACGATCTCGGAACCGAAAGGAAGCGGTGCAGACGCGGGCGCGACGCGCGCCAAAGGCGGGCGTGTGTGCCCGGGAGATGGTGCTCATCGTTCGCCTCGAGGAAGGTGAAGAACAAGCCTCGCGGCAACCGTACACGCCCATGGACATCGTTGACAGGTGCCTCCGCTGGCTCAGTCTCCCCCGGAAGACCTCTCACGAGGTCGACGGGGGTTCCCTGGACATCTTCCGCCGCCCAAGCAAACCGCGAAAACGACGAGGGTCTCTGCCCGCAGCCGGCGCAGAGCTCCCTGAACTGGCGTGTTAGTCACTCCAGAGGAGCCGGCCAACCGTGCCTTGCATAGGCCATTGCTGGTCTTCTGTTGGCCGCTTCCGATCATTTGCCAGATCCCGTCTGGTACGGCCTCCTGGATGTGCCACACCAGACTAAGGGGCAAACGGGTGCACGAGAATCGGCAAGGCTGACGATTCTGTGTCCCCATAGTGCGCCAGGTTTTCGATAGTATACCGAACCTGTGCTCACTTGTCAAGTCAAGCTGGTCGCTCAGCCCGTTTCTTGGGACAGCCATGCTTGTTGGGGAAGCCTAGGAGGGCTCCCTCAAGATGGTAGAGTCCTTAGTCGTGCCGCATTAGACAGATCCGCCAAGGTCAAGGCCCCACCAGAGCGGACAAGTGTCGTCCCACGTGCGTGGCGAGACTACCGCAAGTCAAACGAGCTTGGCATCCCCGGCGCCACGGCAGCTCGGCCTTCAATAGACAGCTGTCGCGTGGGAGCTTGCGAGCAGTGGCAGATGCGGCCACACTCTGCAACCCCTGGTAGTGCGTCTCTGACACGCCACTGTAGGAAGGAAAACTCCGGGAGTCCTTGTTCGCCAGGTGGTTCTTATCGGCGGGAGCCATTCGGCACCTCATCGGGTTCCAATGCTTCGCGAGAGAGGGCACCTGGCGCTGGTCTGCGGGCACGGTTGGTGACGAAGGGTCACGCATTCCAACTCCTGTAGGTGACCATCTGGCGTGTGCTGACGGGGATTCAAGCAACGAAGGCACAGAGGAATGGTGCCGTTGTTGTGCGAAAACACACCACCAACTCCACAGCGATGACTGCACCTACAGGCGGACGTATGGGCTATTCCGCCACCAACTCGATGCGCCCCGGATTTGCGTCCAGAGGCCAGCGGGCGCATCAGTCGCTCAGTTCGGCAAGCCTGATGGTGATCTCCCTTGAGACGGCCTTCAGCCTCTCGAGCGACGCCATCGCTTTCTCGCGAGTCAAGGTGTACGCTGGACCCAGGACGGCGAGCGCTGCCACCACTGCGCCTTGCGGGTCGGCAACACCGACGCCAATGGCGTTGGCGCCTAGCTTGTATTCTTCGAAGTCGGTGGCAAACCCTTGCTCGCGTATCCGCCGCAGTTCCTCGCGCAGCGCCACGGG
>CAYGAW010000190.1:0-27918 GCA_964347945.1 uncultured Anaerolineales bacterium
GTCTCATCCTGGTTGCCATGAATTCCTTGGATGTAGGCAATGTCGATGACTTGTCTGATGGATTGCCTTTCCGTGCTTTCCATCTACTTCTCCTCCGTTCTACGCTATCGCGTCAGTGAGTCCACAGGGCGCGGTTCGCGAGTCGGCTGATGCCCCTGCAAGAAGGTAACCGTGACACTCGATCCGGGGTTCACTTTGCGACGCAATGGCGATCCGGTCAGTCGGGCCTCCCTGTGAGACTGCAGCACGCCTATCACACTTGGATCGTGAAACTGCACTGCTCCGCGCCGCGCTTGATGGACTGCAAGAGCTCGACATCGACAGGATTTGCGGTTACCGTCTCGAACATCTCCTTGAGCCAGCCGCGGGAGCAATAGCAATAGGTGTCGGGCAATCTTGGCGGCCCCTTGGCCACCAGGTGGCAGAGGCACTTGGGGTAGATGACACGGACCACATCGCCGTCGCGTTGTACGTTCCCTTTCCCTATCCATGTCTCCAGAGTCGACAAGAGCTTGGTGAGGTCCCCCTCGCATTTCTCGGCAGCATCAATGGCACTCTCACGAGCGCAGGCCCGTCCGCAGGATTCCATGACGTTGATCTTTGTTTCTTCATCCAGGTGAGCGTCTATGCTCTGCATGAGGTTCGGGACCCACCTCTCGGTGAACTTCTTCTGAGTCATCTTTCGCATCTCCTATGCGACATGGTGTCGGTCCTCATGCTGGCTTGCGTGTGCTCGCCTCTCCTGGCAGCGAATTAATCATCCCAGGTGTCTCGAAGCACGCGAATCCAATTTTCGTGGGTCAGCTTGCGCAAAGCATGCTCGTCATACCCGTGCTCGCGCAGCAATCCAAGGAGTCTGGGAAATCCCGTGACATCCCCCATCCCTTCCGGTATGGTGGCGCCATCGAAGTCAGAACCGAAGGCGACGTGGTCGATTCCGATGCGCTCAGCAATGTAGTCAACGTGACTTACGACTGCCGTCAGCGGCGCGTCTCCTTCGAGTCTGCGGTGGGGGTACAGATCATAGATGGAGAAAGTGATCCCCACTACCCCCTCTGAATGACCGATGGCCTCCAGTTGCTCATCAGTTAGGTTGCGTGTCCTTGGCACAAGGGCATGGGCCGCGGTATGCGTTGCCACCAGCGGGGCATCGGACAGCCTTGCCGCGTCCCAGA
Source organism: uncultured Anaerolineales bacterium (assembly GCA_964347945.1). Lineage (GTDB taxonomy): Bacteria > Chloroflexota > Anaerolineae > UBA7937 > B3-Chlor > CAYGAW01. The sequence goes on from CAYGAW010000190.1 coordinate 1,176, forward strand.
AGCCCCGTTGGTTGAGGTGTGACAGGTCGAGCATTATGCCCAGCTCGTTGCACGCCCGCACCAGTTCCCGACCGGCCAGAGTCAAGCCTGGTCCAATGTCCGGAGAGGCAGGGAATCTGAATGGGACACCCCAACCGAAGGCGTTGGGCCGACTCCAGGTGATGCCAAGGGACCGCAAACCCCGTTGGTAGAACTCTTCGAGATTGTGCAAATTGTGATCTATCGCCTCGGCCCCCTCGAAGTGTAGTACTGCCGCCAGTACATCCTTGCCCAGACAATCAACCAATTCTTGGACGTTTTTCACAACCTTGACGGCACCCTTGGAGGCGCTCTCGAGGTCGAAGAGAGCGGTGACTACCTCTTTGGCGAATGCATAGGCGTATTCGGAATCTATGGGATCGGCGTACTTCACCTCGTACCCGTCTTCTGTCGTGGTGATTCGACTAGGGTCGGGCGGCCCTGAAAGGTCTTGCGTGGGGGAGGGAACGAAGACAGCGAATAACCCACCACCATATCCAGCTTCACGAGCGCGGGGGAGATCGAGATGGCCCTTCTCACTCCGGGAGAAGAACGAGCGCCCCCCGCCACGCTCTGGTAGGTGTAAGCTTAGCAACGTGTCATTGTGGCCGTCGAAGATTGGCATCTTGCCGACATCAGAGTGTAGTGACATTCCGTTCTCCTACAAAGGGCTACCTGTAGCTGGCCACGGGCTGCTAATCTGCCCGCCGCTCAAGACGAGGCACACCATCATCTGCAGGATCTAGCGGTTGCCTTCTTCTGCCGCCAGCATGGCCTCCAGGCGTGCGGAGTGGATATGGCAGATCGCCACCGCTATGGCATCCGCGGCGTCGTCGGGCTGGGGGACGGAGTCGAGGCGCAAGAGCATTTTTACCAGTTGCTGGATCTGATCTTTGGTGGCGCGGCCGTAGCCGACGACAGATTGCTTCACTTCAAGGGGGGTGTATTCATGGAAGGGTATCCCCGCCTCGGCAATTGCCAGGAGAGCCACGCCCCGCGCCTGCCCGACGCTGAGGGCCGTCTTGACATTCTTGCTGAAGAACAGCGTTTCCACCGCGACAGCGTCGGGGTGGTGCTGGGAGACGATCTCTCCGAGTTCGCGATGGATGGTCTGGAGCCTCTGGGGCAGAGGGATGTCGTGCGACGTGTCGACTGTGCCGTAGTCCACCAAGATCAGGTCGTCGCCTTGTTTCCTCACCGCTCCCCAGCCGGTAATGGCTGTGCCGGGATCGATGCCCAGGACTAGCATGGTGATCCCTCAGTGCTCATGCCTGCGCTTCTTCGTACTTGACAACCAACTCGGGTGAGAGGAAGAGGTTCGTGTAGACTTGCTGCACATCATCCAGTTCCTCCAGCATCTCGATGATGCGCATCACTTTGAAGGTATCCGATTCGTCTAGTTCGGCCATCGCCTTGGGGGTCATGATGAGTTCCGCCGTGCTGAAGGAGACTCCCGTGCCTTCCAAGGCTTCCTTCACGTTCTGGAAGTCCTTGGTTTGAGTGTATACCTCAAGGGTGTTGTCATCGATGTTGACGTCAACGGCCCCCGCGTCGATGGCGAGCAACGCCAACTCCTCCGCATCTTCTTCTCCAACCTCGGCGATGATGAAGCCCTGCTGGTCGAAGAGATAGCTCACGGCGCCGGTTTCAGCCAGTTTGCCGCCCTGCCGGGTGAGGATGCGGCGGATGTCGGCAACGGCTCGGTTGCGGTTGTCCGTCACGGTGTCCAGGAGGAGGGCGATGCCGTTGGGGGCGTAGCCTTCGTACATCACTTCCTCCAGGACTTCGCCCTTCAACTCGCCGGTGCCCCGCTTGATGGCCCGCTCGATGTTCTCCTTGGGCATGTTGGCCTGCTTGGCCTTGTCCATGACTAGGCGCAGCCGGAAGTTGACATCCGGATCCCCCCCGCCTTCCCGGGCGGCGATGGTGATCTCGCGGGCGATTCTGGTGAAGAGCTGCCCTCTCTTGGCGTCTGTAGCTGCCTTCTTGCGCTTTATCGTGGACCACTTGGAGTGTCCAGACATCTCATCACCTCCTCGGTTCGAAGCCAGTAAGGAGCATCTGTAGCTGTCGCGCGGTCTGCACCGCCTGACCCTGCCAGTGATTGTTGGCGAAGACGAAGGTCTTCTCCGCTTCCTCGTCCAGCTTGCGAATCTTGGGCACCCATTCCTCCAGTTCCTCGTCGCTGTAGGTGTAGTCGTACCTCTCCCAGGCTTCGTCGTGCTGCCACCACTTCTTGGCGTTGCGACCGTGGAAGCGAACGTAGGCGATGGCACTGGTAGCCACAGCGATAGGGGGGATGAGGCTCTTGAAACGCGGCTGGTCGACGCAGCAGAAACCGAGATCATGCTCCCGCAAGAAGTCGAAAGTCTCATCACTAATCCAGTCGCGGTTACGGAACTCGATGACCGTGGGTAGGTCACCCAAGTGCTGACGAAGGAAGCGGAGGTAGTCCATACCCTCTTCGTCGGGCCGAAAGGACCAGGGGAACTGAGCGAGGATACAGCCGAACTTGCCTGTTTCCAGGAGTGGCTCCAGCGAGTCCACGAACTCGGTAAAGATCTCCTTGCTGCCCTGCCGGTTGTGGGTCATGTCCTGGTGAGCCTTGACAGTGAACGTGAACTCCTTCGGGGTCTTGGCTGCCATTCGCTGCAGGGTCGAGGCTGCCGGCACCCGGTAGTAGGAGAAGTTCAGCTCCGTGACGTTGAAATCGCGAGCGTAAAACTCCAGAAACTGCTGGCGCGGGAGTCCCTCTGGGTAGTAGGGACCGACCCAATCCTTGTAGGAGAAGCCACTGGTGCCAAAGTAGATCATCTGTCAACCTAGTGCCAACGGGAGTCTTCCTCCGTTGAGGGGTCGGCGGCCGCTGCGGCGTTGCACGGAGAACACGTACGCGCTGCGCCGTTACTTCTTATAGCGATACAGGATCCGACCCCTGGTGGGATCATAGGGAGATAACTCCACGAGTACTCTATCGCCCAGGAGGATGCGAATGTAGTACTTCCTCATCTTCCCGGAGATGTGAGCCAGTACCTCAGGTCCGCTGTCAAGCTGGACGCGGAACATGGCGTTCGGCAAAGCCTTCACCACCACGCCCTCGGCCTGGATACCTTTTGTCTTCTTGGTTCTGTCTTCCGTTTCCTTCTTTGCCATACACTCTCCTCTTGTCCGGCGCTCAAAGCTCCTGATTCCAATCCTCCATCTGTTCGTCCTCCTCCAGAATGAGCACCTCTCGTTGCCGTCCCCCAGACACAGGAGGGCCAACGATCCCCTCTTCCTCCAACTGGTCCATGAGCCTAGCTGCTCTCGGATAGCCTATGCGTAGCCGTCGCTGCAATAGCGACGTGGACGCACGTCTCTGCCCCCTCAAGAGATCGATGGCTTCCTCTAGTAGTTCATCGCGGCCTTCTGTACCGGCAATACGCTCTATCTTCCCCCATGGGGGAGAGGCCTCTTCGGCAGACAACGCAGAATCCTTCCAGAATCGGACAACTTCGCTTATCTCCTGGTCGGACACAAAGCAGCCCTGCAAGCGCACCAGCTTCGACGAGTCGGGTGCCATGTAGAGCATGTCTCCGTGTCCCAGCAACGCCTCTGCCCCTGCGGTGTCCAGGACCACCCGGGAATCCACCTGAGACGTCACGGCAAAGGAGATCCGGGCGGGGAAGTTGGCCTTGATCAGACCCGTGACCACATCGACGGAAGGGCGTTGGGTAGCGATGACCAGGTGTATCCCTGTGGCGCGCGACATCTGGGCCAGGCGGCAGATGATTCGTTCCACTTCATCTGGAGCCATCATCATCAAATCGGCTAGTTCATCGATGGCCACCACAATGTAGGGCAGGGGCTCCTCGTAAGGGGGCAATTTCTCGTAGTTGTAGTCGTCGATGTTGCGGGCGGCAGCCTTGGAGAGTATCGCGTAGCGCCTGTCCATCTCCGCCATCACCCAGCGGAGCGCGTGCAGCACCTCTTCCATGTCCGTGACGACAGGCGCCGCCAGGTGAGGAAGACCGTTGAAATGGATCAACTCCACGGTCTTGGGATCTATCATCACCAGCTTCAACCGCTCCGGCGAGTTGTTGAACAGAAGGCAGGTCACAGCAGAGTTGATGCACACGCTCTTTCCGGAACCGGTGGCGCCGGCGATGAGCAGGTGAGGCATCATCTCCAGGGTGGCCACGACTGCCCGTCCCGATACATCCCGGCCCAGTGCGATTTTGAGCGGGGAGTCCAGCTGCTGAAACTCCTCCGATTCCATGACTGACCGCAGCGCCACCAGGGAGATTCTATCGTTAGGAACCTCGATCCCCACCACCGGTCGGCCGGGAACCGGCGCCTCGATGCGGATGGGCGCGGCAGCCAGGGCCAGAGCCAGGTCCTTGGACAGAGAGCTGATCTTGCTGACCCGCACCTTTCTGGAGGTGGGTTCTCCATCCGGCCCTTTGCGTTCGACGTATCCCGGCTCGACCCCGAACTGCGTGACGGTGGGGCCCTGGTTGACCTCCACCACCTTGGCCGGGACGCCGAAACTGGTCAAGGTCTCTTCGATGATGCTCAGCTTGCGGCGCACTTCCGCTTCACTCAGGGCCTCCAGCGAGGTCTTCTCGAGGAGATCCAAGGAAGGGAGTCGATCCTCCTTCTCCCTCACGCGTCTTGGCGGGCGCGCGACCTGCGTCGGCGATGGCGAGGCAACCACCAGTGGTTCTTCCTCTACTGCGACGGTGGGCGGCTCTTCGGAAATCGGGCGAGGCCGTTCTTCCGGGGCCTCCACTTCCCTTCTCAGGCTGTCCAAGCGGGGAGCGAGGTACTCTTGGTACAGCGATGCTATGTCTTGGACCAGGGCAGATCCTCTATCCCGTATCTCGGAGGGTGAGAGGTTGATCACGAGGATGACGCTAGCAATCAAGGCTGTGAGCAGCACCAGGAAGGCTCCGATGTCTCCCAGAGACGCATACAGCGCGGTGCTGATTGCCCATCCTAGATAGCCACCACCCCGCCCCTCCTGCGCCAGGCGGAGGGGGTCTGGGTAGAAGAAATGAAGGAGGCCCAGCAACGTCCCAAAGAGGAGCACCATGCCCAAAATCCTCAGGCGTCGAATCTCCAGCAGGGACTTGAGGTTGCGGAGCAGGAGAACGATGCCTATGGCGATCATGGCCAGGGCGACCAGGAAAGCTCCCCACCCGAAAGCCCGCCGCAGAAGCATGGACCAACTATCGATGAGCAGCCCTCGGGCGTGACTCACCGAGAGCAGGTTCAGCAACGTGATTCCACCCAAAGCCATCAGCAACAGGCTGACGATCTCTTCCCGCAGCCGGGAGTCCACACTGATGCGGAACCGCCTCCAAAACGGGGTCTTCTTGGATTTTGAAGTCTTCCGTGCCATGCGCATCTGCTCTGAGGTGTTTTCGCCGCTATTGGAGCAGCACCCTGTCCAACCTAGCTTGTTTCGGGTTGAAGACTATGCCGCAAGCCGCGTCTGGCAGGACTATGGCGAGTCAACGCCAGGATGCACTCCAATCAACCATTATAAACCAGCTAGGGGTGGTTATCAAGAGGGGTAGACAAGGCAGACCACGCCTTGTCCCTGGATGGCGATCCATTCTGTGGTGCGACTGGCACATACGGCGCTGATGTGCTGTCCCCACCCTATCTCGCTTCTCTCGACCGTCACTGCGCGTTCGGTGTCTTCTTCCGCGACTGCAACGATCGTCAAACCTCGGACCGTGCTGACCAGCAGGCCCTTCACACCAACGGCGATTCCAGTCACCGCCACGTCTGACAGAGGTATTTGTTCGACCTCGTAGGTTGCTCTGTCGACGATAGCAGTGCCGTCCCTGGTAGCCAGCCAGAGCCGCTGATTGGCGCGTCGCGGGAACAGCTGCAAGCCGTGCACCGGGACAGCGACGTCGAGCCTCCGAAAGGTCTCCGCCCGGCTGTCAAAGACTGACAGACCCCCACCTTTCCTGATGGCCCCGCACCAGATCAATCTACCATCGACCAACACGCAGTCCACCTCTTGGGGATCAGGCCCTCCTGGACAGAGGACGGATCTGCCTGTTTTCACATCCAGGACCACGAGGCCCGAATCCGTTCCCAGCCACAGCAAGCCTCCTTGGATAGCCAGTCCGTTGATCACTTCGGCTTTCAGGCCGCTCTCCCGGGAGTAGCCAGCCCACTCCTCGGCTTCTCTGTTGAACCGACTCAGGCCTCGATCCGTGCCGAGCCAGACATCGTTCCCATTCAGAAGCACGCATCTCACCGCATCGCTGATCAGACCATCATCTGTGGTGTAGGTCAGCAACTGTTGGTTCCACAAGGTCAGCCTGGTCGCCCCTCCGTATGGCCCGTATACGAACCAGGCTTCCTCTTGGTCGGCCGCCATCCCATGGACCGCGTCCACAACAAGCCCGTCAGCGACGGAGTACAGCCTGGACACAGGCTCTTTTGGGAGAGGTGTGGGACCCACGGCACTTTCAGTGATCTCCTCTGTTTCTGGTTGAGGCCGTGTCGGGGCCTCCTCTCTTGCCAACTCAGTCAGACACAGCGTTTGCCCTCTCCGGGCTTGGGCATTCTCAGGGTCAAGGTCCAGTGCCTTGTCGAAGCAGGCCAAGGCCTCGTCGTGACTGTTCATCCCAATCAGGGCCGTGCCTTTCAGGGCCCAGGCTTTGGCGTTTTGTGGCTCGGCCCTCAGGACTTCGTCGAAGCACTGGATGGCGCTATCGAAGAAGCCAGAATTCAACATGGAAAGGCCATCATCGTACCATTCGGCCGTCGTCTTGGGAGCCATGCTACTCTCTGCAAAAAAGGGCCAACCTCTTCCCTTGGTCAGCCCACAAAATCACAATTCAGGAGCCACCCATCGGACTCGAACCGACGACCTAGCGCTTACGAGGCGCTTGCTCTACCGACTGAGCTAGGGTGGCTCAGATGGGCCGTGCTGGATTCGAACCAGCGACACCCTGCTTAAAAGGCAGGTGCTCTAACCAGACTGAGCTAACGGCCCATCAGGGGTTGAAACCCCTATCGGAAGTATAGCACAAGGTGGAAAGGATTTCAACCCTGCCGAGAAAGTCGTGGGAGGCCGCGAGGGCGGCGTGAACTGCGTCTTGCCGGGTGTGATATAATAGAGCATCGACCGCCAAGATATGATAACGAGGTGACACGATGTTGAGATCCGAGATTCCTCGGGTGCCAATTGCCTACCTGCCTACACCAGTGGTGGAGATGAAACGCCTGTCACAGGAGCTGGGCGGGCCCCGGCTCTTCGTCAAGCGGGATGATCAGACCGGACTGGCCACCGGAGGGAACAAGACGCGCAAACTCGAGTTCCTCATTGCCGAGGCCCTGGCCGAGGGCGCCGACACCGTGCTCACCGCTGGCGCTCCGCAATCGAACCATGCTCGGCAAACGGCGGCGGCAGCTGCGATGCATGGGCTTCGTTCGATTCTCATTCTTCAAGGGTCTCCTCCCAGAGACTGGAACGGCAATCTGTTGCTCGACGACTTGCTGGGTGCTCGGGTCCGGTGGACAGGCGATAGGCCTCTGCACGAGATGATGATAGAGATCGCGGTGGAAGAAGAAACCGCTGGTCGCCACCCCTACGCGATTCCTGTGGGAGGCTCCAATCCGACGGGTGCCCTGGGCTACGTGGCGGCCATGGAGGAGTTACTCGGGCAATTGGAGGAATTGGCGCTCAATGTGGATGCCGTCGTCTTCGCTTCGAGCTCGGGAGGCACCCAAGCGGGCATTATGGTCGGAGCCAAGTCCTTGGGCTTCAAGGGGCAGGTCGTTGGTATCAGTGTGGCCAAGACGAAAAGGGGCTTGAGAGAGATCCTGCGAGAACTAGCGCTTGCGACGGCCGAGCTTCTGCGACAGGACCTGAGCTTCGATGAGGCTGACATCGTAGTCCACGACGACTACGTTGGGGGAGGCTATGGCGTACTGGGGGATGCAGAGCGCGAGGCAATCCGGCTAGTGGCCAGCACAGAAGGAATCCTGCTGGACCCGGTCTACACCGGCCGGGCCATGGCTGGGTTGCTCGACCTGATACGCAAGGGCGTCTTCGGGCGGCCGCAAACGGTGATGTTCTGGCACACGGGTGGCATCCCAGCGCTGTTTGCCTACAATCGAGGGTTGATGGAAGGAGCCCAGTAGACACTCATTTATTGGCTTCTGAACGCTAAGTCAGTTACAATCACTCCAGATCCCCAGGAGGCGATGGTCGGATGGCGAAGAAACTGGTGCTCGTGGACGGACATGCTCTTGCCTATCGCGCCTTCTTTGCCTTGCCGGTGGATGGGTTCTCCACCTCCAAGGGCGAATTGACGAACGCGGTGTATGGCTTTACCATGATGCTTCTTCGCGCGTTGCAGGAGGAGAAGCCAGATTTCATCGCTGTCACTTTCGACGCCCCCGCAGCCACTTTCCGCCACGAGGAGTTCGAAGAGTACAAAGCCCATCGCCCGCCCATGCGTGAGGAGATGCGCAGCCAGATGGAGCGCGTCCGCGAGGTTGTCCGGGTGATGAACATCCCCATCTTCGAGGTTCCCGGCTATGAAGCCGATGATCTCATAGGGTCCCTGGCCCAACAGGCCACCGATCGGGACCTGGACACTGTCGTCGTCACTGGCGACAACGATACTCTGCAGTTGGTGTCACCTACGGTGAGAGTAGTAACTCCAGGAGGCCACCGGCAGAGGTTCTCGGACGCGAAGCTGTACGATGAGAAAGCCGTCAAAGAAAAATACGGCATAGATCCCTCCCTTCTGGCGGACTATAAGGGCCTGGTGGGTGATAAGTCAGATAACATCCCTGGTGTGGCAGGCGTGGGAGACAAGACAGCCCGCCAACTGATTCAGAGGTATGGCAGTATCGAGGAGATATACGCGCATCTGGATGAGATAGACTCCTCCCGGGCGAGAAAGGCGCTGGACGGCCAGCAGGAACAAGCCCTGCTGAGCAAGCGTTTGGCGACCATTGTCACCGACGTGCCCATAGAGTTGAATCTGGAAAAGTGCCGTACCAGCGATTATGACCGGGACAAGGTGATGGCTCTCTTCCGAGAGTTGGAGTTCAGGAGTCTCGTGCAGCGGCTGCCTGAGAGCGACAGAGAGCAGGTTCAGCAGATGACGTTTTTCGCCCAGGCGCCCCTGGAAGCGGGAGAGCACACCGCCGTGGTCGAAGAAGAACAACTGACCTCGTTGCTGAATGAGCTCTCGCGGTCTAAACGAATCGCCCTCGATGTGGAAACCACGAGTCCGGACGCCATGAAAGCAGAGTTGGTGGGCCTCTCCTTCGCGACAGAGGCCGGGCGGGCGTTCTACGTGCCTGTAGGGCACTTGCTGGCCCAGGACGTGGGGGGGCAACTTCCCATGAGGCTCGTCGTCGAGCGCCTGCGGCCCGTGCTGGAGGAAGCGGGCATTTCCAAGGCGGCCCACAATGGTAAGTATGACCTCACCGTATTGGCTCGCCACGGCATTGCCGTAAAAGGGTTGGATTTCGACACCATGATTGCCGCCTATCTCATTGAGCCCTCGCGGCGAGGGTTCGGTCTGAAGGACCTGGCCTGGAGCAAGCTCGGTCTGGAGATGAAGCCGATCACCGACCTCATCGGCAAAGGTCGCGATCAGATTACATTGGCCCAGGTGTCCATCAGTGATGCGGCTGCCTACGCAGCAGCTGACGCTGATGCGACCCTGCGGCTGGTGTCGGTACTGGAGCAGGAGTTGCGGCAACGTGAGCAATGGGAGCTGTTCCTTGACGTGGAGATGCCCATAGTTGAAGTGCTGATGGCCATGGAGATGGCGGGCGTTGCCCTGGACACGGACGAGTTGATGCAGATCTCGAGGGGCATGCATCAGCGCATCCAAGCTCTGGAGAAGGAAATCCAGGACCTGGCAGGCCATCCGTTCAACGTTAGCTCCACTCAGCAGCTGGGCGAGGTCCTTTTTGAGGAGTTGGGTTTGCCTGGCAAGGCCAAGACGAAGACAGGCTATTCGACGAGGGCGAGCGTGTTGGAGGAACTCAAGGATCTACACCCCATCATCGACCTGATTCTGGAGCATCGACAACTGACCAAGATCAAGTCCACCTACGTGGATGCCTTGCCCCTACTCGTGAATAGGGACACCGGGCGTGTGCATACCTCCTATAACCAGACAGGCACGGTGACGGGCCGCGTTTCTTCCAGTGACCCCAATCTGCAGAACATCCCGGTCCGGACCGAGTTGGGTCGCCACGTGCGCGGTGCCTTCGTGGCTCAGGAGGGGTGGATGCTGCTGGGGGCAGACTACTCTCAGGTGGAATTGCGCATCCTGGCCCACATCTCACAGGATCCGGAGTTGCTCGCAGCTTTCGCTCGCGGCGAGGACATCCATGCCAGCACTGCCTCCACGGTTTTCCAGGTGCCTCTCGATGCGGTGACCCCGGCGATGCGTCGCATCGCCAAAATCATCAACTTCGGCATCATCTACGGCATGGGCGAGTACGGGCTGGCCCAGAGAACAGATCTGTCGGTGGAAGAGGCCCGCGAGTTCATCGCCAACTACTTCGGCCGCTACGAGCACGTGCAGGAGTATGTGGAACGGACCAAGGAGGAGGCCCGAGAGCAGGGCTGCGTATCGACCCTGTTGGGGCGTCGGCGCTACTTCCCAGAACTGCAATCCACGAGCCGGGCTCACTCTGGAGTGAAGCGCGCTGCTGAGCGAGAGGCGATCAACATGCCCATTCAAGGCTCGGCCGCTGATATCCTGAAGATAGCGATGGTGCGCTTGCATCGTGCCCTTAAGGAGAAGGACTGGGCCGCGCGCATGATTCTCCAGGTCCATGATGAGTTGGTGCTGGAGGTTCCTCGCGAGGAGGTCGAGCCTGTGGCCCATCTGGTAGGTTCCACCATGGAGAATGCCTGGGCTCTGGATGCTCCGCTGAAGGTAGATCTGAAAGTCGGCAGGAACTGGGAACGGATGGAGGCCTACCAGGCCTAGCCATGGTTGAGCAACCACTACACAGAATCGAGTCTCTGGTTCGAGAGGCCGTCGTATCGGCTCAGGAAGCTGGAGACTTGCCTCCGTTTGATCTCCCGCCCTTGACTGTGGAGCGCCCGCAGCGCGAGGAGCATGGCGACTACGCGACCACCGCAGGTATGCAGTTGGCTGGAATGGCCCGCACGTCCCCTCTGCGCATAGCGGAGGCCATTGCAGCTCGGATCCCCAAGACAAACTTCCTCTCCAAGGTGGAGGTGGCCAAACCCGGCTTTGTCAACTTCACTCTCGACGACCAGTGGTTGGTGCGACAGGTAGAGGAGATACTGGCAGCTGGGGACAGATATGGGAATCTGAGCCTGGGCGAAGGACAAAAGGTGCAGGTTGAGTATGGGAGCGCCAACCCCACGGGACCTTTGCACGTGGGCTTTGGACGAAATACCGTGATAGGCGACAGCCTGGCCAATGTCCTGGAGGCAGCGGGCTACGATGTGCAGCGGGAATACTACGTCAACGACGCAGGCACTCAGATGAGGCTGTTTGCCGAGACACTATATGCTCGCTATGCTCAAGCCCTGGGCCGCGACGAGCCGATTCCCGACGATGGCTATCGCGGCGCCTACATGGTTGGGTTGGGGGATGCCATTGCTCGCCAGGAAGGTGACAGGTTCCTGGGCATGCCCCGCGAGCAGGCGGTGGATGGGATCTATGAGATAGGCCTGGAGAGGATGCTGGCTTCGATCAAGGATGATCTGGGCCTGATGGGCATCACCTATGATCGGTGGTTTTCCGAGCGCAGCGTATATGACAGTGGGCTCTTCGACCGCGTCTTGGCCATGCTGCGTGAGGAAGGCCATGTGGCGGAGCGGGAGGGAGCGGTCTGGTTTACCTCCAGCGAACTGGGTGATGACAAGGATAACGTCCTCATCCGATCGGACGGCGAACCAGGATACCTGGCTTCGGACATCGCCTATCACTATGACAAGTTCGTAGAGCGGGGTTTCGACCGAGTGATAGACGTCTGGGGCGCCGACCATCAGGGGCACGTGCCCAGGATGAAGGCGGCCATGAGAGCGATAGGCATAAACCCGGATAACCTGATCCTCATCGTCTATCAGTTGGTGACCTTGAGGCGGGGTGACGAGATAGTGCGGCTGTCCAAGCGAACGGGGGACATCATCACCCTGCGCGAGGTCCTGGAGGAGATTGGTGCGGATGCCGTGCGTTTCCTCCTTTTGGGCCGCGCGGCCGATAGTCAGATGGACCTGGACCTGGATCTGGCGAAGGAACAATCCGCCGAGAACCCCGTGTACTATGTGCAATACGGGCACGCCCGCATAGCGAGCATTCTCCGCTATGGTCAAGGAATAGACTTCGGTGATGGTGATGTGTCACTGTTGGGTCACCCTGCGGAGTTGGCATTGATCCGCCAGATGCTTCGCTTGCCCGAGGTACTCGAGCAGTGCGTGACGAGCCTGAGCCCCCACTATCTGCCGTACTATGCTCAGGAGCTGGCCGGTGCTTTCCATCCGTTCTACAAGCAGTGCCGGGTGGTCTCGTCGATCCCCGAGGACATGCCCCTTAACAAGGCACGGTTGAAGCTGGTAGCTGCGGCGAAGATAGTGTTGGCCCGGGTCCTGGCTCTCATGGGTGTAAGTGCGCCCGAGACCATGTGAGCGATGCGAAGGCCGGGAACGGAGGGCGGTTGGGCTGATTGACTACCTCTTCATCCCATGGTATAATGTGAACCACGAGGGCGGGTAGCTCAGTTGGGAGAGCGCTTCCCTTACAAGGAAGAGGTCGCAGGTTCGAGTCCTGTCCCGCCCATTCTTCTCGCATCTGGATAGGAATCGACTGAGAAATGACCGTGGCGGAAGAAGAAGACCTGGTGCTCCTGCTGGGCAAAGACGGGAAGCGATTCATAGTCCGTCTTAGGCCCGGAGATGAGCTCCACACGCACCGGGGCTTCATCAGACACGATGACATCCTGGGACGACCCCTGGGAAGCCAGTTGACCTCCCATCTTGGACACGCCTTCTACCTTCTGCGCCCTTCCGTCCACGACTTGATTATGAATGCCAGGCGTGAGAGTCAGATCATCTATCCCAAAGAGAGCGGCTATGCGCTGCTGAAGATGAACATCGTATCCGGGACGAGGGTTATCGAGGCGGGCACGGGTAGTGGTGCGATGACCATAGCCTTGGCACAAAGCGTGATGCCCACAGGCAAGGTCTTCTCCTATGAGCGGAGAGAGGACATGATCGAGGTGGCCAGACGTAACCTCTCGGAGTTGGACTTGTTACAGTACGTAGAGCTGAAGTGTCGAGGCATCGCCGAGGGATTCGACGAGAGGGAGATTGACGCCCTGTTCATGGATGTGAGGGAGCCGCAGTTCTACGTTGGCCAGGCAAAGGAAGCCCTGGCCGGGGGAGGGTTCTTCGGAGCTCTGGTGCCGACCGCCAATCAAGTGTCGGCGCTCTTGGACAGGTTGCAGGACGAGAGTTTTGTGGATCTGGAGGTGAGCGAGATACTGCTGAGGCACTACAAGACTGTGCCCGCTCGCCTGCGGCCCGAAGACCGTATGGTGGCCCACACCGGCTACCTGGTGTTCGGACGGCCTGTGAAAGGGGGGTGATGGACGGCAGCAAGATAGGGATCGTGACCGATAGCAGTTGTGACTTGTCCAGGGCTGAGGCAAATCGTTTGGGGGTGGTTCTGGTTCCTCTGGCGGTCAGCTTTGGGCCTGAGACGTACCTCGATGGGGAGCTCTCCCATGACGGATTTTGGGAGAAGGCCGAAGGTCCCTATTGGCCCACTAGTTCGCAACCGTCCGTAGGTGCCTTCGAGGAAGCCTTTGCCCCCTTGGTGGATGAGGGATGCCACGTGCTGTGTCTAACCCTCACCAGCCATCACAGCGGAAGCTATAGCAGCGCCTGGGCAGCCGCTCAAAGGTTCGGCGACAGCGTAACCGTGGTTGATTCCCTCAGCGTGTCTGCCGGCCTGGCTTGGCAGGTCAAGGTTGCGGTGGAGGCCGCCGAGCAAGGGATGGCATTGGAGGACATTACCGCTCTGCTGCGTGATATGTCCAGAAGGACCAGGCTCTTCGCTGTTGTGGACACCGTGGAGTACGTCAGGAGAGGCGGCAGAGTGGCGAAAGTCATGCCGATTCTGGGTCGGATGATGAAGGCCTTCGATGTCAAGCTCATGCTCAAGATGGTGGACGGTGAGCTAGATCTCCTGGCGACACAGCGTTCGTACGAGAAGGCTTTGAACAGGATCCAGGCGGAGGTGATCTCTTGGTCACCGGTCGAAAAGCTGGGAATACTCCACACCCGGCTTCTGGACCATGCGACAAGCTTTGCGCACACGTTGGCTGCCTCGACCGGCTTCCCTGTGGAACAGATTACAATCTCGGAGGCAGGCCCAGCGCTGGCTACACACGCGGGGCCACGCGTGATCGGTGCCTTTGTGCTGCGCCAGACGGTGGGTGACGAGTAGGGCCGGAAGGCGGGAGCACGGAGGCGAGATATACATCGATCCACACACCCGAGTGTTCACCTGCATGGTGCGCCGCAGATTGAGGACGACGCGCTGATCGGGGGCGCGGCGACAACGGAGGGCAACCGTGTTTCGAAGGAGAGCTTTTCGATGGGTAAGAGATCTTCGGCGCAGACGACCAATCCCTCCAGGAAGGTCCGTCCCTGAACCTGTCAGGAGGGCGATGAGCGTCTTCGACCAAGGGAAGTTCGAAGAGGCTGCTCAGGCATTCGAGAATCTGGCGGAGGAAGCCGAGGAGCGAGGCAAGATCTTTCAGGCCGCCCATCTGACGGCGCAGGCTGCTCGCTGCTACGTGAGGCTGGAAAACATCGATCAGGCCTACGACAGGGGAAAGAAGGCTCTGGACCTCTTCAAACTGGCTGATCGGCCTGGCGCGGCCAAGCTGCTGGGCGAGAAAATGGTGCAGGTCCTGCGCAATAAGGGACGCCAGGCTGAAGCCGAAGCGTTGGAGCGTGACTTGAAGCAACTGCCCGCCCTGGAGCGGGCCAGGGCCAGGCGGGGCGAGTTGCCCGGCAAGTGTCCCCACTGTGGGGGGCCCATCAAGGAGAGTGAAGCGGACTGGGTCGGACCTTCGTCCGCAGAGTGTCCCTATTGCGGCTCGGTGGTCAAGGCTGAGTGATCTCGTGCGTATTCTTCAACAGCGTCCCCGCTGGACTTCGGTCCACGTCTCCGCAGCCCGCCGTCCGCGAAAATCAAGACGCTGAACTGCTGACTAGCTTCAGCTTCTTCTCGCGAGATAGCCTGCGTATCTCGGCCTCGTGCTGTCGAGCCTCTCGAGACGTGGGATATTCCTTGTGATATGCCAGAGTAACGGGCAGCCGGGCTCTAGTATATCTACTCGCTTTTCCAGCCAGATGCGCTCGAACCCTGCGCTCAAGGTTCGTGGTCCAGCCGGTGTAGAGAGTCCCGTCGGCACATTGCAGGATGTAGGTGTACGCCATCTCACTTGGGCTCTCGTTGTTCGAGTTTCTTTCTGAGATCTCGGAACTGGCTAAGGCCGAACATTGCGCCGAAGGTCCTCATACCTCGGAGTTCATCCATCTCCGCCCTCGCTGCTTCCTCCTCCGGTGTGCCCCTGCCTGCCATCCAGCGTGCTCGAGTGTCCGTCAACACTGTGAACAGTTCTTCCCACGTGTCATCGTCAGCGTCGGCGAGTTTCTGCTGGAGGTGTCTCAAACTGTCGATGTAGGGGTCAATCCAGCGAGAGATGTTCTCGCGATTCGCGACGCAGATGCTTCGATTGACAGCCGGATCTGGCGAAGGGAATTGAGTCGCGCGCCAGAAGGCAGATCCGGACAGCCGCTGCAGATCTCTCCACGAAGGGGCCTCAGCGGTAGTCATTAGCAGGGCCGTGGCGAGAATCAGCGGAAGATGTTCGACCCCGGCCACCTGACCGTCGTGCTCAGCAACGTCGAGGAAGAAGGGCTCTGCCCCCAGCGCACGAACCATGCTGGTTACAAGCTCGATGGCCGCCGGGTGGGCAGTGCCGGACGGCACGAGGCAGTACGTCGAGCCAACGAAGAGGTCCGGCGTGGCATCATCTCCATCTGTGGCGCTCACCCCAATCATGGGGTGACCACCTACGAAGTGGGCGGTGTCCGGCAGAAGTTCGTCGGCCCACTCGAGAACCTGGCCCTTTACATTCGCTGTATCGGTGAGTACGCAATCCGGCTTCAGGTAGGGACCTGTGGCCTCGAGTATCTCCCTGATAGCCATCAGTGGCGTGGCGATGATCACCAGATCAGCCTCCTCGATGGCGGAGATCAGGTTCCCTTCCCATTTGACAACGGCGCCCAGTTTGTGGGCCTCTCTGGAGACGGCGCGGTCCTTGTCATGGCCCACAATATCGAACTGTGGCTCGGCTCTTCGCAGGGCCAATCCAATAGAGGAGCCGGTCCGACCCAATCCGATGATGGCAACTTGGGGTTCAGTCATTTGGACCTCCTACATAGGTGACACTGGAATCTAATTTGCTGCATCGGCGGCCTGGAGGGCCGCCAAGAGTCTTCTCTTCTTACTACCGCGCCCATCCTGTCGCGGTTCATCCTCATGATGCGCGATCAGCCACACCACCTCAGGCGAGCAGCCTCCCTCTTGCGCGAGTGCCGCGCCCAAGCCAGCGTGCTTGTGGTGTACGTAGAGAGGATACCGCCAGGTCCCCGGTTTCTCATCGACCGCCTCCCAGAGACGCGGGGCCAGAGCATTGGTCAGGACGGCGATCACTCGATGCCAGATGCGCACCGGGCCGACGGTCTTACCCACGTCATGGAGCAGCGCAGCCGTCAGCAGAGAGGGGTCCTTCTCCCCGTCTTCGAGAAGGCTCCCGCACACGGCCAGACAGTGGTGCTGATCGATGGAGGACATACTACGAAACAACTCCAGCTGTGCTCCATCCAGGTACTCGCCTGCGGCATCTTGCTCCTGGGGATTGATGGTGGCTCCCAGGGCCAGGGCAAACTGGCGCACGCGATAGCCGGCCCCCAAGTTTCTTACACTCCCAGCAACAACCGTCTGATCAGCAGGTAGGGTGGGTAGATGATCCAGCTGAACAGCGGGATGTATCGATTCGCTATGATCACCAGGAGTAGTATCATGGGCCCATAGCGTTCGTACCGTGCAAGAGTGTATGACCAACGGTGGGCCCAGGGAGCCCTGATACTGGACAAGATTCCCATCAACACGCCGTAGCCATCCAGGGGCGGCACAGGCAGCAGATTGAAGATCGCCAAACCGATATTGACCATAGAGACGATGAACAGAAACTGCACCAGCAAGTCGGGAAGTATGCCCAATCCCAATCTGAACGGTATCGCCAGCACAGTGGCCGTGGTCAGGTTAGCCAAAGGCCCGGCGAGAGACACAATACCCATCCCTGTCCGGGGCCCATATCGCAACCTGTAGGGATCTACAGGGACTGGCTTTCCCCAACCGATGCCAAAACCTGTGAGGGCGGTGAGGAATATCATCAGCGTGCCCAGCGGGTCAAGGTGCACTATGGGGTTCAAAGACACCCTCCCGAGATCCCTTGCGGTAGGGTCGCCCATCTGAGCTGCCATCCAGGCGTGACAGCACTCGTGCACATCGATGGCGATCAGAACCGCGACGATAATGGCGATGAAGCTTGTCAAATCGAAGCCGAACATGGACCACCAACTTTCCTTGACACAGAGATTGCTGACATAATATCATACCTGAAAACCGAGGTAAGGTAAAGAATTCGCCCTCGGAGGGTTTGTGTGGTACAATGAAGGGTTGTTGAGGAGAGACCACCCCTATGGTGATGAACGTTCACTTGAACGACGTCGTTAGACTTCGCAAGAAACACCCCTGCGGTAGCTACGAATGGCGTGTGGTGCGTTTGGGCGCTGACATCGGCATCCAATGCCTGAAGTGCGGCCGGAGGGTGCTCCTGCCAAGACGCGAGTTCGAGAAGCGAGTCAAGACCTTCGTGTCCCAACCGAGGGCGTTCCCTGCTATGGGGCACGACGTATGAGACAAGACAGAACCTTCACCGGCGTCATCCGCAACCAGAACTTTTTTACCCTCTGGATGGCACAGATCGCCTCCCAGACGGCGCAGAACGGTATCCACTTCGTTCAGATCGTCCTCATCGAGACGCTCACACGGTCCACCGCCCATATGGCCATCATGATTCTGTCCTTCAGCCTGCCAGCGGTGTTGCTCAGTTCCGTGGCCGGCATTGCAGTTGATCGTCTGTCCAACAAGCTGGTCATGCTGGCCAGTAACGGCATACGAGTGCTCACCGTTACGACGTATATCCTGGTGCTGGACAGACTCGGCGGATGGTCGCTGCTGCTGGTCATCTACGCAGTGACCTTCATCTCCTCGGCCATTGGCCAGTTCTTCGCTCCCGCCGAGGCCACTACCATTCCCTTGCTGGTGGGAGAAGAGCGGCTTCTGACGGCCAACGCCCTTTTCAACCTCACTCTCATCGGCACGCAGGTCGTGGGTTTGGTGATTGTGGCTCCCCTGACGGTGAAGCTGCTGGGAATCAAAGGTGCGTTTGGCATCGTCGCTCTCATGTATCTGACGGCTTCGGTGCTGGTATCTCGCATACCGCGTGACAAGCCGAAATTGATCGTTGAGGCTGGTGCCTCCATGCTGAAGAGGGTGTGGGAAGAGTTGCGCGCGGGGTGGCGCTACGTGGCTAGCAGGAGACCGATACAAATCGCCCTGGCCCAGCTGACCATGACTACGACACTGTTGTTGATGATGGCCATGATTGCTCCAGGCTACGCTACTCGGGTGCTGGGGATGCTGCCCGAAGATGCGATCTTCGTATTTGCACCCGCGGGTGTGGGCATGCTGGCAAATACGTTCTTGATAGGGCGCTTTGGGTACAAGTTCCGCAGGGAGGTGATGTCGAGCGTCGGATTCTCGGCCATGGTTCTGACCCTGTTTGGGTTCGGTCTGGCGGGCTTCGATCTTCCCCTCTGGTTGACGCTTCCCAAGGTGCCCGCAGTCATGCTCTTATCCCTGACTTTAGGGGCGGAGATCGCTCTGGTGGCCATACCCTCGGAGACTCTTCTTCAGGAGAAATCGCCGCCCGAGCTCAGGGGGCGCGTTATTGCTGTCTACTTCCTGCTGGCGAACATGGTGGCTATACCAATCATGCTCCTGGTGGGGACTGTGGCGGACCAGGTAGGCATTGCACGGGTCGTGATGGGAGTGGTGGCGTTTCTCTTGATCATCGCTGCCACCACCACCTACCAGGCCTTCAGGGTCCGAGAGGTAGGAGGGGGCATCTTCGACACTGGCACGGCCATCGAGTACTATTCCCACGCCAGCGACGAGTAAGCGAGGAGAGTATGGGTTCTGACGCGAAGGTGCTGGTCATAGGTCTGGATGGTGTTCCTTTGAACATCATAGAGTCATGGGCCGCAGAGGGTAGGCTCCCCAATCTGAGCGGCCTCATGGAGCGAGGAGCGGTGGGCCAACTCAGATCGACGACACCTCCGACTTCTGGCCCTTCGTGGTCCACCTTCATGACCGGCAAGAATCCCGGCAAGACCGGCATCTACGATTTTCTCTACCGCGAGGAGGACAGTTACGTCTTTCCCCCAGTCAACGCCAGCAGACGAGACGGCCTTGCCATCTGGAAGCTCCTTTCCGATCAGGGTAGGAGAGTGGGGATAGTCAATGTGCCCATGTCCTACCCTGTGGAGGAGGTCGATGGTTTCATGATCAGCGGCTGGATGACGCCCTACTCAGCGCAGGATTTCACCTATCCACCAGAGCTATCGCAGCAACTGAAGGACGAGATTGGGTACTACACCATCTATCCGACAGAGACCTTTGCCGAGTCCCGCCGTGATGATTTCTGGAAGGCGTGCGATGAGCTGCTGAACCTTCGATCCAGGACTGTCTCGTACCTGATGGACACATACCCCTCCGACTTCTTGATGGTCGTCATCTTCGACACGGACCGCGTTTTGCATCAGCTGTGGCACTATCTTGACCCCGGGCATCCGTGGCGAGAAGCCGGAGACGGTACTGACAAGAGCGGACCGGTGGTGGGATACTTCCAGAAAGTGGACGAAAAGATCGGCGAGATTGTCGACAGAGTTGATGACGATACGCTGGTCATCGTGCTTTCCGACCACGGGATGGGACCAGCCCATAACTTCATTGTGCTCAATAACTGGCTCCTCGACGTGGGGCTGCTGCGGCTGAGGCGCGATCCCTGGAGAGCTCTCAAGTATCGACTGTTCAAGAGAGGGTTCACACTGCGCAACGTCCATCGTGTCGCCGACAGAATCGGGCTGGCCAAGCACGCCGAATACAAGGGTCTCTACTCGATGGATTACCTGATGAAGCTGGTGTTCCTTTCCTTCCTGGACGTGGATTGGTCGCGCTCGAAGGCCTATTCGTTTGGACGCCACCTGGGCTCCATCTATCTCAACGTGAAAGGCAGGGAGCCTGAAGGTTTGGTGAACCCAGGCCAGGAGTACGAAGAGGTGAGGGAGGAAATCATTCACCTGGCCCGGCAGTTCGTCGATCCACGGACAGGCGAACCACTTATTGGCGAGATCCTGAAGAAGGAGGATATCTATCACGGTCCCTATCTGGACCGGGCGCCCGATCTCACATTGCACCCTCGGGATGAGAGGAACATCTTCTTCGGATTGGCCGACTTCGGTTCCAGCACCACCGTGGACACGGTATACCGCTATTCTGGCATGCACCGCGACTATGGTCTCCTGATCATGGCTGGCAAGGGCATCAGAGAGGGCGCGACGATAGAGGGTGCAGCCATTGAAGACTTGGCCCCCACGATTCTCTACACCATGGGATCGGCTATCCCTCGAGACATGGACGGCCGTCCGCTGACCGAGGTCTTCTCCGAGGAGTATCAAACACGGGTTCCCGTGGTGCACGGCGACGAGGAATCGTCGCGGGAACTCCACGAAACGGGATACAGCGAGGAAGCGGAGGAGGAGATCAAGGAACGGTTGAGAGGTCTGGGGTATCTGGGCTAAGCGTCTGGGACTCCTGGGCAGTCTCCACTCAAGACCACTGTCTTGCCGCTGCGCGCAGCCTCCACCAGTGCATCGAGCACACGCATGTTGCCAACACTTTCCTCCGGCGGCAAGTCCAGCTCTGTCTCCCCCGAGACGGCGGCGCCTAAGTGCTTCACCAGTAGCTGACGCTCGTCCGCTCCGTGCGAGTCGTGCATCTGTCCCACTTGATCGCCCATTCCGCGGTGCGTGGAGGTCAAGGGAGGAGAGTGCTGCTGCACTTGCTCAAGTCGTTGCACATCTACGTCACAGGCGGCGGGGAGTCCCAGCGAATCGCAGCCCACCCTGGCCGCGCGACACCCGAGAGTCGTGAATGCCGAGTTAGTCCTCCATCTCGATGGCCATGGGGGTCGTCTTCATCGCTAGCCGCTGTCTTCGTTCACCTCGACTATACGGCCCTTGATCGCCACCTTCATACCGGTCGCCACGCGAGAGATGTCGATCTGATCCACCATGGGAATATCTGAGATGATGGCACCCACCGCTACCACGGCTTCGCTCTGGGCATTGATGATCCCGGCGGGTGCTACATCGTTCTTGCGCAGGCGGTACATGGTGTAGGAGCCCACGGTGCTGCCCTTACCGGTGGGGAAGACGAGGACCTTGCCGCCAATGGTCTTTCCCTCGAGTTCGTGTCCAGGCTCGATCACCGCGCCCGTCTCTGGGTCCACACCGCCAAAGAAGCCTATCGGCTCCTGGGAGACGAGCGCTTCGCCCTGTGCATGGCCTTCCTTGATCACTCTCCCGGTGAGCCTCATGCTGGCCATCTCCCTGTAAGGGCGGCCTCCACGCATCGCGACAACGAGCCAAACCTGACCTCAAGGCCCAGATGGCTCTGGAGATAGAAAGCGCCTTTGGCAGAGTTGGTGGCCAAGGTTCTGAAGCCCATCTCTCGTACAGGCGCTCCAATGATGCAGGCGTCCGCCACCAGTTTGCCACCGCAGGACGCGATCATCTGCGCCAACCCGTTTGCTCTTGCAGCGCTGGTGATCTCTCGTGCGGTGGTGATCCAAAGCTCGGTTGCCAGCTTTCTGCCTTTCAGTAGCTCAGCCACTTCCTGTATCTCGATCAGCGAGGCGTGAGGGCAGCCGATCCACACCAGATCGATGTCCTGGGCTGAGCCATCCAGTGCTTCATATCCCTCGTCGAGATCCTCGATGGCTATTCTCCGTGCACCATCGGCCAGAGTCATTCCCATCTGCGCCTCGGGCGTGACGCCTTGTATGTGATAGAGGGCGACGGCCCCACTGGCGGCCATGGCCGCCCCGAGAGCCTTGAGTTGCTCCAACTCAGGCTTGCTATGTGATTTCAGGCGGAAGTAGGGCACTGCGCTGCCCACCTTTTGTCCCACCATGTAGCCCAGGGCACTGAAATCGGCAACGGTTTCCAGGGCACACTCCACTTCTATCAGGTGGCTAGCCAGACGATTGTGCTCTAGATGGAGGCCGTACCTTGCTGTCCGTCCAGTTATCGCTGCGGCCAGGGCGCTGGGGCCTCCCTCGCGGTTGCTGCGAGCGCCTAGCACAGAGTTGGCGTAACTCACTGCAGACGATTCGCTCCACGCGAGATGGTCGCCAAGCGAAGGAGTGCGTCCCACCAGATAAGGAGTGCATGAGCAACTGGGCGCGATGCCCATGGTACCGTAGGCCTCGATGATCTCCAGCTGGCGCCTGGCATACTCCTCGGGGATCCCCAGCTCTCGCCACGCGTTGAGGTCCATTCCGGCGGGATTGAGGGTGGCTGGAACCTTCACTCTGGCACCCGAATCTGCCCACTCTCGGATGAACTGCAATCCTGCGTCGCCCAGATTACTATAACCGACGCCGGCCACCTGCACGCTGGTCACTGGGACCAGTTCTTCGGCTTCGTAGATTCTGCCCAGGGCCACAACGATCTCCATCGCCTTTCTGACGGCGGTGCCTTGGTCGCCGGCCAGCAGGGCCTCTTCTTCGGGTGTCAGACGCATGCGAATTGTCTACTCCTCGTAGCTCACTCTTTCGAAGGCCTTTCGCTCTGCTGCAGACAATGCCTCGCCGGAAGGTTTTCGCCAGGGGATGGTGGCGTCCAGGCCCATCTTGGCGGTCCGCGTCTTCTGCCCAGGGATGTGTACAGCAGACGGGTCGAGAGAACTTCCGGGCTGATCCTCCCAGACTACCAGATCGCTGTCAGCCTGGAATCTGGTAGCGATGGCCCATTCAACGTCATGCGGATCGTGGATGTCTACGTCCTCATCGACCACCACTACGTGCTTCAGTGAGCTATGCCCCTGGAAAGCAGCCTCTATCGCACGGCGGCCATCGTCGGCTTCCCTCTTCTGTATCTGCACCACGGCGTGCAACCAGGACGAGCCTCCTGGTGTCAGTAACACCTTCAGACAACGACACACTTTGCTGACCTCGGCGTAGATAGTCGGTTCACGGGGCAAGCCCATCAGCAGCTTGTGCTCGAGTCCGCCGGGCAGCAGGGCTTGATAGATCGGGTCGCGGCGATGGGTAATGCAACTGATCTCCAGGACGCGGCCCTCCCGTACAATATCCATGGTCCCTGTCAGGTCGAGAAAAGGCCCTTCAGGCGCCGTGCGAGTGGTGATTCGACCTTCTAGGACGATCTCCGTGTCAGCAGGGACCTCAAGATCGACGGTCAGGCATTTCACCAGGGGTGTCGGGCGCAGGGCATTGGCGATGCTGAACTCATCAACACCGGGAGGAGGGGACGTGGCAGCCGCCAGAAGGACCGTTGGCGGATTGCCGATGCAGATGGCGGCTTCCAGCTCGGCGTTGGACTTCTTCAGGGCCGTGTCCGTCCCTCGGCCCTCAACCACCCGAGCCACAAGCTCCCGAGGGCTCAACTGAAGCAAGCGATGGATGGAAACATTGCGCCCGTACTGGGCATCCTTGATGGTCACCACGCTGGCTGTGAGATAGGGACCTCCATCCTGGGGCAGGTGGGTCAGGATGGGCAGGCCATCCAGATTGACCTCCTTCTCCACCACCTCCTGACACGGGCCTACATCCACTATCTCAGCCGGTACCGGATTGGCCAGGGCCTCGCTCATGGTGAACAGAAGTTGACTTGCGTCCACGTCCAGGTCGAGGGCGAAATGCCCACGCGCTGCGCACACACCGGCCGCAACCCGATACGCGTGGCCTTTCACCTTCGTGAAGAGCAGCGGTTCGCTTTCCCTGCGGCTGATGATCTTGGCCATCTCGAGACGGGGATCGACCTCCGCCTGGATGGTCGTCAAGCCACCTGCCTGCTCTGTCTTCTCCAAGAACGATCTTAGACCCATGGTTACCCACTTCCTATTATACCTTGCTGGTGGACGAAGGTGAAGTTGCGGCTGCAGGGTGTGGGGGCACATGTCCTGGCCCTGCGCCTAAGTCACGAACGTCGCCAGCTGAGAGGCTCATCCACTCCCAGAGGCTACTGGCGCCGAGCTGTGCTGGACTCGCAGTAGCCATCCCACCATGCGTCAGCTAGGTGGCAGCCTCGCCTTCTGCACTGATACTCAGCGTCCTGGCGGTCGTCCGGCTCCGCCAGTAGAGCCACGCGGCCTCAACCAGTGCTCCACAAGTGATGGCAGCGGCGCCCAGGACCGAGCCGTAGGCTTGGCCGAGCCTCAAGCCAGCGAAGAGGGCCATGGCAACCACAGTGAGGTTGATGGCCTTGGCCGTACGTACAGTCGAAGTCGAGGCTTGTTTCACGAGCAGGCCTGTGAACAGAGCGTGAAACGCATAGCCCAGCGGAAGGAGCACCATGATCCTCGTTGCCGGTACTGCGAACATCGCCACTGCTTCCGACACGCCGAACAACCGGCGCAGAATGAACCACACCAGGGGGGAGAAACTGATGACGGCGAAGGCACTGGTCAGGATCAGCCCCCCGGTCACGACGAATCGGCTGACCTTCTGCCAAGAGGGCTTATCCTCTGTGAGGGCAACGGTGATCTGCTGCAAAGCCATGGTGGGTCCCCAGAACATGCTAGCCAGACTAAAGGCCACGGGCCAGGCCGCGAGGGAGAGTTCAGCCATGGGCGCTGTGGCGATGCCGGCGCTTATCAAGGGTCGAATGCTCTGTCGCAGGATGGTCGTTATCGCCAGAGGAAGATAGAAGGCCCACAAATAGCGGAAGCTAGTGGGTTCCGCCCTGGGGGCACGCGTATCTAACCTGTGGCGAATGCTGGATTGGGCGACCCAATGAGTGATACCGGCCTCAAGTGCCACCGCGATCAGCATGGCGAGTGCTGCCAAGGTAGCGCCCGGCAGGAGATGGAGAGCTTGCCCGACTGCCATCGTCGCTGACAGAACCAGAAGCCGTGCGGCTGTGCCAATGCTGATGATCTTCGTTCGACCGTCGAGGATGAGAACGCCTTGATGGATGCGGCGCCACCCGATGGGTAGGGACCACCACGTGAGGACGCGCAGGGCTGGCATCGTTGCCCGTGCTATGGCGGGAGGGATGTTCATCAGATCACACAGCAGGAACTGGCAGATCGGTGTGTAGAACAGAACCAAGCCCAATGCGGTGATGCCGAGCCCAATGAGGGCGTAGAAGCGGCGAATCACGTTGAACGCCGAGAGGCTCTTAGAGAGAGCGATGCTTAATTCCAGCATCATCAGAATAGGCGCTTCCACCACCAGGATGATGCTGAAGGCCACGCCGTAGGCGGCCAGGGACAGTTCGGGCTGGGGACCTCTGGCCAGGAAGGCGTTGATCAGAGGGCTTTCCATCAGCATCAAGACCCAGCTCAACGCGAGGGGGAGGTAGAGGAGTGAGATCGCTCTGTAGGTCAGCCTGTGCAAGTGTTAGCCTCTCAGCCAGCTGGGTGTCGTCATCGTCACCGAATCCTGGCAAGCGAGCGGATTATACCATCCTCGGTGGGCTTGCACAAAGCTTGGGGCAAGCGGCGTTGCCCCTTCCATTGTCATCAGCCGCCACCTGTGCTAGAGTAGGGGCGTGCACTGGCTCGTTCGACGTGCGGCCGATGAATATAGAATCCTATCGCTTTGGACAGATCGTCGTTGACGGGGAGAGCTACACCTCCGACGTCGTCATCTTTCCTGACCACGTCCAGGCCAACTGGTGGCGCGCACGGGGGCACCGGCTGGCGCCCCCAGACTTGGAGGGCGTGGTGCAGTCAGAGGCAAGGACCCTGGTCATCGGTACAGGTGCCCGTGGCCTGATGACGGTGCCGCAAGAGACCTTGGACTTCCTGAACGCGCAGGGGTTCGAGGTCATCGTCGAGAAGACGGGCGAGGCGTGGCAGACCTACAACCGGTTGAGCGAGCGTGGTGGGGTCATCGCGGCCCTGCACTTGAGCTGCTAATGGGGAGCCGGTCGGCCATCATCTTGAGCGACTTGATCTGGCTCTCAAGGGTCACAGTCCATTGGTCACTGACCGAGGGACAGGCCGCAGCCCCTCACTGAGCCATGCCGAGTGTGCAGATGCGACACTGACGGGAGGTCGCTGTGGCGGCGCATGACCTCCGTTGACTTTGCCAGGAGGACGACCTATAATAGCTTCGCGAGCGGAGAGACACGCAGATGCGCTTCCGTCCCAAGTTCGGCTCCACTTTGAAATGGCTCATACCAGGCATGGGGGTGAAGCGCTGGCTGCTGCTCCTATTCGGTGGCATCACCATCGTCAGC
>CAYGAW010000191.1:0-11453 GCA_964347945.1 uncultured Anaerolineales bacterium
AGTAGGGCCAAGACGAACGTGGCCCACGCCACGGAGGCCGACGGGGCCGCGTCCCCTGGGACCCCATGGGGCTTGGGCCATGGGTGAGATGCGCACCATGATACTGAAAATCTTGTTCAACGAACTAGATTTGACGGCGGAGTAGGTGCTTCTGGCTTGGAAGGAGAATGAAGGGTGCGACTAGATCCCGAAGTTGTCCGCGTGGCGTTCACCGTTTATTGCGTTGGCCGAAATGGAGCAGCAAGAGCTAGGAAAAGAAAGGAAGGTCAAGAATGCCCATACAATCCGTTGACAGAGCAATAGCGATCCTGAATGCCTTTAGCATTGACGAGGCGCGGCTGGGTGTGACCGAGTTGAGCCTTCGGCTGGGTCTCCACAAGAGCACCGTCCACCGCCTTCTGGCGTCTCTCGAGAAGGGAGGGCTGGTAGAGCGGGACACACGGAGCCGCAAGTATAGTCTGGGGATTCGGCTGATCGAGCTTGCTGGCACAATGCTCAATTCCCGCAATCTGCCACAGGTCGTCCGGCCCTATCTCCACTACTTGGCGGACACTGTGGAGGAGCTTACCTACCTTGGCTACCGAGACGGAGACGAAGTGCTCAATGTGGAGCAGGTGCCTGGTCCACATCTGGTGCAGTCAGTAGGCTGGCTCGGACGGCGGACTCCACTCCACACCACCTCCGCAGGCAAGATCTTCCTGGCTGACATGGATGAGGAGGAGCTTGAGCGGTACCTGGCGAATGGCCTGCCCCGCCTTACGCCCCGCACCATCTGCGACCCGGCCGACCTGCGGTACGAATTGGACCGCGTCCGCGAGCAAGGCTACGCCACCTCTTTCGAAGAGTTGGAGGAGGGTACCAACGCTATTGCGGTGCCTATCACCACTTTAGGCGAGAAGACCATCGCCGCTGTCGGTGTGGTGGGCCCTTCCTATCGCTTCACACGGGAGAGGGCCATGAGCCAGCTCGAAATCATAAGAAGCGTCGCCAGAGAGGTGTCGCACAGACTGGGCGACTCCCTTTCCAAGAGCTGAGCAACTCTGTCGCGGCAGGAAGGGGCTTGCGACCGGACGCACCCGGCCATGAAGTCTGGCGTTGCCACGTCCCTTGAGGAATGGAGGCGCGGCAATGCAAGTGGTAGGAAGAGTCGCCGTCGCAATGGGACCCAAGGGTGTGCTCTCCACCCCAGTGATCGAGATAGAGGCTAATCGCATCAGGAGCGCCGAGAGCCAGCCAGACGGCAAAGGTGATCTTCAAGTCGACGGTCTGATCCTCTCTGGCTTTATCAGCACTCACACCCATCTCCATGGTCTGGTCGCCTATGGGCACCTGATCCCACCGCCGGCCGGATTCTGGCCCTTCCTCAGGGAATGATGGTGGCCACCGGTTGAGGACGTGCTACGGCAGTGTGGAAAGGTTCTCAGCCTACGCCGCGCTGCTCCGCCTCAAATCAAGTTATGCGTGCTTCTGCGAGGCGATGGAGGCGCACTACGCCGAGCCTGGCCTCATCACCCGGGAGACGGGGCCCATCGTCGACTGGATGGCTGGCGAAACCGCCCTCATGGAGCAATCGTATCGCGAACTGATGGATAGAGGAGTGTACACCTTTCTCACCCGCAACTGGATATTCATGGCTCCTCCGCTGATTATCGACGAACAAGAGTTGAAACAAGGCCTGGCGGCCATTGACGAGCTGTCGAGCATAGCCGACAAAGCTGTGGGGTAGAAAGCCTACTGGGGGGTCACGATGGCCTACACGTACTCTGGCAAGCTGCTGCGTGTCGATCTCGGTGAGGGTCGATGGCAGGTTGAAGACATCGAAGACGGTCAGATAGAGAAGTTCCTTCTCGGTAGCGGGTTGGCGGCCAAGATCTACTACGACGAGATGGACCCTGCACGAGATGCGCTGGATCCCGATGCCACCCTAATCTGCATGATCGGGCTGCTATCAGGGACTCTGATTCCAACCTCGTGCCGCGTCTGCCTTTGCGGCCGCTCGCCCCTCACCGGCGTCTGGAACGAAGCCACGGTCGGGGGGTACTGGGCGGCCCAGTTGCGCGCCTCGGGGTACGACGGCATCGTAGTCACCGGGCGCGCACGGGAGCCGGTCTACCTGTGGATCTGTGATGGTGACGTCGAAATCAGGACGGCAAAGCCGTTGTGGGGACTGGACACTTACGACACCACGGCGGCAGTCCAGGAGCAAACCGATTCCAAGGCCCAGGTAGCATGCATCGGGCCGGCTGGCGAGAACCTGGCGAGAATCGCGGCGGTGATGGTGGGTGGCGAAGATGCCCGTGCTGCTGGGCGTGGAGGGATGGGCGCACTGATGGGCTCAAAGAACTTGAAGGCCATCGCAGTCAGGGGGAGTAGAAGTCCCGAGTACTACGACAAGGGGGGACTCCGCGACAGCGTGCGCCGCGCCAACCCTTTCATCAAAGAGAACTCACTGGGTATGACCCAGTTCGGAACCTCGGGGGGCATCATCACCACCGAGAAGGTGGGTGACCTGGCCATCCAGAACTGGCGCCTGGGAAGCTGGATAGAGGGCGCTCCCAAGGTTACCGGGGAAAGGATGACCGAGACTATGCTCACCGGCAACTACCGCTGCCATGCTTGCCCTATTGGCTGCGGCCGGGAGATAGAGATCAAAGAGGGACCCTACGCTGGTCTGAAAGGAGCGGGACCCGAATACGAGACCATCGTCGGCTTTGGCCCTCTCTGCCTCAACGATGATCTGGAGAGCATCGCCGCCATAAACGACCTCTGCAATCGGTACGGGTTGGATACCATCTCCACTTCGGGGACGGTGGCCTTCGCCATGGAGGCCTG
This sequence comes from uncultured Anaerolineales bacterium, assembly GCA_964347945.1. GTDB lineage: Bacteria > Chloroflexota > Anaerolineae > UBA7937 > B3-Chlor > CAYGAW01. The sequence goes on from CAYGAW010000191.1 coordinate 2,833, forward strand.
GGAGAAGGGTCTACTCAGCCCCGGGGACACGGGAGGATTGGAGCTTGAGTGGGGTAGCGTGGACGGCATGATGCGACTTGTGGAGATGATGGCAAACCGAGAGGGCGTGGGACACCTGCTGGCTGACGGCACCCGGGCCGCTGCTCAGCGCGTCGGCGGCACCGCGGTTGAGTTCGCTGTCCAGGTCAAAGGCCTTGAATTGGCATATCACGACCCCAGGGCCTTCACCAGTATGGCCCTCAGCTACGCCACGGCCAATCGAGGCGGTGACCATCTGGAGTCCATGACCTACTGGCATGAGTACGGCAGGCAATGGCCAGACATGGGCTACGTAGATCCTCCGGAGATGCTCGTCAGCGAGGGCAAGGCGCGGTTCGTGTATGATTTTCAGAACTTCATGGGCGTCTTCAACGGCCTGGGGCTCTGCAAGTTCGCCGGCAAGGGCGGAGTGGGACCGCAACTGCTGGCCGACTGGGTGAATCTAGCCCTCGGATGGGACTGGACGGTCCAAGATGTCTTGTTTACTGGCGAGCGGCTCTTCAACCTCAAGCGCCTGATCAATGTCCGGTGGGGCATCGGTCGCAAGGATGACGTGTTGCCCCCACGTATGTTGGCGCAAGCTCGACCGTCAGGTAGCGCAGAGGGCAATCTCCCGCATCTCGGCATGATGCTCCATGAATACTACGCCGTGAGAGGCTGGTCCGAGGAAGGCATACCTACTGAAGCGAAACTGAAGGACTTGGGTTTGTCTGCTGCCAATAGCGGTGCAGCCTAAGGTACCTACCAGTTCGCTCAACAACCATCCCCTTGTTGTGCGCCACTGACTCAATGCACGCAGGCCTGACAACGGTGGCACAGACACCTGTTCGTCAAGCAGATGGTGAAGGCCTGTCGCGAGGCCGTCGGCGAAGACTATCGGCTGTTCATCAGGGTCTCAGCTGACGAGTTTCCGGGAGAAAGGGTTGACAGTCGACGAGACAGCGAAGGTCCATGCTCCCTTGCTTGAGGACCTTGCAATAGACTGCATCGATGTGTCGGCGGGGATACGGGAGAGGGTCTACCAAAACATCCAGCCCCTATATACGCCGCGGGCCGATATCCTGTGCCTGGCTGAGGAAGTGAAGAAGATCGTCAGCGCCCCAGCCAGCGGCGTCGGTCGCATCAGCGATGCGCAGTTGGTGAAGCAGGTAATCGAGACCGGCAGAGTGGACATGATCTCCCTCGCGCGTCAGAGCCTCGCCGATCCAGAACTGCCAAGTCGGCTTTTCTGTTCTCGCTCTCGCCTCTAGGTGATAATCCCCCGCACAGTGAGGCCGAGGCGCTCCACGACAGGCGTGAGCACGCCAAGGATAATGGTCCCGATCACCGCCACGACTATGCAGTTCGTCAGCCACCACATCATCATCCAGGTCACCACAAGATCCGCCGGGGTCATGCCCAGCGCGTAGTTCGTCAGAACACCAGAGACCGCACTCCACAGCTGGGTCAAGGCGACCGCGACCAACAGGAAGAAAATGAACCCCTTGGCCGTGAACACATCTCTTCCGATGGGACTCACACCGAACCTGGGCGCCAACAACCTGTATACGATGAGGAATGGGATCTGCACGGCTGCTTCCACCAATCCGAACGACACTGCCTGGGGCACAGGCATGCCGGTCAGGATCCCGACGCCCACAATGGCCCCGAGGACCCCGATGACGACTCCCCATCCGGAGAACCACAGCACAAAGGGGATGAGGAAGCCCATCGCAATGTAGAAGGAAGAGATGCCCGGGACACCGCTAAACGCAATCGTCACCGACGCCCAAGCAAGGGCAGTGTATAGTCCCCAAGCGACAGCGTACGTCACCAAGTTCGCCACGCGCAGCGGCGGGTTCGGATTCCATTTGAGACTGTAGATTTGCTCTTCCATTTCCTTTCTACTTGTCCTCGTTGATGAGTAGATCTAAGTCACTACCAGTCACCCTGAAGTCGTGCCTACCACCTCCCTTCTACTTGTTCCTGGTTAGAGCCTCCACCCACTCTCTCTCGTTGAGGAGCAACGGAAAATCAGGCCTTTCTCTTCTCAGTTCGCAACTGAGGGTAATCGCCTGAGGAGCTCGCAATTGCACGGCTTCCAAGTGCTCGGGAGAGGAGAAGAGTTCGCGGCTGGTCCCCTCGAACACAGTACGGCCATCGCGCAACACAGCGACGCGCTCGCAGTAGTTGGCCACTAGCGTCATGTTGTGAGTAATGATGAGCACTGTCCCACCAGCGGCGTGCAACTCGGTCAGAAGAGCCATGATGCTAGACACCATACGATAGTCCTGGCCGGTGGTTGGCTCGTCAACGATGATCACCTCTGGCCGCATGGCAAGCACCGCGGCGACCGCCAGTCTCTGCTTCTGCCCCTTGCCCAGAAACAGGGGATCCTCGTCCGCCAAGTCCTCCAGATCCACCCGCTCCAGCGCCTCCTGCACTCGCCGGTCAATCTCCTCACCCTTCACCCCAATACACTTCAAACCATAGGCGACTTCTTCACGCACTCGTCTGGTGAAGATCTGATGATCCGGGTTCTGGAAGACGTAGCCTATCTTCATGGGCAGTTCCCTGCGGACGCTCCGCTTGAACACATCCTTTCCAAGAACCCTACAGGTGCCTTTCCAAGGAGGGCACAACCCCGTCAGGATCTTTGCCAACGTGGTCTTGCCGGAAGCATTATTCCCCAACAGGCCCATGGTCTCCCCGCGATGCACAGTCAGGTCCGCCCCCAAGAGAGCGACGGTGCCATCTTCATACCGGTACCACAGATCGTCCACTTCGATCACCTTCTCGTTGCCCACCTGAGCGAGGTCAGCAATCGGCTGGCTATCCGCCTGCGCGAAGACAGAGAGCGCCTCTTCAATGGACGTGGGTACCTTGTCTTCGCCACAGACTTGGGACCGGTGGGCAATGCGCGACACCTCGAAGGTGTAGGCTCCTCTCCCGTCCAGGAACTCGAACTGTGAATAGAACTCATCTGGTTTAGCCACCAAGTCCACGCGGCCCTTGTAGATCAAGGCTATTCGGTCGCAGAACTCGTACAGGACCTCGGGGTCCTGCTCCACGAGTATGACCGTGAGGTCGTGCTCCTCCTTCAGCGTGCGAACCGTGGCGATGACCTCACTCTTGCCTATAGGGTCGAGATCCGAAGTTGGCTCGTCAAGGATCAGCACGTCGGGCCGCATGGCGAGAAACGAGGCGATGGCCACTCGCTGTTTCTGTCCGCCCGACAAATCCGCAGGATGAATGTGATCTGCTTGCTCCCAGAGATGGCCTAGCCCGACCATACGAAGTGCTTCCTCTACGCGCTCATCTATCTCCTCAGGTGCCAGGCCCAGCAATTGCAGACCGAACGCCACCTCATAGAGCAAACTCATGGTGAGGAATTGATTCTCGGGATCCTGAAACACCATGCCAGCCAAGGGTGGTCGGGTTGACTGTCCCAAGAACCTCCCTCGCGCCACTCCGTCCACCACATTGGCTTCCCTATCGACCCTGGCGACCAAGGCGCCCATGACTTCGACTGACCCTCTAAAGTGCTGGTTGATCATGTTCCCAGGGACCCGCGCTTCGTGCGGTATCAGTCCCATGATTGTCCTGCAGATGGTGGTCTTCCCTGCCCCGCTAGGTCCTGTGATACCAAAGAACTCACCCTTCTCGATCTCTAGGTTGACGCCCTCAAGAGCCCAAGGGTTCATCTGCCCCATAAGAGCGGGGTATCTCCAGTGCAGATTATCGATCTTGACAACACTCATCTAATCGCCTTTGCTCCTTGCCTAAGATCCGAATCCCGAAACCAGGTTCAGGACTGCTTCTGTGAAATTCACCCCCGCCACGAGCACTGCCACGACCAGAGCCAAGGTCGCAAGGATGAGAATCCAGTCGACCGCTCGGAGCGGTCTTACCTCACGATAGATGGCCGGCTTGGAACTCATGTCATAGCCGCGGGCGCTCAACGCATCGGATATCTCGGTGGAACGGCGCATCATGTTGGCGATCAGAGGTACCGAGAGATAGGCCACATCCTTCACCTTGGCCAAGAAGTTCTTCTTGCGGACATTGATCCCCCGCGCAACCTGGGCCTGGCGGATCGTTGAGAAGTCCATGACAGCGATATTCAGAGATCGCACGCCCAAGGAGGAGAAAAGGCAAATCGTGTATGGCATCCTCGGCACCTTGCGTAGCGCTCCTATCATCTCGATGTCTCGAGTTGTCAGGATCAGCAAGAAGGTCAGAAGTACCATGGCAGCGTACCCGATCACCTTCGTGCCTGCGACGTAAACCGTCCGATCTGAGATCACCAGCGTCAGCGGCTGATGCAACGGAAAGGAGAACAAAGTCCGGGAGAGATTGAGCGGAGTCCGGCTGATCACGAAGGCAGCCACAACGGCCCCCACCATGCCCCACAGAAGCTGTCTCGTGTGGAGATAGTAGCCCACGACGATACCCACGAAGGCTATCATGGCCGCGGATATCCCTACATTCATCACGCCGGAGTACATCTGTCGGGAGAACAGGATGCGGTTGCCTGGGTCGGGATTGAAAGCGATCCAGACCAGAAAAAGGCTCAGCAGCATGGGAAATATCATCACGAGGAACGAGCGGAAGAGCCACTTGATAACGCCACTCAGCCACAGGAGAACAACGGCCACGCCCAGCAACAGTATGCAGCCCAACGGGTCGGGACGAGAGGTGGACATCATCCTGAGAACGACAAAGGAGACGGCCAACACCATGAAGGACTTGGCGATAGCGTGCAGACGGGCCAGCGGAGAATCCAAGGGCATGGAGAAGAGAAAAGTCCGTACCCACTTGCGTCCCTTACCGTGAGCAGGTGCCTCGACTGTGGCCTCTTGACTCATTCTGTTCCTTTCTGCACTGCCATCCTACTTCACGACCACTAGCGAATCACCTCGACCACGAGATCGTAAGGGCCAATCCCAGGTCGCCGCGCTCGTACCCTCTTGCCTAGTAGCTCACAAGCATCTGCTGAGAGACCCCACCCCCGCGCGCCGGAAGCCGCCCACACGAGGAGCATTATCCGCGCAAACCTAGGCAAGAGTGCACGCATAATGTCGGCTTTCGAGTAGAACAACTGCCATGATTTGCCAGCATCATGTCACAGGCGCACCTCTTCGGTGCGCCCGCTCTGGTCTCCAGCAGTGTTCGAACCCGCACGGAGGATTCACTCCGACGGATTCTGAGCTATGAGCCGTATCCGAATCCAGACCACACAATATGCAGGTATGTGTCTACCGAAGACGCCCATTTCTAGCAGATGACCGCCCATCGCAGGCAATCGTTCTCGGCAGGTCCGCAGCACTGAGGTCCGTGCCTTTCGCAACCACCCTGACATTCCGCGCTGTGCGAGAGAGATGGTTCCTTGCACTGGACTGGCTCCAAGTCAGTCGCCTGGAAAACTCGCGTACTGACTCCGCAACACCTTCTTGTCAATCTTGCGGACGCTGGTTCTTGGGAAGTCCTCGACGAAGACGTAGTGGTCAGGCACCGCCCACTTCGTGATCACTCCCTCTGTCACGTATTTCATGAGGTGTTCTCTCATCGCCTCGGCCGTGATCCTCTCCCCCGCCCCCTCCACGGGGAGAATGATGGCCAGGGGGCGCTCACCCCACTTCTCGTCGGGCACACCGATCACCGCCGCTTCTAGTACGTCTTTCTGCAAGCTAAGCAGATTCTCCAAGTCCAGGGACACGATCCACTCGCCGCCGCTCTTGATGACGTCCTTCATGCGGTCCACAATCTGGATGTATCCGTACTCGTCCACGTTGGCCACGTCGCCCGTGTGGAGCCATCCTCCCGCCCACAGTTCCTGTGTGCGCTCGGGGTCCTTGTAGTAACCTGGGGTCAACCATGGACTGCGCACTACAATCTCTCCAGTCTGTATCCCGTCGCGCGCGACGTCCTTGCCGTCCGAACCAACCACTCGAATCTTCACCAGAGGCACGGGAAATCCCGTCTTTATCTTCACGTCCAGTTGTCTGTCCTCGCCCCACTCCTCCTCCATGAAAGGCCTGAGATTGGCCAGGACGAGAAACGGGCACGTCTCCGATAGACCATAGCCGCCAGTGGCCTTGATGCCCAGCTCCTTCGCTGCCAGCGCCAGCCCCTTGGTTAGCCGGGCCCCACCGATGATGACTTTCCATTGGCTCAGGTCGAGACCCTTCGCAGCTGGGGACGTGATGACCATCTGCAGAATGGTGGGGACACAGTGGCTGAAGGTCACCTTCTCTCTCGTAATCAGTTGGAGAATCAACTCCGGGTCGTACCTGCCGGGGTAGACCTGCTTGAGGCCGAAGACGGTGGCTAGATAGGGAATCCCCCATGCATGGACGTGGAACATAGGGGTGAGAGGCATGTAGACGTCATGCTTGCTCAGGCCTCCATCGTTACCAAGCATCGCCACTGAGGTCCATCCAGCGAAGTTATGCAGGACCATCTGCCGGTGCGTGAAGTAGACCCCCTTGGGCCTGCCCGTCGTGCCCGTCGTATACGACAGCGTGGCCTGTGTGTTCTCGTCCATATCCGGCAGCTGGTCGAGGGCAGACGAGTCCGAGAGCAGCTCCTCATACTCGGCATCGACCCAGTAGATGTCCGGTTTCTCCCCGCCGTCGGTGATCACGATGTACTTGCGAATGGACGGAACCCGGGTGCGAACCTGCTCCGCTAGCGGCACGAAATCCTCGTGAAAGATGAGCACCTCGTCCTCCGGGTGCTCGATGGTGTAGATCACGTTCTCAGGGGCCAGGTTGGGATTGATGGTGTGAAGAATGGCACCGATTCCGGGGATGGCGAAGTACATCTCCAGATACCGGTGGCTGTCCCACTCGATCACCCCAACCTTGGTACCTTTCTGGACCCCCAGCCGTAGAAGAGCAGAAGCCAGCCTGAGGACTCTATCATACATATCTGTGTAGGTGTGGCGCAGTTGCTGCCGGTAGACGATCTCCTGATCGGGAGCCCACGCTACACCCTGTTCAAGTAGATGCTTGAGCAAGAGCTGGAAATCATAGGCGGCCATCGCTGCCTCCGTCTGTCGTTCCGTGGACAACAGCCTTCACGATGCGCAAAGCCATTGGCACTGATCCTTCCCATCTGCCGTGGTTTCATTGTAGTCTCATCGGGAGTTGGACGTCAACCGTTCGCCTCAGGTTGTTGTTCAGCGATCCCGTTGGACCTTGGGCCGACATGCAGCAAAGGCCTCAGGTTTTCCGGAGGAGGTCACACGCCAGTAGCCAACGGACTTGACAACCCGTCAGGACCAGAGTAGAATCGGAGACCGACCGGTCTGTCTCTCCGTCCCATGGGGAGCGATCATGACGAATCTAAAGGGAAAAATCATCCACGAGTCCTTGCGACTGTTCTCCCTGAAAGGGTTCTTGAGCACGTCTATTGACGATATCCTGACTGCTGCGAACGCTTCAAAAGGCGGCTTCTACAATCATTTCCCCACCAAAGAGGCACTGTTCTTTGAGGTCTTGGCAGAAGCGCGAAGGGTCTGGCGCGAGAGGTGTCTGTCAGGTCTGGACGAGATCGAAAGCCCGGTGGGGAAGATCGTAAAGCTCTTGGAAAACTACAGAGACCAGTATCTGAAAGATACCGAGTATTTGCCTGGAGGTTGCATCTTCGTCACGTTTTCCGTTGAGATGGATGACCAGTTGCCCCATCTGGCCAAAGAGGTCAACGTAGGGTTCGTACGGCTCAAAGCAATGATTCAGAGGCTCTTGGACGAAGGAAGGCAATCGGGTGAATTGAGTAGCAATGCCAGTACCGGCGCCATAACGGAAATGTTGTTTGCCGGCATGCTTGGTGCTTCTGTCATTTATGGAGTAGATAAGTCGACTGACAGCCTTGACAAGTCGATAGACACTCTTATCGAGTATCTCGAGGAGCTGAAGCGATAGGATTGTCCGGCGCGCACGGCTTGGCGACAGACACACCGTGAAGGCTACTCTTGACGCTGGCTAGCCCGTCTCACCATCGTCGAAGGGGTGTACGGTGCACCTTGAGCACGACATGCGACACTCACCGAGTTCTCCAGAACCGGAGATGCGGGATTGCGGGAGGTAATTGGCGCAGGATCCAACCGCCGCCTATCGAACTAGACTGGAAAGATTCGTGTATGATCTGCTACACCGGCGGCACCACTGGCCTGCCCAAAGGGACGATCTTGCACTACCGCTGTGTCACCACCAACTCGGTCAACACCGTCGTCAGCTGGGGACTGCGCCCAGACGACGTGATACCGCAGCATATGCCTTTCTTTCATACCCGCCTACTCAATGTCCTCACAACACCGCTGGTCCACATCGGAGGCACAAGCATCGTTTGCGGCAACCCTCGACATTGACCAACTCTTCGACCAGATCGAGGAGCTAGGGGCAACCTTCTCTTTCGCTGCCCCGACCATGTTCCTGATGATGATCCAGCACCCGAGCTGGCAATCGCTCGATCTTCAAGCTTGCGGGGAATAGACAAGGAATGGGAGTAATGCGCCTGAATGGGAGAGTAGCCCTCATCACTGGAGGGGCGGCCGGCATCGGCAAAGCCACAGCCGAACGTTTTGCCGAGGAAGGGGC
>CAYGAW010000192.1:0-4700 GCA_964347945.1 uncultured Anaerolineales bacterium
ATAAAAGGGGTGCTGGAGAAGACTCCCCCCGAATTGGCTGCCGACATCATAGATCGGGGAGTGGTGATGACTGGCGGGGGATCTCTCCTGCGGAACATGGACCGTTTTCTGACACAGGAGCTTGGCGTTCCCTGCTACGTTGCAGATGAAGCCATCGCCAGCGTAGCCCTGGGGTGCGGCAGGGCTTTTGAGGAGTATGAAGTATTGAAGCGGACCCTGCCTGAGTTATAGAGTGCCGGGATGGCACGCTCCGGTAGCGGACAAGCGCGTGGTGCTCTGGGGGCCACGCGCTTCTTGTTGAGAGGCAGGAGTTACAGGATCTGGGGTCACCACATTGAGCAGAAGGCTGAGTGAACCTTTTGCCGGTCCAGTCAGTCCCTAGTACTAGGCACGGTTTATCTGGAAGGTAGGTGGAATGTCACAAACACGTGGAATGGACTTTGGAGAGGTAACACTGTATCTTTGCGCGGATAGATCGCCCGAAGAAGGCTCCGCCAGGACATGGAGTGGCCGGGATAGGTGCTGTGACTAGCTAGAGATGACGGTGGTCCTCATCATCGCTGCTAACGTCTCGGCGGCCTACGGATTGGTCACATGGCCTAGGCAGGAATCGGCCACCTGGCCAGTTATGAAATTCTCCAGGTGGCCGATACGTGTCAGGCCTCTTTATGGTATACTAGATCCGGATGGGATATTGAAGAACTCTCGGTGGCGTCATGAGGCAACAGACGAGGGGTCAGCGAGTCATGGTCCATCAGCACCGTGGGGTGCCGCTCGGCCAGCGCAGGCTGAAGACGGGCGCACGTCCATTTGGCGACTCCATGAGCGGACAGGAGGGAGGTTGTAGTGAATCAGAATGAGGTGGGAGTATGGCGCGCTCTCTTCGGCTGGATAGATCAACCGAAGAAGACTTTGCGGTACGTCATGAAGGAGCCCAGGTGGTCACTGTGGCTGGCGCCAGCCTTGATAATCCTTGTGAGCTCCATCATCGTGGTGGCGGTTTCCGCTCCTTTCTTGTCGGAGGTAAGCCGCGAGCAAGCCGAACAGCAGATCGAGTCGCAGATGCCCTCGATGTCGGGCGAACAGGAGGAGCAGGTAGCGAGGAGCATCGCCACCCTCACCTCACCTCTGTTTCTGGCAGCCACTGGCATTGCCCTGGGCACACTGGGGCTGGTATTGACCTGGCTCTTCCGAGGAGCCCTGTTGTTCTTCATCAGTTACCTCTTTGGTACGGACAACCCATATATACAGATGGTCACGTTGGTCCTCTGGACCTGGCTACCGTTCGCATTGCGGAATCTGGTTGAGGCGATCTATGTGGTCATCAACGGGCAGCTTCCGGCTCATCGAGGACTTTCCTTCCTGGTGGCCGGTGCGGATCAGGTGCAGAACGCGGGCAATCTGTTCTATGGGCTTCTGGCTCAGGTAGACCCGTTCCTGGTCTGGCATCTAGTTCTGGTCGGCATGGGGTTGGCGGTTAGCACCCGTTCCACAACGGCCAAGACCGCTTTGGGGACCATCAGCTACTGGGTGGTGACGGCCGTGATAGGTCTCTTTCCTACACTGCTGGGCATGGTCGCCGGCGGCCCGCTTATGGGATGATGTAAGTTCACCGAAAAGTCGGGTAACCCCCGCCAGACCGTGAATCTCTCCGCAACCTGGTGTCGCTGTGATCGGATGCCCATTTGACAAAGTACGAACTTTGTGTTGGAGTAAGAGTAGTGTGATATCTCCTACTATTCGTACTTCGTGCTGTACGAATCACAGTGGTATTTTGAGGGAAGAGGTGCGCAGAAGGCGCGGAGGAAAGCATGGAGCATGAGGGCCCGGCATTCCCCGGCAAGTTGTATGGTTCCAGCACCGTCAGCGATCGAGGGCAGATAGTGATCCCGGCCGAGGCTCGCCGTGAGATGGGGTTGGAGCCAGGAACTAGGCTGCTCATCTTTGGTGCCGCGGGGGGTCGGGTATTGACCCTGGTGACTGGAGCTACAATCTCTGGGTTCATCAGCCAGGTGATGGAACGGTTGGCGGAGTTCGAAAATCTGATCGAGGAAGCTCCTGCCCACCAGGATGACCTGGAGTAGGCGGCAGTAGCTTGACCATCATCAGGGTGCAGAAGCCAGTACAACGATGTCGTGCGCTGATGGTGGTGGAGGATACTGGTTGTCGGCGTCGTCGGGTGTGAAGCGATGTTAGCGGGCATGGTCGGGCGGCTGATCGACACACGGGACTGTGCAACCCGTCTTCCGAATAGAAAGCAGCTGCAACCAGTCATGTCTTGTAGTATGGCATAGGAGACAAGGACGGAAGATATGCGTAGAGCGATTATCATCCTGGTACTTATTGTGGCGGCGGGAGCGGGGGGGTACTGGTTGTTTCAGCAAGGTTCCGCTGGCGCTGCGGGCGTGCCTGAAGATCTGGAGACGGTGACCGTGGAGCGAGGCGACATCGAGGCCACGGTCGACGCGACGGGAACAGTCGAGCCGGCTGCCCAGGTGGCGCTGTCCTTCCGAACCGGGGGCATGCTGGAAGCCGTCATGGTGGAGGAGGGGGATGAGGTCGAAGCAGGGGATGTACTGGCTCAACTTCGGACCGCTGAGCTGGAGTTGGGGGTGACCCAGGCTGAGTTGGGCTTGACCAACGCCGAGGCCAACCTCTCGCGCATCCAAGGCGGCGCTGACCCACAAGACGTAGAGGCCGCTCGGTCCAACCTGGCAAGCGCAGAGGCCGCTCTAGCTCGGTTGAGGAACGGGCCTACACAAGACGAGATCACAGTGGCCAGAGCGGATTTGAAGCGGGCTGAAATCGCCCTTCAAGAAGCCCAGGAGCGATACGATGAATATGCCTGGGTGGGGGGCGTAGGTGCCTTGCCGTTCTCCGTGGCCTTGCAGCAGGCGACCATCAACTATGAGCAGGCTCTCGCGGCCTACAACATCACCATGGCAGGTCCCACCGAGAGTGAGCTGCGGGCTGCCGAGGCGGCTGTGGCTCAGGCCCGGAGCCAGTTGGATAGTCTGCTGGAAGGTGCCAGTGAGGAGGATTTGACCATCGCTCAGGTTGCGGTAGACCAGGCGCGGGCTTCTCTGGAGTTGGCTCAACTGCAACTGGAAGACGCGACCATGGTGGCGCCCTTCTCCGGAACGGTGGGACTCGTCGGTGCTCAGGCCAACGAGCAGGTAGGGCCTGGGGTGCCCATAGTCACACTGATTGACCCTTCGAGCTTCCACGTCGATGTCCCAGTTGACGAGGTTGATGTTGGGCAGGTCGAGGTGGGCCAAGAGGTACGGAGCACTCTGGATGCTTTCCCGGACGAAGAGCTTCTGGGTCAAGTGGAATACATATCTCCGGTGGCGAGTATGGAACTGGGGACAGCAAGCTATCTTGTTAGAGTATCCTTCGACGCTCACGCGGTGCCTGTGCGTTCCGGCATGACGGCCAATATCGCCATCGTCACAGAGCAGAAGGGGAACGTGCTCCTTGTGCCCAGCAGAGCCATCTCCGTGGATAGAGATACCGGGATGTTCTATGTGGAGAGGTTGGTAGAGGATCAAGTCGAGCGCACAGAGGTGCAAATCGGCCTCCGCGACGAGGTCAACAGCGAGGTGCTCGACGGCTTGGGCGAAGGAGACGAGGTGGTAATCGCTGGCTCGGACATGTTAGAGCGGCTGCGCCAGGGCATGAGGGGCAGTTCACCCCACTAGAGGACCAGACATACTGAGGTGCGTGAGCCATGATCAAGATAGACAATGTCACCAAGGTGTACAAGATGGGAGAGGTGGAAGTGCACGCTCTGCGCGGGGTTTCCCTGGAGGTGCAGGAGGGCGAGTCGGTATCCATCATGGGGCCGTCTGGGTCGGGCAAGTCCACCCTGATGAACATCATCGGCTGCCTAGACCAGCCGACTTCTGGCACCTACTACCTCGACGGCATAGATGTAGGGGAGTTGGATGACGACGAGTTGGCTGAGATTAGGAACCGGAAGATCGGATTTGTCTTTCAGACCTTCAATCTCCTATCTCGTACGTCAGCCCTGCGCAATGTGGAGCTGCCCCTTCTCTACGGGGGGGACGGGAACCGGCGCGAGCAGGCCGTGGGGGCGCTGGAGGCCGTGGGTTTGGGGGATCGGGCGAATCACAACCCCAACGAGCTTTCCGGAGGAGAGCAGCAACGGGTGGCCATCGCCAGGGCCTTGGTCAACAACCCCTCAATAATCCTGGCCGATGAGCCCACAGGCAACCTTGATTCCAAGGTAGGAGCTGAGATCGTCGACATCTTCAAGCGTCTCAATGAGGAGCAGGGGATCACGATGATCTTTGTTACGCACGATCGGGATGTGGCTGTACAAACGCAGCGGATACTTCACCTGCACGACGGAAGGATAGTGCACAACGAGGTACCCGGGCAGGTGTCACGATCCCAGGAGGTCTCAGGTGGATCTTCTTGATAGCGCGCGGGTAGCTGCGGGAGCTTTGAATGCCAATAAGATGCGCTCGTCTTTGACCATGCTGGGCATCATTATCGGCGTGGCAGCGGTGATCGCTCTCCTGTCAATTGGCGAGGGTGTGCAGAAAACGGTAACGGAGCAGATTCAGAGCGCCGGTGCCAATCTGCTTTTCATCGTACCGGGAGAGATGACACAAGGCGGGGGCTTTGAATACAGGGCATCGTTGACCTATGAGGATGCGGAGGCTATCGCCGAC
>CAYGAW010000193.1:0-3827 GCA_964347945.1 uncultured Anaerolineales bacterium
TCTCCGCATCAACACGCAGTGGCGGAGGCCCAGCGTACGCCTTTGTCCTTGGTACAGAACAGGTAGATTACCTCTTCAAAGCGGGTCTGCACTGTAGTACACTGAAGGTGGATAAGGAAAGGTGAAGCAAGGGAGGTAATGGAAATGTTGTCCTTGGAAGCGATCGGTGTGCTGGGTGTCCTGTACGTGCTTCTGGTAGCCAGCCTGGCGAGGGCTGCGGTGGCCAGGAAGCAGGCCGAGTCAGAGCAGAAGGTTGAGAAGGGCGCTCCAGTCGCCACCGGCTAGGCCGGGCGGCTTGCGGCAGGAAACGCCCTGCGGTCGGCTCGGGAGTCCACGACCACGGGTGGACAAGGGGAGGTAACGGAAGATGTTGACCATCGAGATCATCGGAGTACTGTCGGCAACGCTCGGTCTTTTGATCTACGCCATGGTCAAGACTCACGCGCGCCCCAGCAAGCTGAGCCTGCGCGTCCAGGTCGGGTATGCGGGCCAGATGTAGACCGTGCGGATCATGGATGCGGGCGAGGCGTGAGACGCGTACGCGCTCGGCGCCAGCATGGCGCAGAGCACGTGCTCTGATCACAGCGACAGTTCCGCGACCAGAAAACGATGATTGGGCCCGCCCTTGTCGCCCACGTACGCCGTCAGTGCCCTCATGTCGGGCGAGTGGAAAACGTAGTCGATTCTGATCAAGGGGAACGGGGTAGGAATGGACCTGACCTGGCCATCAGGAAATGTGTTTCCGAAACCCCAGCCCGCTTCCCGGTGGGCGTCTAGCAGCCGCTCAGTCAACTTCCCGTAACCGGTCGACTGGTCGGTCATGTTGAAGTCCCCCGCCACGACCACCGTCCCCTCCAGTCGATCCAGCTCCTCCAAGAGACGCGCCAACTCCTGATCCTGTACCTCTGTGCTCACTCCGAGGGGAACAAAGAGACGAGAGCCGCCGCGCAATTCCCCAAGGAGGTGTGGAGGCTGGAGATGGACGTCGAGCAAGTGCACCTCTCTCCCGTACACATCGAGTAGCACACGCTGATAGAGGTGGCCACCCTCGACGAGGGGGAAGGCCTCATCCTCAAGAATCGGAAAGCGACTAAGCACCCCGCATCCTCTGTAGGGGTTGGGGGTAGCGTGCAGGGCTTGATACGGGTATTCCTCCCCCAGGTGCCCGACAGCCTCGGCCAGCTCCTGTGGAAGTTCCTGCAGGGCCACCACATCCGGCCTCTCAGCCTCTATGATGTCCACGATCTCATCCAGTCCAGGATCGCCCGTGGTCACGTTGTAGGTCATCACGCTCAACGTGGCGTCATTGTGAGGAGAAGCACTGGCCAGATTGGGGACGAACAGGTTCCCATACAGCAGCACGAACAGCAAGCATGGAATGCAGATCAGCATCTTAGCCGACCTCGACCTCGTTTGCATCACCAACGGTACCAGAGCCAGGAGAGGTAGGAACAGATAGGGCAAGGCATAGGCCGCCAATGTCACCCACCAAGGCCCCTCCGGCAACAGTCTATGCAGGGCCACCAGAACCAGCAGCGCCGCCACGTAGACATTGCTCGCCGCTACTACCACACGCCCGGTTCCTCGCTTCAGGCTCTGCAGTCCCATACCATCCTTCCCAAGCATGACCCAAGTGAAGGTCCTCTCCAGTACGAGCATTCCTCCGCTCAAGGATCGCCTTCGTCCAATCACAGTAGTCTACGAGAAAGCCCCACGGCTGTCAAGAAGTACGCCGACCGTTCTGGTCCCCCCGCGAAGGTTGCCTTTGCCGCAACGTGCGCATCGGCTATAATCGTTGTGTATAGGAGAATCTCGCTGTTCAGCAGCCGTGTGGCGGATTTGATGGCGAAGGGGGAGCAGATCAGCGGCGATGTGGGACGAGGCAACGCGGAAGAAGAGTGAGGGCCACGACAAGAGCCACATCTACGTGGCGAGATGGCGCGGCTCTCGCCCCGAAAGTCCGCTGTGTCGATGGCTCTTGTTCGGTCTGATAGTCCTCCTCACCATCGGCCCTATGCTGGCCTGCGCGCGCACCCGGCCGACGCCCGAGGCCTCCGTCACCTCGGTCTCACCTTCGGCGACGACCATGGCCGCCTCTCCACGAACCGGCTCCTGGCCTACGCCAACCCCTGCACCTTACGTGCACATCATCGAGGCCGGCGAAACCCTGGACTACATCGCCGCCACCCTGGGCTGCACGACCGAAGCTTTGACCGAGACCAACGACATCGACGACGCTCGCAGCCTCCAGATCGGCCAGCGACTGATCATCCCCTCCATGGATCTGCCAACAGGCCCCGATACGCTCCTCTTGCCCGACAGCGAGTTCGTCTACGGACCTGCCTATCTGGATTTCGACGTAGAAGCTTTCTGCGCTACGCGCCCGGGTTACCTCAACAGCTACGAGGAGGAGGTGGACGGGCAGCTGCTCAGTGGGCCGGAGATCGTGGAACTGATCGCCCGGCGCTACAGCGTGGGCCCACGTCTTCTCCTTGCCATGATCGAGTTCCAGAGCGGTTGGGTGGACAACCCCGCTCCCTCAGCCTGGGCTTTGGAGCACCCGCTGGGTGAGACCGAGGCATTGCAGGGGACCCTTCTCTACCACCTCGCCTGGGCCGCCGATGAGCTGAACTGGGGCTATTACGATTGGAAAGGCCGCGGCAGGGAGGTGATACGCCTCGCCGGTGGGAAAGAGGCCCAGTACGCACCAGCTATCAACGCGGCCACTGCCGCGGTGCAGCGCTACCTGGCCTACGATGCCACGTGGGACCAGTGGCAGACTCTCTGCGGCGAAGGGTCTGACTCTTTCAGCGCCACCTACGAGGGGCTGTTCGGCGATCCCTTCTCCCGGTCTCTGGACCCGGTCGTGCCGCCAGACCTCGACCTACTCCAGCTGCGCCTGCCGTGGAAGAGGGGACACACCTGGTACCTCACGGGCGGCCCCCACGGAGGCTGGAATGACGGCAGCGCCTGGGCCGCCCTGGATTTCGTGCCCCCGGGTCGCGTGGGCTGCCAGACGGCGACGGACGAATGGCTGGTGGCTGCTGCCTCGGGAGTGGTGTCACGCAGAGAAACAGGCCTTGTCGTGCAGGACTTGGACGAGGACGGCCGGGAGGAGACGGGCTGGAACCTGATGTATATGCACGTGGCCACCGAGTCGCCGCTGCCCGTCGGTACTTTCCTAGAAGAAGGCGCGCCGCTGGGTTTCGCATCCTGTGAGGGCGGCTACTCAACAGCCAGCCACCTGCACTTCGCGCGCAAGTACAACGGAGAATGGATCCCCGCCGACGGCACCCACCCCATGAT
Source organism: uncultured Anaerolineales bacterium (assembly GCA_964347945.1). Classification (GTDB taxonomy): domain Bacteria; phylum Chloroflexota; class Anaerolineae; order UBA7937; family B3-Chlor; genus CAYGAW01. The sequence continues at coordinate 3,307 of CAYGAW010000193.1, forward strand.
CCTGTCGGGCTGGCGCGCCCGCGCCGCGGAGCAATCATACGAAGGGATCATGGCCAAGGGTCGCGAGGTGCGTACCGCCTGCGAGTGCTACGAGGACAAGATCAACGGCCTGACGGCGGAGTGACAGCTCTACGCCAGACGACGTAGCGGTACGGCATGCCGTACTGAGACCTCGGAGGTCTTGAAGACCTCCGAGGTCTGAACGCGCGCTACCGCAACCAGATGTCGGCCGCCTCGGGATGCTCCGCCCTGGGGATGAGGGCTATGGCGTCGTGGGGGCACACAGCCCGGCACACCCCGCAACCAAAACACCGCGCCGGGTCGATGTACACCTTCTCCAGGGCTGACGAGTAGAACTGCGCCCCGAACTGGCACTGGCTCATGCACGTCTTGCATCCGGTACACAGGTCCCAATCCGTCTCGCAGACGTATTCCGCGCGGAAGAAGACGAGAGGGCCACCTTCCTCGATGTGCCACTTGTACGATCCGCAGTCCCGGTCACAGTTACAGATGCCCACCAC
>CAYGAW010000194.1:0-68438 GCA_964347945.1 uncultured Anaerolineales bacterium
GCGTTCTCGCACACTATCATGGTCCATACTCTTCCACTTTGCCCTAGCCTACTAGAGAGATCCGTGTCCAAGAAGGTCTCGTAGTCTTGGGCGGACTCCAGGTAGGGCACAGTGTACCAGGGTAACTCCTGTAGATCGTAGTAGTACAGCGGCACATAATGATGAGGGCGAACAAGTAGGATGTCACCGCCTTGCGCATTCTCCTTGATGGCGCTTATCGCTTGGCGCCATTGATCCCGGTGGTACTCTGAGTTGAGATACAGGGAGCCGCTGGATACACCCAAGGGTAGCAACAAGGCAACAATGGTTAGCACTCCAAGTAGTCTCTTCCTCCCAAAGACCTGTGTTACCCCATAGCCCGTCAGGATTACAAGGGCGGGCAGTAGGGGCGTGAGAAAGCGGTCCACGTAGATTGACCTCTTTTGAGGCAAGGGCCAGTCTAACGATATCAGGAAAACCAACATGAGAGGCAACATCAGCCATAACCAGACGAACCATAGCTTATTACGGTGCTGTACCACGATCTTTCCTAGGAGCAATCGCACTGAGACGTATGCCAGGATTCCTGTCAGCAGCAGCCCAGCGAGGATGTTGAAGGGATTGCTGGGATTTGAAGTAAAGCCCAACCCGAAGCTGTAGATTGTCCAGAATAGGTCCTCCGGAGCGACCGGCTGAATCCAGGATATGCTAGCCTGATAGAAACCGCCACTCAGGAAGATGGCGATGAACCAGGGTGTACATAGCAGCCCTACGATCAGCATGCAGAGCAGCCATTCGCGCAGCAATGTTCGGTGTCGCTGTCGCGTCAGAGTCAGGTACGTCATTTGCGCCAGTATGACAAAGAGAGTCAGATAGTGAGTGTACATCGCCAGCAGCATGGAGATGCCGTATCCCAACCAGTTGGTCAGCCTACGATCTCGTAGAAGCCGCAGAAAGAAGTAGTTGGCCATCAAAGTGAGAAAGATACTCAGTGAGTACATCCTCACCTCCTGAGAGTACCAGATGTGCAAGGGACAGATGGCCAGAGCAAGAGCGCTCATCACTCCCAGCCGCCTATCACCTACCACGCTAGCCATGGGAAACATGCAGGCCACCGCCAAGACACCAGTGACGGCGGAAAGGGCGCGTAGAACGAACTCGCTTTGACCCAGGCTCAACCAGAAGCGCAAGACTAGGTAGTACAGTGGCGGGTGGACACGGTCGTCAAGCGCAGCATCCAGCAAGGAGGACAAGTCCATACTGCTGATCGTGACCGAGAAGGCCTCATCCCACCACAGGCTTTGTGCATCCAAGTACGCTACTCGCAGGAGAAAAGCGAGAAGCAATATGGGCAGCATCAGGCGATGGTGCTCAGGCCAGGGACGAGTCTTCACCACTCGTCTTCTTCCTCTCTAACGAAGATAGCAGCTTTCTCGTCGGCATAGCGTCGTTCCCATTCGGGGCTTGCATTCAGCACCGTGCTGAGGGAACTACCTCTGTCGATAATCACCAGCTTCACGCCATACGCATCCAGGGGTTCCTCCCAGCCTTCCCGTAGCTGGTATACTTGCAGGTACTGATCTATGAGGGCCTCCCCGTAGACGTCAGCACGGCCATCGATGAATACTTTCTGGTCCGGGTATAGCCTCCAGATCAGGTATCCTCCCCAGCGGTACAGGTTGTACATGCTACTCACGATCTCTTGTTCTTCAACGAAGTCTACAGCGTCCACCGGGAAGGCTTCTTTCTGAGCCTTCTCATTAGCTCGGAGAGTCACCCCCACTTTGACGGCTCCGCCAAAGATGACCAGGGCAAGCAACAGCCAATTGAGCAGCAGGTACGTTGTGCCTCTCCGTGCTGTTCCCACTGCGAATCGCCCGGACCATCTCGAGCCCTTCCATCCGTGGAGGAGTTGAGCTGCAAGGATCGGAGTAGTTACTAGAGCGAAGTAGGGGATGAGTCGGGCCGAACGAAGCGCGGCATAGCCGAACCCCACCAAGAACAGGAACTCAGTAGCGCTGGGAGTACGTCGTGATAGACCCAGAGCTACGACAAGGAGAAGGATGAACAGCGCAAGAGGTTGGTACTGGATCTGATGGAAGTCCGGCGAGAACCATTCCATGATATATGCCTGCATGGCAGGACTTCCCAAGGTACCGAAAGGATAGACCAAGAGCTGGATACCATTGGGGTTGACCAGGGCAGCAAGCGCCGTGACCAAGGTCGCTATGACCAGACGACGTATGTCCGACCAGGCCTCCTTCTGCTCGTCGTCAGATGCGAAGAGGTTGCTGATCGTGGCCCCCACAATGTAGACGCTCGCTAGAACCAGGCCCAACAGGAAACTGCCGTGCAGATTGGCCCACAGTGCCATCAGAGGGGGCATGAGCCAGATGTACTTTCTACGTCCTGCTCTGAAGGCGTAGAGAATGTACAGGAAGACGGCGCACATAAGTAGAGAGAGCATCTGTGGGCGCACGCCCCAGGTGATCGCCGAGGTGAGGGCAGCGAGGATTACCGCGAAGGCTGCGAGGTAAGGACGGCCCGGACACTGCAGGTAGAGGAGGGCAAACGCACCGGTGATGATCGCTGCGAAGGCGAGGATCAGACCTTCTTGTCCTGAAATCGAATAGATGCCGTAGATCAGAACTTCCGTCAGCCACTCGTGAGTGATCCAGGGCTGATCGGGCAGCGTGTAGGAAAAGACATCTTGTCGAGGAATGCTTCTGGTGTCGACTATGTACTGGCCCGTACGGAGATGCCACCAGAAATCGGGATCCACGATCTCTCGGCTGGCCATGATGAAGATGCAGAAAAGGAGGATGGCGACCATCAGCCGCCGTGTGTCCAGCGCTTGGAAGAGACTTCTTGGTTTCATCTACGATTCACCGGCGACAGTGTCATGGGCGCAAGAACACGGCAACTGGGCCCGAGAATGCAGCTGAATCCCCCCTCGGCGTAGGTCACCGGGCGCTATCGAGTTCCCCGATCTCATACACTTGCTCACCCACCTTTCTGATGGCATACCCGTCAGCCACGATGAGTGGATCGACAACTCTTCTCCTAGGCCTGGGGTAGGTCACCACTGCGAAGGTGTGAGTGTCATTCTCTAGCAAGGTCTGCGTCAATTCCTCGTACTGGGCCTGATCCCGAACAAAGAAGAACTGCTTCTCGTAGAACAGGGGAGCCACGTACTCAGCATAGCCCCATTCGTCGCTGAGGATGTGGATGGGATCGATCTGAGCCGTGTCGCGGATGAGCTGTTGGTCTGTGGTCTTGATGATGTGCAACGTCCGGAGCCCCGATAGCTGTACAAAGAAACTGAGAGCAACCACGGATACGAAACATGCCCCAAGTAGACCGCTTGTAGACCGTCCTCTGAGGGTCCTGAGGGCGCCGAAGTTGTTTGTCGCGAGCACGGCTAGAGGCGGCAAGACGGGCAGCAGGAAACGGGCACCCCACTGCAATCCTGGGTCCACAGGTGTCAGCAGGCTGACCAGCGCTATGTATGCTATGCTGAGGGCTAGGAGAAAAGCATTGCAGCGCCTGACGGATGAGTCTAGCAGGGTGGCAAAACCGAATACCAGGAAAGGGGCCGTGGTTATCAAGCCGCCAAGAGGCCGACCACGGCTGGCCTCGATGAGGTTGGGGATAGTGGCCAACACCAGGGTGGCAAAGGCGATGATGATCAGTAGACGGCTGGTGCGAATTCTGGGCGCCCGGACGAGCAGGGCTGAAGCTGCGAAAGCCATAATGTAGAGAAAGCTCATAGCCGGACTGGAGTTGCCTTCCAGCAGGGTATGATAGACAATGGCCACTCGATCAGTGGTGGCGGGAAGCTGTTCTGACAGCCAGGAGACATGGCTGACGTGCGGGCCGATGAAGTCACCGTAGACGACGAACTGGAATAGCCAGAGAGGCACCAGAGCGCCGAGGATTCCGAGGCAAAGCCAAACGAGACGCGTCAGGCGCCCGGTCCCGAGGAGCAGAAGCGCCAGGGGCATGGCGATGGCCATCACGTACAGCTCTGATCGCACCCATATACCCAGGCCGATTACCACCCCTCCCAGGAGAAGGAACAGCCGCCTTGGCCGCTGGAGGCTGCTAACGACTAGCAAGAGGGCCAAGGTGGCAAGAAGCGTTCCCAACGTGTGGTCCCAGAAGACAAGGCTGTAGAAGATGAGCGGGCTGCAAAGCCCAAGGACGACAATGGATGACGGCCCGCCTCCGCCTGCAAGACGGGCGATCTGATAAGTGATTACCAGAGTTAGGAGGCCTGCGGTAAGAGGTATTACGTACAGGCCAGCATAGCCGAGGAGCCGGTAGAGCGGCGTAGCGACTAGCGGGAAGAAGACTGGGTAGACTGCATAGATTCTTCCGTCCTGTATGAGAGGAGGAGGGTTGTTTATGGGGACGTGGCGAAGATCGGGATCGAGTCCTCGACCTGGGTAGTCTAGGGTGAAGTCTCGCCACCCTTTCCTTACGAAGTTCTGGAGTTGGATGAACTTCAGGCCCTCGTCGCTGCTGAAAAAGGCATCCCTGGGAAGCACCAGAAAGGCCAAGACGACGTACGCCACGGCTACGCAAGCCAGCGCGAGTCTGGGACTCCTCATTTGGTAGCAATTGTAGCCTTGTTCGTAAGGTGCTGCAAGGGCCTATGGGTCGCGTTAATGCCTTACGTGAAGCTCCACACAGCTGCCGGTACTGTTACAATCTTGTCGGATGCCTGAGGTTGTAGTACAATTGCGGCCGAAGCCGGGGTGCCCGTGAGTTAGGCGAGAGCTCTCATGATCCAAGGGTGAGGCAGCATGATGGTCGGCAGGGTTGAAGCGCTCTACAGATTGCAGGTACTTGAGACGGAGATCGATGAGACGAGAGCGGCCCTCGACACCATTCAGAGCGGATTGGAGGCGAACGAAGAACTCGCGTCGGCCCGGCAAGTGTTGCACGAGAGAGAAGAAGCCCTGCGGGTGTCGCGAGGCAGACTGCGTGAGCTAGAGTTGGATCTGGAACAGATATTGAGCAAGATTGCCTCGACCGAGGAGATGCTGTATGGCGGGCAAGTTACCAACCCCAAGGAGTTGGCGGGCTTGAATCAGGAGTTGCATTACTTGAGGAGACGACGGTCAGAGGTCGAAGACGAGACGTTGGTGAGCATGGACGAGGTGGAGGAAAGGGAGGCTCAGTTCGAGGGCGCGAGAAGGCAGTTCGAGGTCGCGGAGCGGCGCTGGCAGACGACACAAAGCGAGCTACGCCAGGAGGCTGAAGAGTTGCGTTCCTCCTTGACCGCCCTGGAGGCCGAGAGGAAGACTAGCCTCTCGAGCGTCTCTAAAGAGGATCTGTCCATCTACGAGAATGCTCACCGCCAGACGGCAGGACCGGCTGTGGTTCTCCTTGAGGGCGGCATTTGCCAAGGTTGTAGGGTTGCTTTGCCAACGAGCCTCATTCAGCAAGTGCGCCGTGGTCAGGATCCGGTCTCTTGCGGGAGTTGCCACCGCATCCTATACTCTCAGTCCTAGGTGCGGGTGGGTGAGACCAGGGCGTCCCTCTCAGGAGCAAATGTGGAGAACGGACGAGAATCAACCAATCCCTATGTGATAGATGCCCCCGCTGTCGATGAGGGTCGGTTCTTCGGTCGTGAGAAGGTGCTGGCATGGCTTGCGGAAACACTGGGGGCTAGGGGCACGAAACGGGTTGGCGTCCTGCGAGGCAGCTACCGGATAGGTAAGACCTCGCTCCTTCATCAACTCCAGCGGTGGCTTCCACAAACGGTCTTCCTCGTCGATCTTTCCATGGCAGAGGAGGATGACTCACTGGGCTCCCTTCTGTGGCGCGTTGCAGCCAGCATGGCGACAACCCTCACCGAGGAGATGGGGCGTTCTTTCCGCAAGCCCGAACTTAACGAATTCCTGACCGATGCAGACTACTTCCACGCGGTATTCCTTCCCAAGGTATACAAGGCCCTAAGGCGAAGGCGATTGGTGCTGGCTTTCGACGAGGTAGAGTCACTGTGGGACGGGGAAGGCTCGTTGAGGGAGAGTTTCTACAGCTACGTGTCAGTGCTGATGAGTGGGGGCTTGAATCTCAGCCTCGTCCTGGCGTTGGAGGAGTGGCCCGAAAGGCCGCCGGCAGTCTTGGACGAGGCCTTTCGTTGGAGACTGACCTATCTGGATGACGCCGAGGCGACGGAATTGATAACCGAACCCGCCAGCGGCATCTTGGAGTATGACTATCATGCTGTGAGGCAGATTCTGGACTTGACGTCCGGACACCCTTACTTCACCCAGCTTCTCTGTTGTCTGATCTACAAACGCCGTACGGCCGACGGACGGGTATCTGCCAAGGACGTGGAGGGCGTCGTTGAAGAGGCGACGGAACTCTCTTCGCCGTACATGGAGCGACTGTGGGACAGGATTTCGTTGGAGGCGAGGTTGGTGCTAACCGCTGCCGCGCACCTGCGCGGCGCTCGTGGCATCCTGCTGGAGCAGGACTTGCGCTACGTGTTGGGCAGGAGCGGAGCAGGGCTTTCCTCCTCCGAAATTGCGAAGGGATGCCAGGAGTTGGTGGACAAGGATGTGCTGGAGGGCCTGGGCGCCACAAGCTACCGTTTTAGGGTAGAGCTTGTCAGGATGTGGCTCGCCCTGCGCCGGAAGCTAGACTCCGTTCTGGCCGTAGGGCGTACCAAGCAAGTGGCAGTCACGGCGGGTGACTGGATGGGCAGGTTCCTGTGGCCTCTGATCGGGCTGCTGATAGTGACAGCCTTCATTCTTTGGTGCCTAGCGTCGTCGCAGCCCATCAGAGACATGGGTCACGCGCGTGTGACACCGGTCGAAACTCAGGCTGGTTCTTCACTGTCCTATGTCATGGTAACCCCCAGTCCGGACCTGCGCTCCACGCCCGCGCCCGTTCCCACGCCGCGTCCGGCCACACTCGACATCGCGTACATGCTGTGGGACGAGGAATCTGGTAGCTGGGAGATATACGCCCGATCCCGGGACGGCTCGCTGGTGGAGCGTTTGACGGACAACGATGTTGACGATACCTCACCTGTCTGGTCACACGATCATACCTGGCTGGTTTTTGTATCTGAGCGCGATGGCAACCAAGAGATCTACAGGATGGACGCGGATGGTTCTGAGCCGGTCAACCTGACCGGGAACCGGGCTTCGGACTGGACGCCATCGGTCTCTCCTGATGACACCAAGGTGGTATTCTCTTCTTTGCGGGACGGCAACTGGGAACTGTACATGATGAATGCCGACGGGTCGCAGCCAGCCAGGATGACTTTCAATGAGCAACCGGACTACGGTCCGGTCTGGTCGCCTGATGGCTCGAGGATAGCCTTCGTGTCCGAGCGGGACGGCAACCTAGAGATATACGTGATGAAGGCTGACGGCACAGGGGAAACCCGACTGACCCGCAACAGTGCCCTGGATCTGTCGCCAGCGTGGTCTCCCGACGGATCCTCAATGGCCTTTGAGTCCCGTCGCGATGGCAACATGGAGATCTATGTGATGAAGGCTGATGGGACTGACCAGAGAAATCTCACGAACTACCCGACGGCTGGCGATCACGGGCCGACGTGGACCGAGGATGGCTTTGGGATAGTGTTCTATTCGAATCGGGATGGCAACTGGGACTTGTACCTGATGAACGCACAAGGAAGCGACGTCAGGAATCTGACAAACAGCCCTTCGCTAGAGCAGGAGCCTTTCTGGAGTTCCTAGCCTCTCGAAGGCGGATCTCGCCCCTCATTGGTCGTGGATTCTTTGCAGTACTGCGCTCTTGCGCAGCCCCTCTACCCTCACCACCTTTCGGCGAGCTGTATGTCCGGAGAGTATCTCGACCTGATTCTTTCTGACGCCCAGCACCTTGGCCAGTAGCTTCACTAGTGCGTGGTTCGCTTCTCCCTTCTTGGGGGAAGCGGTCACCTTGACCTTCAGCATCTCCCCATCCATACCGACGATTACGTTGCTGGAAGCCCTGGGTACTACGCGAACTGTGAAGACAGCGGCGTCTTCTTCGGCGCCGCTGGGGTCTCTTTCTCTGTCATGAAAAGAGATGCTATCACCAGGCTTGGACTCCATCTCACAGACCGCGGATGGCGTAAAACAAGAGCTGCTGGATGATCCCCAGCACGATGAGGGCAACAATGGGACTGATATCGATCATGCCTATGGGGGGGATGATGCCCCGGAAGATCCCCAGAATGGGTTCCGTCACCCGATACAGGAAGACAGACACGGGGTGATAGGGATCGAACCTGAACCAGGACAGTATGATCCTGGCCATAATGGCCAGGTAGAGCAGGGTAAAAAGGAGATCTATCGTCTGGATCAATACGGTCGCCATGCTCATCGCTTGTCCTCCTACCGATGTTTCCTTTCACCGAAGATGGCTCGGCCGACTCGAATCATGGTCGCACCTTCTTCTATGGCCACCTCGAAGTCATCCGTCATGCCCATGGATAGATGACGCCATTTCAGCTCAGGGAAGTCTTCTTTCAGCTTCTCGAAGAGAGTCCTTAGGCTGCGGAAGCACGAGCGCAGCACTTCTTCGGGTGCGTCAAGGGGAGCCATGGTCATCAGGCCCTGCACGTCAAGGTGGGGCAACTCAGCCATCTGTTCTACTGCGTCAAGGAACTGGTCTTCTTGCTCGCTGTTGGCCTCCTGCACCCGAAAGCCATACTTGCTGGATTCGCCTGAGACATTGACCTCCAAGAGCATGGGCATGCTAGTCCCCTTGGCTCTGCACCGGCGGCTTATCTCACGCGCCAAGCGTACGCTGTCCACCGACTGGATGATGTCAAAGAGGCCGATGGCTTTCTTTACCTTGTTGCGCTGCAAGTGACCCACCATGTGCCAGTTCAAGTCTAGGCCTTTCTCCCGCAACAGAGTTATCTTCGGTTCGGCTTCCTGCAGTCTGTTCTCACCGAACTCCCGCAGCCCAGCATTCCAAGCTCCCTGGATGATTTCCGGCGCGAAGGTCTTCGTTACCGCAACCAGAGTGATCTCGTCAGGATCCCTTCCGACGCGAGTTGCTGCGGCTGCGATCCTGCCCTTTACGTGCGCCAGGTTCGTCTGGAGATCGATCACTCGGTGTCCCTGATTCCCATCACCGCTGCGAACCTTCCAGTAGCCCCTCTTTCCGCTCGGTGAGAGTAGAATTCATCAGTATGGCAAGCGGTGCACATGCGGCTCGCCTCTATCTGTCGGATGCCTGCCTCCCATAGCTGTTCGCGATTGGCCTCCCACAGGTCCAGGGTAGAGCGGTCATCACCCAGGGGTAGAAGCGAATCATCCCAGCGTTCAACACTGCCCTTGACGAACTGGACGACTTCAGGGCCAACCTCGTAGCAACAAGGCCCGATGGCAGGGCCCAAACAGGCAACAGTCTCCGCCGGGTTGATCCCGAAGTATTCGACCATAGCGGACACCATACGGCGAGCAAGTCCGCTAGCCGTTCCCCGCCAGCCAGCATGGCCCAGGCCCGTGGCCCGGCTCTCTGGATCATACAGGAGGATGGGCAGGCAGTCTGCGAAGCGCAGCATGAGGTTTACGCCGCTATTGGAAGTGACCAGAGCATCTGTCGCGGGCAGAACCTTCCCCATGTGGCGGACATCCACAACAGCGACTCGGCTACTGTGAACTTGTCTGGCGGTGACGAACTGTTCAGCAGAGAGTCCCAGAGTCTCGTAGATGAGCCGGTGATTCGCTTCTACAGCGTGTGGATCGTCACCCACTAGGTGCCCCACGTTTAGCTCTGCAAAAGGCGATCTGCTGAACCCACCATGTCGGGTGAACACCGCGTGCACAATCTCGCTATGGTCCAAGAGGGCTTCAAAGGTGTAGTAGGGGATGCCGCTGGCTTCGTGGTAAATCATCGTGGCACTAGGCGGGCGACTTCCTGCAGCGGCCGGCCAGCGCTGGCTCCAGCGCTGACTGTCGACCAGGGCAGCACCTCATCCTTGGAGCGGGCCCGTAGATACAACTCGGGCTTCAGTTCTGCTCGTTCCATGGCTCTTCGCCACGCTGACAGAGTAGAACCCTCCACACTCATCAGGGCTTGCCCCACGCGCCTGTCACCGCGAGCCAGGACACCTTGCACCTCGGCCCATCGAATACTGTCGGCCCTGGTTGCCACGTTAATGGGTCGCAAGCTGCGTTTGACATAACGCAAGCGCTCCTCCAACACGTCGCGCGGGGCCATGGGCATACGCTGGAAAGGCGTTTGGGCTTTGGGGACATAGGCACTAATGTTGACCGTTAGGTGGCGATGGAATCGCTCCCGTACCGACCGCACCAACTCAACGATTTGCCTCGCGTCGCTATCGGTCTCTGTGGGAAGACCAATCATGAAGTACAGCTTGAGGTGGGGGAACTCGTAGTCGGCGGCCAGTTCCACGGCCTGCATGATACTTTCTGTGGAGATGCCTTTGTTGATCTTGTTGCGCAGGCGCTCCGAGGCTGCCTCGGGCGCGATAGTGAGGGTTTGGGCACCGCTGGCTGCCAGCGCGCGTAGCAGCGATTTGGGCAGTGGATCGACGCGCAGGGAAGCGACGGATATCTCAGCACCCAAACCGCGTAATCCAGTAACCAACTGCTCTATGTGGGAGTAGTCTGACAGGGATGCTCCTATGAGCCCCAGTTTGCGTCGATGTTTGAGGCCTTCTTCAGCGATGGCAAGCAGGACTTCCAGGCTACGCTCACGCATCGGTAGATAAGCGAATCCGGCTAGGCAGAAGCGGCAGCCCCTGCGGCAGCCGCGGGAGACCTCCATGAGATACATGTCTCCGAACTCTGTCTCCTCCGTGACGATGACGGAGCTTGCAGGAAACGTGTCCAAGTCAGCCAACCATTGGCGCTGCACAGGATGACGTAGCCCAGGAACGGGCCTTATGCTCACGATGTGCTCATTCTCGGTGTCTATGTGGTAGAAACGTGGAACGTAGACCCCCGGAATACTGGCCAGTCGCTTCAGCAGGTCTTCACGACCAAGTTCCAAGCCATGCCACAACGTGTCGGCCATAGCGGGGGCAACAACCTCGCCTTCGCCGATCACGAACGCGTCGAACATCGGAGCCAGCGGCTCGGGGTTGGCAGTGACGCAGGGACCGCCGGCAATAAGCAGAGGGTGGGTTTCGTCTCTGTGTTCAGCCCTCAGGGGAATGCCGGCTTGCTGCAGCATGGCAACGACGTTGAAGTAGTCCAACTCGAAGGAGAGGGAGAAAGCCAGTACCGCAAAGTCGGTCAAAGGGCGCTGCGATTCCAGCGAAATAGACACACCGTCTTGTTCATGGAAGACCCTTTCACAGACTATGTTCGGTTGCTCGTTGAAGAGGCGGTAGATGACATGCACTCCCAGGTTGGACATGCCGATGCTGTAGGTGTTGGCATAGGCAATGGCGATCGGTAGACGGCCTCCCCAGTCCTTGTATGTGGTTCCCTTTTCGTTCTTCAGTCTCCGTTTGATGAGGGAGATGGTACCCCAGTCCAAGAGCCTACCTCCTGTTGGCAAGTCTATCACAGGGGGTAGGGCAACGCAAACGAACCACCATCTCTCCCTCTGGTCCGTCAGCTGCCAATGAGCTCTCCCCCTGAAAGCATTGTCGGCTTCGGAGCAGGGTCACACCCCATCGACGCGTTGTTGATTGCCGCCCTCCTGGCGGAACGCGACACAGGACCGAGCGCGGGACACTGCAAGTGCGAAGGGCTGCCAGTTGAAGCAGGCCGGACCGCTGAGTCACACGAGCTTTCTGCGATGGACAAAGGACAGAGAAAAGCCTCGCTCACAGCAGCGGGGCTTGCTGCCCGGCCCAAAGGACGAGGACAATTACCGCTCAGCCATCATGCTTTTGAATTCCTCTGTGAGTACCGGGACGACCTTGAACAGATCTCCGACGATTCCGTAGTCAGCCACCTTGAAGATCGGCGCGTCAGGGTCCTTGTTGACAGCCAGGATGTGTCTCGAGGTCTTCATCCCTGCCAGGTGCTGTATGGCCCCCGAAATGCCACAGGCGATGTAGAGGGTGGGGGTAACCACTTTGCCCGTTTGGCCAACCTGATAGCTATGGTCTTTCCACCCAGCATCAACAGCCGCCCGGGAAGCACCCACGGCGGCTCCCAACACACTTGCCAGGTCCTCGATCAAGGCAAAGTTCTCAGGCCCCTTGAGCCCCCGCCCACCCGAGACGATGATATCTGCCTCGGTCAATTCTACTCGCTCCCCAGCCTCCTTGATCATCTCTATGGCCTTCGCCCTGATCTCTCCGGTGTCAACCGGTATGTTCTCCACTGGAGCACCAAGGGAGCTGTCGGGCTCGGGAGGGGCGAAGATGTTGGGGCGCACCGTGGCCACATACGGCCTGGACGCTTCCTTTACTGTGGCGATTGCTTTCCCCGCGTAGATGGGTCTCGTGATGAGCAGTTCTCCGTCCTGCACCTCGAAGCCGGTGCAGTCAGAAGCGAGGCCGACCGCCAACCTCGCCGCCAACCTGGGCGCCAGGTCTTTTCCCTGGGTCGTTGCTCCAAGCAGAACAACAGCAGGTTTGGTCTCCTTGATCAGATCGGCCAGCACATTCGCGTAGCCTTCAGGTGTATAATTGGCCAGCGCGCTGTCGTCAGCCACAAATATCTTCTCAGCCCCGTAGTGGCCGAGCGGCGCAACGAGATCTGCGATCTCGCTTCCAAGAGCTGCCGTCTCGACGCTACCGCCCAGCTCGTTGGCGATTCTCTTCCCCTCGCCCATCATCTCGAAGCTGACTTTCTTCAAGGCACCATCTCGAATCTCTGCTATCACCAAGACGTTGTCTGACATCGTATCCTCCAGCCTGTGCTCAGAAGTTGACTATACATCAGCTCGCTCAAAGAATCTTGGCTTCATCTCTGAGCAGATGAGCAACCTTGACAGCATCTTGGACAGGGTCCTCATCGAACACCTTGCCAGCGACTCTCTCCGGAGGCAAGGTCACCTCCTGGAACGCTATCTTGGCCGCGTCAAGTCCAACCTGATCTTTCTCCACCCCTATCTCTTCGGCGTTCCACTCGGGGATGACCTTCTTCTTAACGGCCATGATTCCCTTGATGGACGCGTAGCGCGGTTCATTCAGGCCCTTTTGGGCCGTGACGACCGCAGGTAGGGGTGACTCCACCACCTCATGACCACCTTCGACCTCTCGGTGCGCAACGATGGACTTGTGGTCATCCGCGATCTCCAGTTCGGTGACCACCGACACGTGGGGGATGTCGAGGAGCTCGGCAAGGATGATGCCCACCTGCGCGTGGTCTTCGTCGACGCCTTGCTTCCCGCAGAAGATGATATCGTAGTCCAACTTCTGCAAGGCCTTGCTCAGTATGAGGGCCGTGGCGTAGGGATCAGATCCCTCGAACGCTTCGTCAACGAGATGGATAGCCTCATCGGACCCCACTGCTAGCCCGCTCTTGAGCGCATCTTGGGCCCGCTCTGGTCCGGTAGTGATTAGAACGATCTTGCCTTCGCCCAGCCTCTCCTTGATGCGCAGGCCCTCTTCGATGGCGTATTCGTCGTAGGGATTGACCACGTACTTTGTCTCAGAGTGATCTATCTGCCCATCTTTGACCCGAATCTTGGTCTCGGTGTCAGGGACCTGCTTGACACAGACAACAATGTTCATAGGGATCCAACCTCCTTGGGTCTTTGTCTCTCTGCTTCTATTCTCATTTCAGCAACGAGCGGGAGATCACCAAACGCTGTATCTCGCTCGTACCTTCGTAGATTTGCAGGAGCTTGGCGTCGCGCATGTACTTTTCCACAGGGTATTCCTTGACATATCCGTAGCCCCCGAAGATCTGCACAGCGTCGATGGCGATTTGCATGGCGCTGTCGGCTGCGAAGCACTTGGCGATGGCAGATTCATAGCTGTTGCGCAGGCCTTGATCCGCCATCCATGCCGCTTGCCAGACTAGCAGACGTGCGGCCTCCACCTTGATGGCCATGTCGGCCAACATGAATTGGATGGCCTGGAAAGAAGCGATCGGCTGCCCAAACTGCTCTCTATCCTTGGCGTAATTCACCGCAGCTTCCATGGCAGCGCGAGCGAGTCCCACCGCAGCCGCGCCGACCTCTGCGCGTATCTTATCCAAGGTCTCCATGACCAGTCCGAATCCTTCCCCCTCCTCTCCGAGGCGGTTTTCTACTGGGACCCGAACATCCTCGAAAATCACCTCTCTGGTGCTGGCCGCGCGCTGACCCATCTTGTCCTCCTTCTTTCCGAAGGAGAGGCCTGGCAGATCACACGGAACCACGAGCACAACGAGGCCCCTATGGCGCTGAGTAGGGTCAACCGTAGCCGTCACTGTGTATAGCTTTGCCACGCCCCCGTTGGTGATGAAACGTTTGGTGCCGTTGAGAACGTAGGAGCCTCCGTCGCGCTTGGCCCTGGTCCTCACGCTGGCAACGTCCGAACCGGCGCCGGGTTCGGTGAGGCAGAAAGCCGCCAGCGCCGGCTCGGCGCAGAAGGGTTTCATGAATCGCTCCATCTGTTCGGGCGTGGCGGCAATGTTCAGCGGAGTCAGGCCGAGCGTACTGGCCACGAAGGTGCTGTATATCCCTGCACATCCGGCGGCAATCTCCTCGGCGACGAGGCAGTCTTCGAAATAGCCCAAGCCTGCGCCTCCGTACTCCTCGGGAACGGTGATGTTGATGAGGCCGATGTCGTGAGCCTTTTCCACGAGTTCCCAAGGGTACTCTTCGATACGGTCGGCTTCAGCCGCGATGGGGACAATCTCGTTCTGGGTGAATCGCCGAGCAAGCTCTCGCAGGGCCTCTTGCTCGTCACCGAGAGAGGGGTTGAACATATGCTCTGTGCTGCTGCCCACTCCTGAGGAATTCTGCGCAGACGGGTCCGAGGATTCTCACGTTTCTCCGCCGTCATTGTACCCAAACTCGGCGGGGTTGTCAAACGAATCCAGTCTGACAGGGCGGGGGAGAGAAACGCGTGTGACTACCCGCACTGAGAGTAGCCGCACGAGGGGCAGCGGAGGCAGCCTTCAACGAACTCGACCATGGTGCCGCAGTCAGGACACTCGGGGCACATGCCCAGGAGGTTCCTGGCAACCATGCCCACAGCAGATACAGTGATAGTCTCAGCAGCGCTGTCGTCGACATACCTGTGCATCGCTTTGCCGACGGCATCCGCACAGGATAAGATGATGTTGCCCTCTTGCCAGGCCGGAGCCGGGCAGCGGATACCCTGCAGCTGCCTGATGATCACGTCCGCTTCGATGCCGGAGCGGAGGGCCAGAGAGATCAAGCGCCCAATCGCCTCTGAATGGGAAGCCATGCAGCCTCCACTCTTGCCCATGGTAGCGAAGACTTCAAAGAGGCCTTCCTGATCCTCGTTGATCGTGACGTATATGCTTTGTCCGCAACCCACCGTGATCTTCTCTGTCATCCCGTGGGTCACCGTCGGACGCGCACGCGGAGCTCTGATCGCCCTCTTGCGCTGGCTTTCTGCCAGGCCTCTCGTCAGGACCTGGGACGCCCGACTGCCGTCACGGTAGATGGTAACCCCCTTGCAGCCGAGCTCGTAGGCGAGTAGGTACGCCTTCTCCACGTCCTCCTTAGTAGCATCGTGGGGGAAGTTGATGGTCTTGGACACTGCGTTGTCGGTGTGCTTCTGAAATGCGGCCTGAACCCGGATATGCCATTCGGGAGCGATGTCATGGGCGGTTACGAGTAGCCTTCGAGTCTCAGCCGGCACTTCATCTAGGTCTTGAAGAGTGCCCGTCTGAGCCACCTTCTTCATCAACTCATCGCTGTGGAAGCCCTGTTCGTGGGCCAGCTGCTCGAAGATGGGGTCTAGCTCCAAGAGGGCGTCTCCGTCAAGTACGTGCCGTCTGTATACCAAGGCGAAAATGGGTTCGATGCCGCTGGAGGTACCGGCGATGATACTGATGCTACCGGTGGGCGCGATAGTTGTCACAGTGGCGTTCCTTAACTTGGGACCGCCTGGCACGTCGTAGATGGTGCCCGGGAAGTTGGGAAACACGCCGCGCTCTTCCGCCAGGGCCGCCGAGGCCTGCCGGGCCCTCTCCTGGATGAACCGCATGACCTCTTCAGCAGTCGTCACAGCTGCTTCCGAATCGTAGGGTATACCCAGCGTGATGAGCATGTGGGCGAAGCCCATCACTCCTAGCCCTATCTTGCGGTTGGCCAGGGTCATCTCCTTTATCTGGGGCAGAGGATACTTGTTGCAATCTATGACGTTGTCCAGGAAGTGTACCGCACACTCAACCGTCTGTCCCAGGCGCTGATAATCAACCTTGCCGTCCACGACCATCTTGCACAGGTTGATGGAGCCCAGATTACAGCTCTCGAAGGGCAGGAGAGGCTGTTCGCCGCAGGGGTTGGTGCTTTCGATCTCGCCCACAAGAGGGGTAGGATTGCCCTCATTGAGCTTGTCGAGGAAGATTACCCCAGGATCGCCGTTCTTCCATGCCAGCTCCGCTATCTTGTGGAAGACCGAGCGGGCCCGCAGGCGTTTGACCACCTCTCCAGAGCGAGGATTGATGAGAGGGAACGTAGCGTCCCGACGTAGAGCTTCCATGAACTGTCTGGTCAGGCCCACGGAGATATTGAAGTTGTTGAGCCTCCATTCATCCGCCTTGGCGGTGATGAAATCCAGGATATCTGGATGGTCTATCCTCAAAATCGCCATATTGGCGCCGCGTCTGGTCCCCCCTTGCTTGATGGCTTCAGTCGCGGCGTCGAAGACTTCCATGAACGAGATTGGGCCGGAGGCTATCCCGCCTGTCGATTTGACAACATCCCCTTTGGGCCGCAGCCGCGAGAACGAGAAGCCAGTCCCTCCTCCACTCTGGTGGATGAGCGCAGTGTTCTTGACGGTTTCGAAGATGCTCTCCATTGAGTCTTCGATGGGAAGCACGAAGCAAGCTGAAAGCTGCCCGAGACTCCTCCCGGCGTTCATGAGGGTGGGGGAGTTGGGCAGGAACTCGAGGCTAGCCATGGGGCGACGGAATTCCTCGGCTGTGCCCGCCACGGAAGCTGATGGATCGTATGTGACGTCTACCTGAGCCACGTGTTCGGCCACACGCCGGAACAGTTCCTCTGATGTCTCTGTTATTCTACCTGTCTCATCCCTCTTCAGATATCGCCTTTCCAACACCGTCATGGCATTGGGCGATAGCTCAAGGGCGGCACTTCCGCGCGACATGTTGTTTCTCCAGCGATCAGCAAGCGGGGTCCGCCTGGCCGCTGTGCTACAAGTCAAGGGGAAGCTGAGACTCCAATTCAGCTTCCCGTCTCTTCCACTCTTTAAACTCCTCGATTTCGTCGGCCAGGCTATCTACGTCCCGGAAGCGGCGATACACAGAGGCGAAACGCACGTACGCTACGTCATCCAGTTCGCGCAACCGAGTCATCACCATCTTGCCGATAGTTTCGCTCTCTACCTCAGCTCGTCCTAGGTCGTAGAGTTCTCTTTCTATCTCCTTGACCATCTGCTCCAGGGTCTCGGTGGGAATGCGACGCTTGGCGCAGGCACGCAGGATCCCAGTCAAGAGTTTGTCGCTGTCGAAAGGCTCCCGGCGCCCGTCCCTCTTCACTACGAAAAGGCTGGTCTTCGCCACTCGCTCGTAGGTGGTGAAGCGCTGTTGGCAGTTCCTGCACTCCCTGCGTCGCCGGATGCCCTCGCCGACCTCCCTAGTATCTATGACCCTTGTGTGCTTCTTGCCGCAGTAGGGGCACTTCATGGTCTCTCCTCCTTTGACGAGATGGAGACCCGGGTTTGCACAATGCACTAATACACTATATGTGGCACGTAATGCGAGTGCTGCCCCAACATGTTGTGGCGTAGGCCTCATAAAGTTAGCACAAAGGCATGAGTATGGCAAGGCCAGAAGGCCTTTCAAACCTTAAAAGTTAGGGACTGGGCGTGTTTCGGTGTGAGAGGAAGAGGGGGAGGGGGAAGGTGGCGCAGTAACCTTCCCCCTGGAAAGGATCCTTCTGGCAAGAGAGTCCCGACTCTGCTTGCGCAGAAAGAGGGCCTTTCGGCCCCCAAAGGGAGGAGGACAAGGATGTTCGTGTTGCTCGTCAGTACCTTGGACGAGGTACTTCTCGCCTCTGGGACCTATCGCCGGCGCAAGAAGGCCGGAATGTCGAGATTCTCGTTGTCAAAGGCCGGTATAGGAAACTCCTTTATCTTAGACGTTTCTGTCACGGGCAGCCGCTTCTGGGCACCGTCGAAGCCGGTGGCGATGACTGTGATCTGAATCTCGCCGTCCTCCATCTCGGGATCCATGACCGCTCCGAAGATGAGGTTGACGTCGGGGTGAGCCATTTCCCTGATAACCCTTGCGGCTTCATTCACTTCGTGAAGCGTGAGGTCGGTCCCTCCGGTCACGTTAAAGAGGACCCCAGTCGCTCCGTCGATGGTGACATCCAGTAGGGGGCTGCTGACCGCGGCATGGGCGGCATCCACAGCCCGTGCCTCACCGTTGGCGTGCCCCACTGCCATAAGGGCCGAACCACCCTTGGCCATGATGGTCCGCACATCGGCGAAATCCAGATTGATCAAGCCTGGCACAGTGATCAGTTCGGAGATCCCTTGTATGCCCTGACGGAGGACGTCGTCGGCCACGGAGAAGGCTTCCTGGATGGAGGCTTTCTTGTCCACCAACTCCAACAGCCGGTCATTAGGGATGACAATCAGAGTGTCAACCCGCTGTTTGAGTTCGGCGATGCCTTCCTCCGCTACCTTCGTACGATGCTTCCCCTCGAAGGTGAAAGGCTTGGTGACAACGCCGAGGGTGAGGGCGCCTGCCTCCTTGGCCAGTCGACCGATGAGAGGAGAAGCACCGGTGCCTGTACCTCCGCCGATACCAGCCGTGATGAAGACCATGTCTGCGTCCTCCACGACCTTCCTGAGCTCCTCCTCGCTCTCTTGTGCGGCCTTGGCCCCGATCTCAGGGTCACCGCCGGCTCCCAAGCCTTTCGTAAGCTTGTCGCCGATACGAATCTGGTAGGGCGCCTCGGAGAAGAAGAGGGCCTGAGCATCGGTGTTCACCGCGATGAACTCCACTCCCTGCAGATTCTCCTTGATCATGCGGTTAATAGCATTGCCGCCCCCACCTCCGACGCCGATGACTTTGATCTTGGCGAAGTTACCCAGCTCCGGTATGTAAGTCATTCTTTGCCACCTCCCTTTCTTTGGTTCGACCATTGGGGAATTGTCCAGACGGCCGCGGTCCATAGTACTCTATCCTGGCGTGAGGACGTGAAACACGTTCTTGAAGTGCCCCAGCAAGCCTCGTTGGCGCCCTGCGCCATTGTGACTGGTGTCGGGCCCACATCTCAGAGCCCACAGGAGGAGACCGACGCTGCAAGCATGAGCGGGATCTCTCACACTCTCCACCAGCCCGTCCATTTCTTGTGGCGTTCCAATGCGCACGGGCAAACGAAGGACCTCGCGAGCAAACTCTTTGATCCCGGCCAACTCTGCTGTCCCGCCACACAGCACTACTCCCGCTGGGAGGAGGCCATCGTAGCCTGAACGCTTTATTTCTCGCCGTACGAGTTCAAGGATCTCCTCTGACCGAACTCCGATTATCTCCGCCAATCGATGACGGGACACCGAGCGATGCGAATTGTCCCCGAAGGATGTCGCATCGATGGATTCGTCCGGCTCCACGGTGTCCGCCACGGCGTGGCCGTATTTCGTCTTGAGAGTCTCGGCCACCGTGAAGGGCGTGCGCAATCCTACCGCCACGTCGTGCGTCAAGTGATTGCCTCCGACAGGCAGAACGACCGTGTGCCACACGCTGCCGTCAATGAATATCGCGATGTCCGTGGTACCACCCCCTATGTCGACCACGGCCACACCAAGTTCTTTCTCGGCAGTGGTCAACGCCGCCTCGCCCGCGGCGACAGCCTGCAATATGAGATCCATGACGCGAACGCCAGCGCCCTGTACGCAGTGGACTAGATTATGAATCGAGGCAGACGCTCCTGTGACTATGTGTGCTTCCACTTCAAGGCGAAAACCTCGCAGTCCGACAGGATTGCGCACCCCATCCTGCCCATCGATGGTATAGCCGCGAGGGATGGCGTGGAGGAGTCGACGATTGTGTGGTATGGCTATGGCGCGGGCTGCGTCCAGAGCGCGGTCTACGTCCTCCTGCACGATGGTGCGCTCGCCCCGAGAGATAGCGGCAATCCCTTTGCTGTTGAGTCCAGAGATATGAGCACCAGATATGCCAATGTAGGCGCTGTCTATTTCGTAGCCAGAGATTTGCTCCGCCTTTTCCACGGACTTGGAGATGGCTTGCGTTGCCTGCTCGATGTCAAGGACGACGCCCTTGCGCAAGCCTCGGGAAGGGGCGACCCCTATTCCTACAATGCGGATCTGAGCCTCTTCATTAAGCTCCCCCACCAATGTGCACACTTTCGTGGTGCCCACGTCTATGGCAACTATGGTCTCTTCCACGTTGTCCTCCCCCCGCATCTTCACCCGGCCAGTGGCCTACGGTTCCGCATTCGCTGCTTCGGCCAACCGGTAGTGAGGGCTGTCCGGGAACCGGACGTCTATGAACTCTACGGCTGCCCCCTGACTCGCCAGGCTCTCCACTAGCGCCCTCATGATGGCCACCTTGACTTCTGCGCCCTCAGTGCCTCCGAGATGTATGCGCCAACCCTGCTCGTTCTCGAGGCTGAGTCCGTACTGCTGCGAGTAGCCGAATTCCGTGAACCCAGGCAGCAGGTCTTGGTATCTCTCCGCTGCGGCTATGATGTCCAGGTCTAGATGGTCGCCTAGCTGACGAGGCGTGGAGTCGAGATCCCTGATGAGGACCGAAGGTTCTCTTTCCGTAGGAAGGGACACAACTGTGCCTTCATCGTCCACTCCGTAGCGCTCCTGCCCAGTCTGCCAGACGACTAGTGCCTGACGCTCTCGCACGTTGACCATCATCCGGTTCGGGAGGCTGAGTTGCACTTCTGCTTCCCTTATGTCCGGAAGAGTGGAGATGGCCTCTTCAAGCTCCTGCGGGTCCATGAAGAAGATGCTGAATCCCTCCATGTTCGTCTGCCTCATGATCTCTTCTGCCGACACCAAGGTGCTGCCCAGGACCGTAGGTTCGTAGACGTAGAAAGAATCGGACGCGAAGAAGAAAGCCAGCAGTGAAAGTAGCACCAAGGCCAAGAGGAGGCTGGCAAGCTTCGGGCCCATCGTCACTCTCGCTCGGCCGGCAGGCCGCATCGGCAGCTTCTCTCGCGCCACTTCCAGTTCGTAATTCCGTCCGAGGCGCATTTGCGAACGACGCCGCCTCGTCTTCGTTCTCCTTGTACCGAGCAGCGATGCCACGCTAGTATCTACCTCCCGCATTGTCTATGCGTGTGCCCATTCGCCGACCAGTTCTATCTCCAATTCCAGCTCCACATCGTGAAGTTGGTGCACCTTATCCTTGACCAACTCGATCAGTTGGAGCACATCGGTGGCCGCGGCGGATCTCAAGTTTACGACGTAGTTGGCATGTTTGAGCGAGACTTGAGCGTCACCGACCCTTCTACCTTTCAGTCCTGCCTGTTCTATCAACTGGGCCGCGGAGAGCCCAGGCGGATTCTTGAACACGGAGCCGGCGCTCGGTTCGTGAGGCTGGGCAGCGCGCCGGAGGGCGTCATACTGAGCCACACGATCACTCAGAAGCTGGGGGGATTCCGGTGAGAGAAGCAGGTCCGCGGATAGAATCACTTCAGCTGGAGACTGCTGCTCTCTGAACCGACTTGCACGGTAGCTGAGTTTGAGTTGCTCGGCCGCGAGTTCTTGCACCGCGCCGACTTGGTCCAAGATCGTGACTCTGCGTACCACGTCGGCGATTGCTCCATCGTAGGCTCCTGCATTGTTGACAATGGCACCTCCCATGGTGCCCGGGATACCTGCGGCCCATTCGAGCCCCTGTGATCCGCTTGCGGCGCTCTTGCGCGCCAGACGTGCTAGCGGCGCGCCGGCTTCAGCGTGCAGGATCTGCGATTTCGAGTCCAATGCAAAGCCCTGGCATCGATTCTCGATCACCAGACCTCTGAAGCCCTCATCCGACACGAGAAGGTTGGTGCCCCTGCCGATGACGAGACAAGGTCGACCTAGCTCCCGCGCGAGCTTCACCCATCCACACAATTGCTCCTGGTTCTTGACCACGGCTAGGTAGTCCGCTGGTCCGCCAATGCGATAGGAGGTGTGATTGCTGAGCGGCTCATTGCGCAGCAGTCCGGCCTCTAGCCCTCTCTCCCGAGCCACAATGTGCAGCTCATTCTCGGCCATTATTTGATCTTCTCCCTGCGGTGAAGGCTGGCCAGCACTTCTTCACCAACGCGCCACACGTCGCCGGCGCCCATGGTTATGAGCACGTCACCGCGCTCCAACTTGGTGGTGACCCAGGCGCTGGCTTCGGTCAGGTCGGCGATGTGAATCGCCTGTGGGTGAGTCATCATTCCCACCAGATCCTTCGCGCCGATGCTCAGGTTGTTCTGTTCTCGAGCGGCATAGATCGCTGTTACGACTACTCCGTCGGCATCCTGGAACGCGGTCGCGAACTCCGCGAGGAGGGTCTTGGTTCGGCTGTAGGTATGGGGCTGGAACACAACCCATATGGTGCGGCCGTCGTATCTTTGGCGTGCGCCGGCCAGGGTAGCCTTGATCTCACTGGGATGATGAGCATAATCGTCCACGACTGTTATCCCGTCAACCTCACCTTTTATCTGGAACCGGCGCTCCACTCCCTGGAAGTCCCTCAGTGTGTCGCGGGTGCAATCCGCATCTACCCGAAGATAGTCGGCCATGCCTATGGCTGCCAAGGCGTTGGACACATTGTGGACACCGGGGACGCTGAGCTGGAATGGACCTTTCTCTTCACCATCCGCTATCACGTGGAAGTCATACCCGCCCAGAGCGTTGTCATGGAGGTCTGCGGCTCTCCAGTTGACGTCGTAGCCCAGACCATAGGTGCTTACCTTCACTCCTCCCAAGCGATCAACGACCTCTCTCACTAGAGGGTCATCTCCGTTGGCCATTAGAAAGCCACCTGCCGGCAGCTTCGAAAGAAAGGCTTGGAAGGCCTCTGACATGTCATCCAGGTCCGCGAAGCAGTCGGGGTGATCCATTTCAATACTTGTTACTACAGCTGCCTGGGGGCTGAGGGCCAAGAACGTGCGATCATATTCATCTGCCTCGAGCACGAGGTGCTGGCCCTTGCCTGCCTTGGCATTGGTACCTAGTTCGGGCACGATGCCGCCGACGATGATGGTCGGGTCCAGGTTGGCGTTCTCCAGAATAAGAGCTATCATGGCGGTGGTGGTGGTCTTGCCGTGGGTTCCGGCCACCGCGATGCTATATCGGTTTCTCATCAGCCAGGCCAGCATCTGCCCCCTTTTCAGCACCGGTGTGTGCCTGTTCCTGGCCTCTACCACCTCGGGGTTATTCGCGGGTACAGCGGAGGAGACCACCACGAGAGATGCTCCACCGAGGTTCTCCTCCGCATGCCCTGCGTATACAGTGGCCCCCAGCTTCACCAACTCCCGGGTGATGGGGGAGAGGCGGAGATCCGATCCAGAGACACTGTATCCGCTCTGCAAGAGTATGCGGGCGATCGCGCTGAGGCCAATGCCGCCGATGCCCACAAAATGCACGCGGTCGCGTGGTGTCAATGTCCAGTCCGGTTTTTCACTCCCGTGTCTCGCGCCCGCGGTCATTATCTCAGAACCCTCATCACGATCATGAACGGTACGAGGAAGAGCAAGTATGGCTCCAGCAGGGGGACAGGTATTAGCGGCACGAGATAGGTCTGAGCGAGGTCCGTTAGTGGCGGCTGGAAAAGCCCCAGGACCTGGATCGGGTAGTTGAAGACATGCAGGTAATACCACATCGTGCCCGCAATCAAGTATCCGTTAAGCAGCCCGCCAATGAGATTGAGCGTGATACCTATGGGCCCCCTCGGCGGCATACCAGAGAACGCTAGAGTGTCCCCGTGATAGGATATGACAACGACTAGCAAGAAAATCAGTATATAGAACAGGGATTGGATTAGATCGCCATAGTGACCTTCCAAGATGATGCTACCGCTGCCATAGCTTGACAAGTACGCATCGACCACTCGCAGTATGGACTCCCCTCCTCGCGTTAGCAGCAGCAAGGCAGCCAAGATCGTCGTCGTTACGCCCAACTCTTTTGGGTACCCTCGGACGACACCCACTACGGCAAAAACGGCGATGAGCACGGCCCATAGAATTTCGAGCGGTCCCACCTGTGGCCTCCTTCGGCCAGATCTCCTTCTATATCCTTCGACAATCCCTACTGCTGCGGTTCCGTCGGTCGCATTAGACGCACCGCCACGCTGACAAACGCCACTAGAAACGTCAGCAGAACCACCGCAGTACTCACACGAGGCACGCTGAGCGATCCAGAGAAACTCTGCGCGACCCGCGGGACATCGCTCCCTGCGGCTGACGTCGCGACCGCAAGCGGAATCTGCTGCCGATAGGGAAGCATGGGCAGCAACAGGTAGCTCAGCGTGAAGCCGTTGGCAATACCGATCACTGCGCCTACAAGTCTCTGAACTACGGAAGCTGGCTTCCTGCCGAAACGCATGACGAACAGAAATGTGGCCAGTACCGTCAGCACGAAGATCGTGAGAAAGACCAGGTGTGCTTGGTCTGGGCTACTCGGATCCACGAGAACTGCCGTCGTAACATCAGCCGGCTGCGCGCAAGCGGCTGAGTCGACCTCTCCAGAACATGAGGTGACGAATCGGAGACCCCTATACGCCACGTTGACGAGGCCCACCAGGGCATCCCCCTTTGCCCTCAACAGAGCCCAGGTGGACACGATGGGCACGAACGCCATCAATTGCCCTTTCCACCCACGTTTGAGTCCAAGGGCGGTGGATGCGGTCAGTGCCGCAACGAGCACGATCAGGAACTGGAGCATGGCAGGTTCGAAATGCATAGTAATCGGGTTCTCCATGAACAAATCAGTTCGGGTGCGCTATGTCCTTCAGTAGTCCAGCGATGCGTCGGGCAGCGTCGGGCCGCGCCAGGCGACGGGCGCCGTCGCCGAGTCTATCCAGCTTCCGTTGATCCGCCAACAGGTCGCTGACGGTCTGTAGCAGGATCCCTTCTTTCAAGTCTCCATCATCTATCCTGACAGCAGCTCCATTGTGGACCATGTAGTCCGCGTTCAACTCCTGATGCTTTCCTGCGTAGGGATAGGGGATCAGGATGCTGGGCAGCCCTACCGCTGGGAACTCCGCAGTCGTCGCGGCGCCAGCACGAGCGACCACCAGATCCGCGGCTGCCAGGGCAGCGATCATTTCGTCGTGCAGATAGGCGCACACGGTGTACTTCTCAGCCAGAGCGGGGGGCAGTTCGTCCCTCCGTGCCTGGAGCCAAGGCGCATCCGTATCTCCGCCGATGTGCACCACCTGACACATCTGCAGCAGTTTCTCCAAAGCATCGCTCACTGCCGAGTTGATGCTGTGCGCACCCTGGCTACCACCAAAGACCAAGAGCGTTTTCTCGCTCTCGTCCAGACGGAGTTTGCGCCGGGCAGAAACCTTGTCAGTCTTGAAGAGTTCTTCCCTGACCGGATAGCCGGTGACCACAGCCTTGCCAGGCGGGAAGTAGTTCTTGGATTCCGGAAACGAGACAGCTATGGCGGTTGCGAATCGGGTCAGGAAGCGTATCGCCAGTCCCGGCGTCAAGTCTGGCAGGTACACGAGGGTTGGTACGCCCCTCATCCAGGCGGCGACAATGGGCGGGGCGCACACGTATCCTCCGGTAGCCAGCACCGCTTGTGGCGAGAATCGGTCTATGACTCTCAAGGATTGGGCCGTACCGCGCGCAAGTCGAATGATTCTGGGCAGCAGCGTCCAGGGCGACGAACCCTTCAAGCTAGCCGTGCTTATGTCTTGAAAGGGCCAGCCCGCTCTTGTGGCTAGGTCAGCCTCGATTCCTGACGCGCTCCCCACGTATTTGACCTCCGTCGGAGACGTGTTCTCGCTAGTCAACTGTTGCAGGACGGCCAGTATGGGGTAGACGTGTCCGCCCGTCCCTCCCCCCGATACCAAGAGGCGCATCGTGCTCCTCTGCCTTCTCTCCAGTGCCCCGGGAAACACTCAATAAGACGCCCACGCCCATCATCGAGATCACGAGTGATGAACCCCCCAGGCTGATGAAAGGCAAGGGAAGACCAGTGAACGGTAGAGTGTCCGTCACCACAGCTATGTTGATCAATGCCTGGAACGTCAGCCAGATGGTTATGCCTGACGCCAGTATGAAACCGAAGGAATCCTCTGCTCGGAAAGCGACCTTGAAGCCTCGATAGGCCAAGGCCGTGAAGAGACCCAGTACGAGGAGGCACCCTATCAGTCCTAGCTCCTCGCCCAAGACCGCGAATATGGCGTCGCTCTCAGACGCAGGGAGGAGCCCTTTCTGCTGACCTGAGCCGAGGCCAACTCCTGTGACTCCTCCTGAACCCAGAGTCACCAGCGTGTGCATGACCTGGTATGTATCCTGAGCCAGCCCCGCGCTAAAAGGGCTCTGCAGAGCGCTGAAGGGGTCCTGGGAGAACGCGACAAGCCTGTCCCATGCGTACTCGTAGTTGGCGATGATCAGTAGAAGCGTGCTGCCTCCTACTACGGAACTGATTGCCAACTGGATTAGGTCGGCTCCGGCGATGAAGAACATGCTTCCGGCGGTAGCCACAATGAGGATAGTGGTACCGAAATCAGGCTCGAGAATGATCAAACCTGCGATAATGCCGATAAGAACGGCAAAGGGAACCAGCCCGTATGTGACTTGTCTGAGCTTCTCCCCTTTGGAGGAGAGCCAGTGCGCTATGTACAAGACCATCGCCAGCTTGCAGATCTCGCTAGGTTGGATGGAGTCTCCGAGGATCCTGCGTCTGGCACCGTGCACTGCTGGACCCGCGAGGAGAACGTAGAGCAGAAGAGCCAACGTCAGCAACATGAAGATAACGGAGAACTTCTGCCATTTGTGATACTCGACTCTCATCAAGAGAAGCATGATGTCAAGCCCCATGGCAGCCCAAACCGCCTGCCTGATGAGATAGTAGGTTGGCTGCCCGGAACGGGTGTAACCCAGCGCGAAAGTAGAGCTGTAGACCATGATCAGGCCGACGAGAACAAGGGCAACGACTATGAGCAGAAGTATGTAGTCGGGTCTGTCGCGTCCCTCTAGTAGGTTTCTTCGCATCTCTACTCCACGTGGAAGCTTGAAGTCATTGCTTGAAGCCACTCAGGTCACGCACCAAGGCCTTGAAGTGATCCCCTCTCTCAGCAAAGTCCCGGTACAAGTCAAAGCTGGTGAAAGCGGGTGACAGTAGAACGAGGTCGCCCGCTTCACTTATCCGGCGGGCGGTCTGGACCGCCTGGGCCAGATCCGAGGAACGGAAGATGGGCAAATCTATCTCCCCCTTGTCTCGGAGGACATCAATGACTGCTTCTTCTAGCACAGGTGCTGCTTGGCCGAAGAGGATGAGGGACTTCGCCTTCTCTACGATGCGTTCGGCCAACTCCCCAAGAGGTAGGTGTTTCTCACGTCCGCCCGCCAAGAGAATAATGGGCTCTGAGAAGGAGTCGAGCGCAGCGACCACCCGCTGTGGGGATGTGGCTATGGAATCGTCATAGTAGCGGACCCCGTCAACTTCTCCCACCAACTCCAGGCGATGCTCCACCCCTGCGAATGAAATGACGCCGGCACGCATCGCTTCGGTGTGTGCCCCAGCTGCCGCGGCGATGGCACAAGCGGCCAGGGCGTTCTCTACGTTGTGCGAACCGGGCAACCGCAATTCGGAGGTATGGCAGATGCTCATCTCGTCCCCGTGTAACCGGACGATGATTCGCTGTTGGTCCAAGCAAGCGCCCGCAGTAACCTGATTTTGTCGGCTGAAGAGTAGTACCTGTCCGCGACACTCCTTGAGGAGTTGGTGCGTCAACGGTTGATCAGCGTTGAGGACTGCGTAATCGTCCTCGTTCTGGAACCGGACAATGTTCGTTTTGGCGTTGACATAATCGTCTATCGACTCGTGTCTATCAAGATGGTCCGGTGAGAGGTTAAGGATAGCGGCGATATGCGGGCTTTGGTCCAGAACTTCAAGCTGGAAGCTGGATAGCTCCATGACTACCTTGTCGAGGGGTTGGATGTCCTCCACAATTCCTATCAAAGGGGAGCCGATGTTCCCGCCCACGAAGGTTCGGTATCCGGCTGCGCGCATGATCTCGCCTACCAGGCTGGTGGTTGTCGTCTTCCCGCTGCTGCCAGTGACGCCGATGATCGGTGCTGGGCAGAGGCTAAAGAAGAGCCTCGTCTCACTACTGAGGGCCACTCCTCGCCGCAGAGCCTCCAGAAGGATGGGGATGTCCCGTGGCACACCAGGGCTTACAAAGATGATGTCGGTATCCAGCAACTCGTCGGGATGGCTTCCCAACACATACTGGATCGGCAAGGCCTTGAGTTCTTCTATCCTGTCCCTCAGTGCTTCTTCGCTCTTCATGTCACTGATGGTGACTTTTGCCCCATGCTGAGTCAGGAACTTCGCCAAAGCGGTTCCTTCGCGTCCCAGTCCGATAATCGCTACTCTTTGGTTTGGCATAGGCCATGTTGCAACCGGAAGTGCTATAGTAGAGCCAGAGCTATGCCCAGCATGGCCGCCAACACGCTCACAAGCCAGAATCGCTGCACTACGTGTACCTCAGACCACCCCAGCAACTCGAAGTGATGGTGCAGGGGTGTCATCTTGAAGATTCGCTTCCCCCCGGTCAGTTTGAAGTACCACACCTGCAATATCATAGATAAGGTCTCTGCGACGAACACGATGCCCACTATGGGAAGCAGCAGCCATTGCCCGGTCATCATGGCCACCACGCCCAGCACTCCTCCCAAGGCCAGAGACCCGGTGTCGCCCATGAACATCTGTGCGGGATAGGCGTTGTACCAGAGGAAGGCCATCGTCGCTCCCGTCATGGTGAAGCAGAAGGCAACCAGGTAGAGCTGGCCTTGCAGCAGGGCGATCACACCATAGGCCGCGAAGGCGATGGCTGATGTGCTCCCGGCTAGGCCATCCAACCCGTCTGTCAGATTGACGGCATTGGCGGTGGCCACAATAACGAATATCGAGGCGGGTATATACCATAAGCCCAGCGAGAACTTGGTGGGTATGGACGGCAGCGCAAAGCTCTCCAGTCGGAAAACGAAGTAGAGTACGGCCGTCGCTCCCACGGCTATGGCAACCAGCCATGCCATCTTGTACCGTGCTTTCAACCCTCTTTCTTCCGCCGCAGGATCTCGTGCTCTTCTGAGCCCCGCCCAATCATCGATCGCTCCAACGATGGCACATGCCACCACGGTGCCGAGTGGCAGCAACATCGATTCATGACCAATTAGATTGAAGAGAGCAGTCATGATGATAACCGGTACCACAATCGTGATTCCCCCCATGGTGGGCGTTCCGAGCTTCATTTGATGGGACGTCGGGCCGTCGATCCTAATCTGCTCGCCGATGCCATGTGCTCGCAGGAATTTGAGCAGGAAGTAGCCGAAGGGCAGGGCCACGAAGCATGTTGCGACTCCCAAAGTCAGGGCAAAGACCATTACTTCTCTCCAAGTTCGGCGACTATGTCTTCCATGTGCGTGCCTCGTGATCCTTTCACCAAGACCAAGTCACCTTCAGCCACAAGATCCTGTAGGACCTCGACTGTTTCCTCGTTGTCCTCTGCGAAGAAGACGTCATCCTCCTTCATCCCTATGGCAATGGCTTCTCGACCGATAATAGCGCCAAGGCCACCCACCGCGACGAGTTTGTCAGCCACCTCTGCCACTCGACGCCCAACCTTACGATGTCCTTCTTCCTCGTAGGAACCCAACTCCAGCATGTCTCCCAGTACAGCGATCTTGCGCCCCTCTAGCTCAGCCAGCAGATTCAAGGCTGCGAGGCTGGATGTCGGGCTAGCGTTGTAGCTATCATCGATGATGGTCGAGCCTCTTATGCCGCGGGTGGCTATCAGGCGCAGCTGCACGGCCATGTCCCGTAGGCCGGCCACGATCTGACCCCACGGTTGTCCCTCTGTCACGCCCACGGCGGCGGCAGCCAGCGCCGTATGGACGCTGTGGCGCCCCAGCAGCGGGATCTTAACGTACAGTGTTTCACGACCGTAGTTCATGCGAAAGCGGACGCCATCCAGCCCCCTGCTCTCGATGTGACTGGCTCGCAGATCGCAGTCAGGGTTCAGGCCGTAGTAGAGCACCTGGGCATCGGTCAAGGATGCCATGGCCTTCACCCTAGGGTCGTCGCCGTTCAGAATCGCGGTCCCATCCGGGGGCAAGGCCTGGACGAGTTCAGCCTTGGCCTGCGCGATGGCTTCCAAAGTCCCCATTCGCTCGAGATGGGAATAGCTCACATTGGTGACCACTCCGATCTGGGGAAGAGCAATCTCAGCAAGCTCAGCGATCTCGCCGAGGGCATACATGCCTAGCTCCAAGACCACTTTGGTGTGATTCTCTTCCAGTTCGAGCAGTGTCAGGGGTAGGCCTATCTCGTTGTTCAGGTTTTCCTCGCTCTTGAGTGTGGGAAAGCTCCTGGCGAGCACCGAGTGTATGGCCTCCTTGGTGGTTGTCTTGCCAATACTACCTGTGACTCCCACTACTCGAACGTCGAACTGTCTGCGGTGATAAGCTGCCACGTCTTGGAGAGCCTTCAACGAATCCTCAACTAAGAGGCAAAGAGATGGCGCAAACGGAGACGGTGGCGACGGCAGAGGGCGTCGCGTCATGTCTACGATGGGTTGGACACCGTCGATCGTCCTCTCCACAATCGCCAACGACGCTCCCCGTTGAAAGGCGTCTTGGACATAGTTGTGCCCGTCATCCTTCTCGCCCCGCAGAGCTACGAACACGCTGCCCGTGGAGGCTTCCCGCGAGTCGATAACCACGTCTGGAAAGCGAACACCCGCCGCTTCTGGTTCGGCTATCTCCTGTCCAGTTATCGCTCGCCAGATTGCTCCCAATGTGAGCATGTATTCTCCTCGTCTCGCCGCCCTAGGAGGTGCTCGCCATCCTCACGTCGTCAGGCGGGATGCCCAGATAGACGAACAGCCTCTCCGCAATTCGCCTGAACACGGGGACTGCCACCACGGTGCCCCACGGGGACTCCCGAGGTCTGTCCATCTTAACCAAGATGATGAACTGAGGATCGTCAGCTGGGGCATAAGCCACGAATGCGCCTATTGTGTCCACGGGATGATACCCTCCGGTCACAGGGATCTGCGACGTGCCAGTCTTGCCCGCTATGGCATAACCTGGTATGGTGAGATTCTCCTTGCCCACCAGCGTATCCACTAGCATCTCCGTTAGTTCCCGTGCCACCCAGGGAGAAATGACTTGCTGACCTCCTTCCGGGTGGAACTCTCTGATGACCTGGCCATCTTGTTCGATGCGTTGCACGACATGCGGTCTGGGAAGTACGCCGTCATTGGCCACGGCCGCAACGGCGGTGATCATCTGTATTGGTGTGACGGCTATCCCTTGACCGAAAGCGTTGGTACCCAGATCACCCTCTCGCCAGCTGCCGTCTCCGGGTACCCTCATGATACCCGGCGACTCGTAGGGCAGATCTATCCCTGTCGTTTGTCCAAAGCCGAAACGCTTCACATAGTCGTAGAATCTCTCGGGACCCAAGTTTGTGGTCAGAGTGGCTGCCCCCACATTCAGGGAGTATTTCAGCAACTCAGTCATGCTCACTACCCCGTAGGCGTCCCGGTCCCAGTTCATGATGAGATGGCCGCCCACGTATATCCGACCCTCATCGTAGTAGGTGGTGTATCGCCCAACGATGCCGGCATCAAGTGCTGCTGCCATGGTGACAACCTTGAAGACTGAGCCCGGTTCATAGTTCTCGCTCACGGCGGGATTGATGAACAACTCCTTGTCAATCTGCCGGTCAAGGTCAGGGTTCGGATCGTAACAGGGATAGCTGGCCATGGCCAGAATAGCTCCGGTGCGAGGATCCATAACGATGACGGTTCCTCTCTCCGCCCCGAATTCGCTGAGGCCTCGTCGCAGTTCCTCCTCCACCAGTCCCTGTATTGTGCGGTCCACTGTAAGCACGATTTGCCGGCCGTCTTGAGGCAAAATGACATTCTTGGAACCGATCCTGATGCTCAGGTTGGGAGAATCGCCTGTGCCTCCCCAAGAGCCTCTGAGCCCCCGTAGCTCTTCATTATAGAACTCTTCAACTCCGTAGAAGGCATCGTAGTCGACCTCATGGTCGTACGTTACGAAGCCGAGAAGGTGGCAAGCCATCTCCTGTTCTGGGTATGCGCGCTTCCTGGCTGGGCTAATGCCAATAGCCCCGGTGCCCCATTGGTCCCTGATCGCCTCCACACCCTTGGCCACCTCGAGTGGCGCATTCCAAACTAAGGACACTGAAGGTTCGTTTGTCCGTGACAGCGATGTCACGAGTGCGTTTTCATCGATGCCGAGGATTGGAGCCAGGTCAGCAGCCAGCCCCTCGGGATCATGGATGTCTCTCGGTGTGGCGAAGATCTCGAATTCATACTCATCCATAGCCAGTACGAAGCCGTGCCGATCCAAGATGGTTCCGCGCTGGGCAGGTATTGGCACGTCCACCAACTGCCACCGCTCTCCGACCTCCTTTAGGTCCTTGTGGCGCACTACTTGCCAGTAGAACAACCTTCCCGTCAAGATCAGGACGCCCACGACGGTGCCCAGCCACAGGACGATGAGTCGTCTTCTCGATCCGTGCTCTGGCCCGTCAGATTCCATCATCAAGCTGACATGGCCTCCAATCCACGCCTCCAAGGGCACCGATAGACTCTCTGCTGCCAGACGTGCCAGTGCCCCTCACCGACGTGAGGCCGCTGCTTCAATCCCGCACATCCATCCAAGTTTCAAACCGTAGCATCAGTTCCTCCCACCACACCACCTCGTGCGAACCCAGTTCGTTCTGGCTGGCGTCTCCTGTAGTGGCGGGCAGGGAGAACCCGTGATCCAAGTCCTCCACAGGAAGATTGTGCATCGTGAGGTATTGCACGGCGTCGGTCTCTACGAACCCCAGTTCTGCGGCCCTCGCTTTGACGTTGGGCAAGGCCTCCATCTCACATATGCGCTTGCGCAGCAGAGCGTTCTCCTGTCGCCACCGCTCTCTCTCGCTGGTGAGATGCACGATCTCCATGCCCGCTGCCGCTGTGTGACTCGCCTGGTTCAGATAGAAAGAGCCTACCAGACTTCCCAGCACAAGGAGTAGAACGAAAAGACCCATGGTCTTCCCAGTGAAGCGCCAAACAGGCCGTCCATCGACGTCACTTCTGATTCGAATCCTGGGAAGATACACGGGTTCCCTTTTCATGGCAGTGGACTCCTTGACTAGAGACGAGCGGCCACTCTCAGCTTGGCACTCCTAGACCGAGGGTTGTCCTCGATCTCCTCCGAAGACGGGCGAAGAGGCTTCTTAGTCACAATCTGTAGAGTGCGACGGTGGTCGCAAGCGCAGATTGGCAGTTCGGGCGGGCAGATGCAATCTCTGGACTCTTGGGTCATGAACGCTTTCACCAGGCGATCTTCCAAGGAATGGAAGGTGACCACCGCCATCCGCCCCCCTGTGGTCAAAACGTCCAGTATCTGCGGCAAGACGTCGGACAGAGCTTCCAACTCTTTGTTCACAGCGATGCGCAGTGCCAGAAAGGTGCGCGTCGCCGGATGCAGTCTTCGCCGCCGCCCCGCCGCTCGAGCCACGAGGCTTGCCAATTCCGTGGTTGTCCGAACAGGTCGGTTCCGCACAATGGTCCGAGCTATCCCCTTGGCCTTAGGTTCCTCTCCGTATCTGACCAGTATGTCAGCCAAATCCGACTCCTTGAGTTCGTTGACCAGATGACTTGCGGTGATGTTCTCGTCGCGGTTCATCCGCATGTCCAGCGGCCCTTCCTTCTGGAAGGAAAACCCCCGCTCCTCCTGCTCCAGTTGCACGGACGATACACCAAGGTCCAACAGTACGCCACGCGCAGGAGTGTAACCCCGCCGTGAAGCGGTCTCCTGCAATCGAGAGAAACTCGCATGGACTAGCTCGAAGCGCCCCTCGTACAACTTGAGTTGCTGCCGCGCCAGTTCAATCGCTGCGGCATCAATGTCAATGCCCAGCAGTCTGCCATCCGGTGCGGATCTCTCCAGGATTCCCCTTGCATGTCCGCCAGTTCCGATGGTACAGTCTATGTATGTCGCGCCTGGCTTGATCTCAAGGCCATCCAGTACCTCTTGCAGAAGGACAGGCTTATGGATCCGCCCACCCATCATCATAGTATTCCGAGCTCGGCAAGCCCTTCGGCGATGATCTCGATCTTCTCCTCCATGTCTTCCTCGGCCTGACGCCATCGTTCGGGGTTCCATATTTCCATGTGCTTGTCGAGGCAAACGATGATCGTCTCGCCGTCAAGGTTTGCATATGAACGCAGGTTGTTCGGCAGAAGGACGCGGCCCTGTTTGTCCGGGGCGCACTCACTGGCCCCCCCAAAGAAGAAGCGATTGAAGATGCGTGCGTCTTTCCGGGCAAAGGGTAGACTGGTGATGTCGTTGGCGAGGGTCTCCCACGCGTCCACAGGGAAAACCAGGAGGCAGCGTTCCACTCCGCGCGTGATTACCACACCCTTTGCAAGCTCTGCCCTGTACTTGGCCGGGAGTGTTAGCCTTCCCTTACTATCAATGTTATGCACGTATTCGCCGAGGAACATTTGTGCTACTCCGCCCCACTTCGGCTTGGTTGCTGGGCGATTATCGGCCCGGTTGTCCCACTTTGGCCCACGTTTTCCCACAATTATACACCAAAACTCACCACTTGGCAATAGCCAAAGGCTGCCATCCCCACGGTTCGAGGGAAATTTAAGGTTTGGGAGGGCAGAGTTCGTGCCATTATCAGGCGGGGAGGCACCCCGCGCCGAGACCCTTGACGGCAGCGCACTGAATCCGGGGTGGGCTTCCTCCTTCTCGCACACCACATCCAGAGGCTGACAATGGCATCGGAGTCACATGTTGAGCGGCTGCTCACGGAGGGGATAGCGGCTGTCAAGGCCGGGCGGTCGCAGGACGCGCTTGAGCTGCTGTCCGAGGTGGTTGCCCTGGAGCCTGAGAACGAGAAGGCGTGGCTGTGGATGAGCGCTGTGCTGCCTGACCAAGGCAGGATCGAGTGCTTGAAGAGAGTGGTGGAGATCAACCCGCGCAACGAACTTGCCTGGAAGGGCCTGGAGCTGCTGCTGGCCGACGCCGCGCCAGCACACGAGCCAGTCCCGGCAGTATCAGTGCCGGAAGCATCCCCCGAGAGCCGTTCGCCTGGGTTGGAGGAGAGGACGGCGGTCGAAGCTGACGGTGGAGCTCGCGGCATTGGTAGGAGTTGCGCACTCTACACAGGCATCACCGCTCTAGCCGGGATCACTCTGTCCGTCTGTGTGGTGGCGCTCATGTTGGGCGGGACGATGCTGATCCCAGCCTCGCCGCAGGTCGGGCCCGCCGCCATGATGCCGCATCTACCGACCGAGACGACTACTACCGTTCCCGAGTCTGCGGTGCCTCCTACCGTCACACCCACTGCCACGAAGACGCCAGTGCCGACGAACACACTGGTCGTGCCGGATGCGCGCATACCGGGTTTCCCCATCATCAATGAAGGGGCATATGATGAGATAGAGACAAGAGTAAGCGAACTCAGGGCCCTTCAGCCTCTGCGGGAGACCCAGAGGCAGACCTTCACCCGCTATCGTTTGGAAGAGTACCTGATGGATGTCTACCGGCGGGACGCATACCTCGAGGAGATGGAGATCGCTGAGAGAATGTACCGGGTGCTGGGGCTGATAGATGAGGGCTATGAGCTGGCCGAGAATCAAGTCGAAATACAGCGGGAGTATTTGGCTGGTCTGTACGACACGGAGACGGAGGACATATATCTGATCCTTGATCGGTATACAAGTGACCTGTGGTTAGAAGTCACCTTTGCCCACGAATTCACACACGCCCTGCAAGACCAGCACTTCGATCTCGACTCACTTCAGGGACGGGCCCGGACGACCGATTCGCTCTTGGCGCTGCAGGCACTCATCGAGGGGGACGCGACCCTGGTGATGATAGAGTATGCGTTCCAACACCTGTTCCAGATGCAATTTGAACGTATCGATCTATTGAAGGCTATCCAGGAAGTGGAGCAGGGAGAGTACGAAGAGGCGCCCGGCGTCATCCGAGAGACGGCGTGGTTCCCGTATGATCAAGGGCTTGTGTTCGTTGCTGCTCTGGTCGAGCAGGGCGGCTGGGATCGGCTCAACGAGGCCTTTCGGCATCCACCTCAGAGCACCGAGCAAATCATGCACCCCGACAAGTACTTGGCTGGTGAGGTCGGCCGGATCCCCGAGGTGGGTGATTTGCCTGGTGCAGTGGGAGCTGGATGGTTAGAGCTGAGACGAGATACCTTTGGCGAACTCTTCATCCGGGTTTATCTGGAGAGGGAGCTCAGCAGCGAGGAAGCGCTGATGGCAGCGGAGGGCTGGGCAGGGGATCGAGTCGTGTTCTTGACCAGTGAGGACCGTGGTAGATATCTCCTCATCGTGCGGACGAGTTGGGACACCACAGACGAGGCTCAGGAGTTCTTCTCTGCATACGCTACCTTCATGCAGAGGTCCGGGGCCGGTCGCAGTCTTGTACAAGATACAGAGCGGAAACAGTGGCGCACTGAACTACAGGTGACCTACCTAGGCCGCCAGGGCCAGGAAGTGCTGCTTGCACTCGCCTCGGATGAGGAGGCTCTTGACCTGGCACTCACCGAATTCTCCACCTTCTAGGGAAGCGGCGACGGCCTGAACTCGCGTCGAGTCCCAGCTGCCATCAGGCAGAGTGTCGACACCTCATGCGAGTTCCATGTGCTGCTGGAGAAATGGCCAACACTCACCTACTCCGCGCGCCGGGGTCACTCTCCTTCCATCTGATCAGGGGCGCTCACCATGATCTCGCCGAACAATTCTCGCTGTTCCACTAGCACTCTGCGTCTCTTGATGAGTTGCAGCAGGGCCAGGAAGATGACGATGATCTCCATACGAGATGTGGCCTGCGCGAGAAGCTCGTTGAGACTGAAGCTGTGCCGTTCGGCCACGAGTCTTTCCAGGTTGGCGATCTTCTCGGGGAGGGAGATGTGAAGAGGAGTCACTACTTCGTCCGCCGACGACACTGGTCGGGACAGCATCGCTTGTCGGACGGCCTCCAACAGAGCATCCAGAGTGACGCCTTCCAGCCGCAAGCTTCTCTCCAGCTCTGGTAGAGGCAGGAGACGGGCATAGGCCCTCAGACCTTGTTCCTCTCTGGCTCTGAGCTCATGCGCTGCGTCTCTGAATTTGCGGTACTCGATCAGCCGTCTCACCAATTCCTCACCCACATCTTCCTCATCTTCGTCTGGTTCCTCTTCAGGTGGTTGTGGAAGGAGAATGCGGGACTTGATGAGGAGGAGCTTGGCGGCGATAACCAGGAAGTCGGCCAGCTTCTCAGCCTCCAGCTTTTGCAGCGTGCTGATGTAATCGAGATACTGGTCCGTCACAGCAGCCAAGGAAACCTTGGTGATATCCAGTTCTCGCTCTTCGATAAGATGCAGCAACAGGGCAAGGGGACCCTCGAAGACGGGGAGCGTGACTCTGTATGTTGTTGTCAAGCTCTACGATCCTCGGATGAAGTGTTCCGTAGCAGCTGGGCGGGCAGTCTGTTACGCGAATACTCGAGAGGTGTCCGTATCGGACTTGGGACTTGGCTGCGCTCTCAACTCAGTGTGACGGTGTGTGCTAGCCCTGCCTGCCTCCGACTGCGGCCAGTCAAGCGCAAAGAGACACGACCGATTATACGGCAAGTCCTGAGCGTTGTCCAGACATTACGGCGCTTCGTGACAGGGGCTAGTCTTGCTTGCGCGGGATGGGGAGGGTGCTATAATGATGGCGAACACACGATTGGCTCCGCACTGAATGCCAGCGGCACCGACGCCAGCACTAGCTGTTGGACTTCGCTGACCCCGCGGGGTGAGGTGGTAGCACCTTGCATGCTGGGTAGCTTCGGCGCTGGAAGAGAGCTGTCTGGATCCCGCCGGGGCGTTCGGAGGGCTCGGCTTGCCTGGTGCTAGCGGAGCTGGCGCAGAACCCTGTGGGCGCTTCAACCACCAGCGCAGAATGGGGATCGAAGGCTATCTGCACGATCGAGCATAGCAGTCTGAGAGTCTGGTCGTCCTTCTGGATTCGGGCACCGAGGGACCTGCGCTGTCTTGATGTGCTTTGGTGGCACGCCATTTCGCGCTCTGCGAATCCTTGGGCAGTCAGAGCATGAGACTGATCAGGCTGTGTTCGGGCGGCAAGACAGGATGGGCGTCTCTCGACGACGATGGGCTCTATTGGCTGGAGGGAGACCCCTTCGGCCAGTGGGCGCCAGGGACCGAGGTCGTGGGTCTCGTTGGTGCGAGTTGTC
The DNA here is from genome assembly GCA_964347945.1 of uncultured Anaerolineales bacterium. Classification (GTDB taxonomy): domain Bacteria; phylum Chloroflexota; class Anaerolineae; order UBA7937; family B3-Chlor; genus CAYGAW01. The sequence goes on from CAYGAW010000194.1 coordinate 38,524, forward strand.
TGACCCCTTGTACCCCGACAAAGATCGTAGCCGTTGGACTCAACTACCTCTCTCATGCCGAGGAGGTGGCAGCCAGTGTACCCAGGGAGCCACTGTTCTTCCTGAAACCCCCGAGTGCTGTTCTGGCTCACGAGGAGAGCATAGTTTATCCTGCAACTCTTTCGACAAGGGTGGATTATGAAGGCGAGTTGGCGGTGGTAATAGGACGGCGCACCAAGGGTGTGTCTCCGGATGGTGCTCTGAAACACGTGCTTGGCTACACCTGCGCCAACGATGTGACGGCTCGCGACCTTCAGAGGCGCGATGGTCAATGGACACGAGCGAAGGGTTTTGACACCTTCTGTCCCATCGGCCCCATCATCTCCACCGATGCGGACCCTACCGATCTGACTATCTGCACTCGGCTCAATGGCGAGGTGCGTCAGAGAAGTTCCACGAGGGAGATGATCTTTCCCGTAGAGGAGTTGATCAGCCATGTCTCTGCTGTGATGACCCTTGAGGCTGGAGACGTGATCCTCACGGGCACCCCAGCTGGGGTTGGTGAACTGAGGCCCGGAGACAGAGTGGAGGTGGAGATCGCGGGGATAGGAACGCTGGCGAACACCGTCGTCAGAGGCTGAGGCCTTTTTCTGGACATCGTCTTGTGATATACTATGCAGCGGAGGGAGACGAGGATGCAGCATCTCATCAGCATCGAGGACCTTTCGACGGACGAGATCTGGCAATTGCTGCATCTGGCCGCGGATCTCAAGCGTGAATGGAGAGGAGGAGGCAACAAGCCTGTTCTGGCAGGTAAGACGCTGGCGATGATCTTCCAGAAGCCGTCCTTGCGAACACGCGTTTCCTTCGAGATGGGGATGTTGCACTTGGGAGGCGCGGCCATGTATCTCTCGCCTCAGGAGATCCAGCTGGGTCAACGCGAGAGCGTGGCAGATGTTGCCCGCGTCCTGAGCAGGTACGCCCATGGCATCATGGCCCGCGTCTTCGCCCACAGCGATGTAGAGGAACTCGCCCGTCACGCTTCGGTGCCGATCATCAACGGCCTTTCGGATTATGTGCATCCCTGCCAGGTGCTGAGCGATATCTTCACCATCCGCGAGAAGACGGACTCCTTGCCTGATTTGACTTTGGTCTTTGTGGGTGATGGGAACAATGTGGCGCATTCGCTTCTCTTCGCAGCCAGCAAGCTAGGCATGGCGATCAGGGTATCGACCCCGCCGGGCTATGAGCCCGATGAAGAGGTTGTGAGGAAGGCGAGAGCGTTTGCTCAGGAAACAGGTGCCGAGGTGATGCTCGATGGTGACCCTCGTTCCGCAGTGAACGGCGCAGACATAATCTACACAGATGCGTGGGTGAGTATGGGTCAGGAAGAGGAGCGAGACACACGCATTCCCATCTTCCGCCCGTACCAGGTCAACAGCGAGCTAGTGGCTTTGGCCAAACCAGGCGCGATGGTGATGCATTGCCTTCCCGCACATAGGGGCGAAGAGATCACCGATGAGGTACTTGACGGTCCGCAGTCGGTGGTGCTGGATCAGGCGGAGAACAGGATGCATCTCCAGAAAGCGATACTGCAAACACTGATGGCTGGCTGACAGGTCGGCGGAGCTTCGTGGCCAGGTGTCGCGGGGCGAGGACCTGCACCTGTAGATGAGAGTTGACGGATCGCAAGGAAGCCGCTGGAGCTATTCGAGGAAAAATGGCCGGGGACCGAGCAGCCTTTGAGAACGCGGTCAAGAAAGCACACAGCTACGCGTGGGAAAAACGATGGATGAAAGCCATCGAACAGTATGAGGTAGCCATCACCCAGTTTCCGGACGATGCGACTGCTCACAGCGGGTTGGCGTTTGCCTACTTCAAGGACGGTAGGCTGAGGGAGGCCTTGCGCGAGTACAGAAAGGTCTGCGAGCTGGGACCAGATGATGCCGAGGCCAGGCAAAAGGTGGCCGAGATCCTCGAAGAACTGGGTCGGGTCACGGATGCTGTGGAGGCTTGGACGACCCTTGGTGAACTGTCCGTGCAGCGGAAGGACTTGGGGCGGGCTCTGGAAGCTTGGCAGGAGGCGGTGCGCCTGCGGCCAGTCAACAAACAAGCCCGTCGGAGGCTGGCGGAGGCGTATGCGTTCAGATCCAACACTGGCGAGGCGGTCAAGGAATATCTGGCTCTAGCCCGCCTGCATCACGGGGATGGTGAGTACGACCGTGCAGTTGAGTACTGTCAGCGAGTGCTGTCCCTCGATGCTGGGAACAAAGGAGCTCGTTCCCTCCTGGAGCGCATGGTTTCCGACGCAGAGGCAGGACTCGCTGCTGAGACGCTAGTCGTGCGAAGAGAGGAACTGGGTCCGGTGGAGTTGGCGGTCCAACAGACGCTTGCTCGCTTGGCAGAGGCGCTCTTGGGAGATGAAGAGCTGGTTGATGCGATGATCGGTACGGAGCTGGACGGGTTTGAACCTGGGTCAGAGGGCTCGCCGGAGATCGCGACCATCATTGGCAGGGCGGTTGATTCTCACTCTCGGGGGGAGGTGGATGAGGCCCTTAGCTACTATGAGCAGGCGGTTGAAATGGGAGTCACCCGCGTTGAGGTACTCTTCAACCTTGGACTTCTCCACAGGGCGCGCTCTCGTCTCGAAGAGGCCATCGAACTGCTAGAGAAGACACTGGAGGTCTCAGAGTATCGACTGCCAAGTCATTTGGCCCTGGGTCAGTGTCATTGGTCCCGAGGGGAGGTCGATCAAGCTTTGTATCATTTCCTCCAGGCGATGATGATCATGGATTTGGAATCCGTGGGGGAGGACCGTGCCGACGAACTAGCTCGCTCCTACCAGGTTGTGTCTGATAGTCATCGAGGTCAAGGCGATGGACGGCAAACCCATGTGCTTGTTCACGCTTTGACCGAGTTCCTTAGCGGCAGCGACTGGAACAGCAGGGTTGCGGAGGCGCGTCGGAAGCTCGATTGCATGGCGGAAGAGGGGACTATTCCCATCCTTCCTGAGTTCTTGGAGCTTCCTGGCGGCGATGAACTGCTGGACATCATGGTGAGGAGCCGGGAATATCTGACGAATGACGCGCCGTTCATTGCGCTGGAGGAATGCTATAGGGCCATACGGATCGCCCCGACGTACCTGCCGTTGCACCTGAGGCTAGCGGAGATATTTGCCCACCAAGGCAAGGCGGAGGAAGCTGTGAGCAAGTACGCCTCCATTGCTGACGCATACCTCATGCGGGATAGCCCACGCAAGGCCATCGAGGTTTACCGGCGAGCGCTGCAGGCGGCACCGATGAGCATATCAATCCGGGAGAAGCTGATCGACTTGCTGATAGAGCACGATATGATCGATTCGGCGCTGGATCAGTACATGGCATTGGGCGAAAGCTACTATCGACTGGCGCGGGTAGACACGGCCCTGGACAAGTACGAAGAGGCTTTGGGTTTGCTTCCCCGGACGGCAAACGCCAGCGAGTGGGAGGTCAGGATACTGCATCGCGCTGCCGACCTTCATGTGCAGCGAGTGCAGTGGAAGAGGGCATTGTCCATCTACGAGAAGATCCTACAGTTGTCTCCGGGTGATGAACAGGCGAGGCTCCGGTTCGTAGAGCTACAGTGGAAGCTTGGGAAGGAGGAAGTCGCCTTGAAGGAGCTGGATGCCCTGATCGTCCACTACGGGAAGCTGGGAGACTTCCAGAAGATCACCAACTTTCTTCAGGAACTGGTTGCCGCAAATCCGAAAGATATCTCTCTGCGATCACGGCTGAGCAGAGTCTACATCGAGCTTGGGAGGACCAAAGAAGCTATCGTGGAGTTGGACACTCTGGGAGAACTCCAGCTAGAGGCTGGGCGCAAGGAGGATGCCAAGGAGACGCTTCGGACCATCATTTCTTTGCAGCCCGATGAGGTGGAGGGGTATACGCAACTCTTGCGGGACCTAGGCGAGGAGACCAACAGAGTGTGAGCTGCGTGATAGCTGCGAACGACCGCCGGTTCGCGCTGCGAGGAGTGACGTGTCCGACATTCTATGGATACTCTCGCATTTTCAGCTGAGAGATCTCGTCGACATAGTAATTGTCACAGCCATCTTCTGGGGCCTCCTTTTCCTGGTTAGGGGAACCAGGGCCATGGCTTTGATGAGGGGAGTTTTGCTGCTCGCCATCGCCGTGGTGCTGGCCAGCAACTTCTTCTCCCTGACCGCCTTCAACTGGCTGATTCGCAATACGCTTCCTGCACTTCTAGTGGCCGTACCGGTCATCTTTCAGCCGGAGCTTCGTCGGGCCTTGGAGCGGCTTGGACGAGGGGGAGGCCTGATTACCCTGTCCTCGACCGAAGCCGAAGGCATCAAGGCTAGTCGGCATATCGCAGGAGCGGCGCAACTGCTCTCGGAGCGAAAGCATGGGGCTCTGATCGTGCTGGAGCGCGAGACTGGTCTGCAGGAGTTCGTGGACACCGGAGTGCCCATAGACGGGGAGGTGTCTGCTGAGCTGCTGCTGACCATTTTCCAGCCGAACACTGCCTTGCACGACGGCGCAGCCATCATCAGAGGCGACAGAATCGTCGCCGCCGCCTGCATCCTGCCGTTGGCGGAGACCAGTCGCGTGCCCCGTGGTTTGGGGCTGCGGCATAGGGCAGCTGTGGGCATCACGGAGCAAAGCGATGCTCTGGCGACCATTGTGTCTGAGGAGACAGGAACGATCTCGCTGGCGCGTTACGGACGGTTGGTCAGTAACTTGGATGAATCCCGCTTGAGGGAATTGCTGCGAACCTCGTACAGGCGCCAGTGGAGCGGCAATCTCTCAAGACGGGCCAACCGACAATAGGACTTTGGTAGGGGCTGTGGTTCTGGGCAAGCCACGTATGCTGACAATCTAGTAAGGGATATGACACGAAGTTTCTTCACTATCGGCAGTCTAAGCTTGATGATAATGGCACTAATCCTGGCGTTGATGGTCTGGATAGCGGCCACTATTCAGGAGAACCCTTTTGTCGAAGCGTTCTTGCCTGAGGACATACCGGTGGAGGTGATCAACAGAGGGGAGGGCCTGGTGATCGTCGGTGGGATAGAGGAAGGTGTCACCGCCAAAGTCCGAGCTCCAGAGTCCGTCTGGGAGGACTTAAGGGTCAGCAGTTTCAGGGCCTACGTGGACCTGGAGGGCCTGGATGTGGGACTACATGAAGTCCCGGTGAAGGTTGAGCCCGCGGGTAGTCTGGTGAGGATTCTGGAGACGTCGCCCGGTGTGCTCACTCTCCGGCTGGACCGTAGGCTGGAGAAGATAGTGCCTGCAACGGTCAGCATCTACGGCGATCCTGCGCTGGGATACGAGATGGGCCGTCCGGTGGTGGATCCAAGTCATGTAACACTCAGCGGGCCCGCCAGCCTAGTGGACCAGGTAGTGGAGGCCACGGCGGAGTTATACCTTAGGGGTGAGAAGGATACCTTCGAGCGTGCGGTCTCTCTGACACCGACAGACGAGGTGGGTAACGCAGTCTTAGGGGTGCAGCTTGACCCTGAGTCGGCCAGAGTCACCGTCCCCATCGAACAGAGAGTAGGCTTTCGAGAACTGTCCATCAAGACAGTCGCTGAAGGAACGCCCGCCCCAGGATACTGGATCAGCAGCATTAGTGTCAACCCGCCCACCATCACCGTTGTCGGAGATCCTGCGACCGTCAGTGAGATACCCGGCTACCTGGAGACATCTCCCATCGATGTCGAAGGTGCCCGCGAGGACATCTCGCAGCAGGTGCCCGTTCTGTTTCCAGAAGGTGTGTCTCCGCTGGAGGACGTTCCCACCGTGCAAGCCCTCATTGAGGTGTCCCCAGTCCTGGGTGGACAGACTGTACAACTCACTCCTGTGGTCCAGGGCTTGGGGAGAGGGTTGGAGGCTGACTTCTCGCCGGACACGGTGCAGGTCATCCTCTCGGGGCCTCTGTCAGAGCTTGAGGCTCTGGAGGCGGGAGACGTTCGCGTGGTGTTGGATCTTTCGGACTACGGACCCGGTACCCACTTCGTGCCCCTCATGGTTGTCCGGCCCAGCTCGCTGGTAGTACAGGCCATTCTTCCGGACCAACTCGAGGTAGTGATTCGGGAATCATGACCAAGCCGTTGGTGGCCCTCGTCGGTCGTCCCAACGTCGGCAAATCCACTCTCTTCAACCGCCTGATCGACGAACCCCTGGCCATCGTGGAAGACGTGCCGGGCACCACGCGGGATAGGATCTACGCGGACACTGAATGGGGAGGCCGTGCCCTGACCTTCATAGATACAGGAGGCCTCCTACCCGACTCCAGGGGTGACCTTCTGGCTTTGGTGCGTGACCAGGTGAAGATTGCCATTGCCGAGGCGGACGTCATCATTCATTTGGTCGATGTCAAGGATGGGGTAACTGCGAGCGACTTTGAGATCGCGCAACTCTTGCGGCGCTCGAACAAACCGGTGCTCCTCGCAGCCAACAAGGCTGACAATGAGGCCCGTCGTCGTGCGGCCGTGGAGTTCTACGAGTTGGGCTTGGGCGATCCGTACCCCATTTCGGCGCTCCACGGCACTGGCACGGGAGAGCTTCTGGACGCTGTGTTGAGCATCTTGCCGCCGCAGCCACCAGAGGAGCCGCTAGAGGGGATCAAGTTCGCCATAGTGGGTCGACCCAATGTTGGGAAATCCTCCCTTCTCAACTCCATTGTGGGTCAAGAGCGCATGATTGTTGATGAACAGCCAGGCACGACGAGGGATGCCGTCGATAGCTTCATGGAATGGGATGGTCAGAGTGTGACCTTGATTGACACTGCTGGGATTCGACGGCGCGGCCGTGTTGCGCCGGGCATCGAGCGATATAGCGTGATTCGTGCCTTGAGGGCTATTCAGCGCGCCGACGTAGTGTTGTTGCTGATAGACGCCACGGAGGGCGTTGCAGCCCAAGATGGTCACATCGCCGGCTACGTGGTCGAAGAGGGCAAGGGTATCGTTCTGGTGGTCAACAAGTGGGACCTCATCGACAAGGATGCCTACACGATGGATCACTACACCCGCGAGATCAGACGAGCGCTCAAGTTCGTTTCCTATGCGCCCTTGGTCTTCGTCTCCGCCGTCACAGGTCAGCGTGTGGGAACGGCGATCGGTCTTGCTCTGGCGGTTCAGCAAGCGAGATCCTTCAGGGTACCGACGGCAGAGCTCAACAAGCTCGTAGAAGATGCTGTCTCCCTGCATGCACCGCCGTCCAAGCGGGGCAAGCGTCTACGAATCTACTATGCGACGCAGGTCAGAGTGGCGCCTCCTACCTTCGTCCTGTTCGTGAACGATCCCAGGCTCGTCCACTTTACTTACCGTCGTTACTTGGAGAATCGGTTGCGAGAGGCTTTCGGCTTTGAGGGCTCGCCTCTGCGTCTTGCATTCCGCAAGAGGGAGTAGGAGGGGAGTGAGAATGTCGGCGACACCCGTGCCGCTATCTTACATCCAGTATCTGGCGAGCAATTACCAGCCTTTGAATCTCTGAGGTCCCCTCACCTATCTGGGTGAGCCGGTTGTCCCGATAGTATCGCTCCACAGGGTAGTCCTTGGTGTACCCGTAGCCAGCGTGGATCTGTATGGCGTTATAGCAAGCGAGTTCAGCGGCCTCTGAAGCGAAGAGTTTGCCCATTGCCGCCTCCTTCGTGAACTTCTTTCCCTGGTCCTCTAAGTACGCCGCTTTGTACACCAATAGGCGTGCTGCGTCCATCCTGGTTGCCGCGTCAGCTATCATCCATTGAACGGCCTGGAAATCGCCGATGGGACGGCCAAACTGGTGACGCTCCTTGGCGTACTTGATTGAGGCTTCCAGGGCGGCCTGACCCAACCCGAGTGCCATCGCCCCTATGCTGATGCGACCGCCGTCCAAGACCTCCAGTATCTGTCGAAAGCCTTCTCCCTCTTTGCCCAGTAGGTTCTCTTTGGGAATGCGACAGTCCTCGTAGAAGAGCTGCGAGGTGGGGGAAGCTCTCAGTCCAAACTTGTCCTCGACCTTGCCCACGGAGAACCCCGGTCTGTCTGTTTCCACTATGAATGTCGATATCCCATGAGAACCCGAAGCGGAGGGATCGGTCTTGGCGACGGTGATCGCTATCTCCGCTACGGGACCGTTGGTGATCAGCGATTTGGCGCCGTTGATGACCCATTCCTTGCCATCGAGAACGGCGGTCGTCTTCGTCGAACCAGCATCGGAACCGGCCTCCGGTTCAGTCAGACCTAGGGCTCCAATGGCCTCACCTCTGGCCAGAGGGGTAAGGTATTTCTTCTTCTGTTCCTCGGTGCCGAAGAGATAGATGGGAGAGCTGCCAAGGGAGATGTGGGCTGCGTAGGAAAGGCCATGTGAGCCACAGGCCCGCGAGATCTCTTCCGTGGCTATGGCATAGCACACCGTATCTGCACCTGCGCCACCGTATTCCTCCGGCCACGGCAGGCCCAAGATCCCCAGTTCGCCCATCTTCTTGAAGGTCTCGGAGGGGAACTCGCCCTCCTGATCCATCTTGGCGGCGATGGGCATGATCTCGTTCTCGGCGAAATCACGCACCATCTCCTGGATCATCCTTTGTTCTTCAGTGAGCTGAAAGTCCATGATGCAGAATCCTCCTGCACCTCCTAGTGATTCCTACACGCAATGCACACCCAAGACCACGATCCCCGACGCAGGTTCCGTGCGCAAGCGAGGAACGCTGTCTACGCCGGCTTGAAGTACTCGATGTCCAAGATGGAGCCCTCTCGTTTTTTCTTGGGTCTGAAGACGGCCTCAACCGACATGCCGATCTTAACTTCCTCGGGCTTGACCTCGCCCAGTCTGTGGACCAGACCGCCGTGCACGCCCTCCATCTTGATCAGAGCCAGTATTTGAGGCTCATCCAATGGTTCGTTGTCCAATGACCGGGCGAGCACAGTGAAGGTGTAGACTGTCCCTGAGTTGCCGACTTCTACCCACTCCTCCAACTTTGTGAAGCACCGTTCACAGTACATCGCGGGCGGTACGTAGGTCAGGCTACACACGGGGCAGGCGCTGCCCAAGATCACGCCCCGATCCTTGATGGAACGGAAGAACTTCTCCCCAGCGATGCCGACAGTGTACAGGCTCTCTATCGGCATGTCGCCGTACCAGACCTTCGCGTCTCGAGAACTGGTTATCCGCTCAATAAGCGACATGGCAATGCCTCCCTGGATCCTGCCAAAAGGAAGGAAGACGGCTCATGTGAGCCGTGTCCCCGCTCACAAAGGTTTGAAGTACTTGATGTCTGTGATGGAGCCCGTGCGCTCTTCGGCTGGCTTCCACACAGCTTGCACCCTCATGCCGATTGAGACATCATCAGGATCGACCTCGTCTAGCAGGTGTAAGATCCCGGCACCCTTGGAGGCACCATCTATCTCGATCACCGCGGGGATTTGCGGCGTCTTCGCTCTGCTGGCATCCCAGCGTATGTAGCAGATTGAAAAGGTGTTGACGGTGCCTCTGTCCTTCAGATACACCCAATCATCCATGGGCTCCCAGCACCACTCGCAGACTACTCTGGGAGGGACAACTGTACGCCGACAGCGCTTGCACGTGATGCCGATGATCCGCCCATTCTTCAACTCCGCTAGATAGCGGCTGATAGCAACTCCCGCATCCCAGCCGTATTCCAGTCTTGGCTTCCAATGGGCAGTAAGAACGTTCCCCTCGTCCAAGTCGGCCTGCCTGAGCGGCGTACCAGGAAACTCCTCTATGTTGGCGCTCATTTATCCAACCTCCTACGGTTTGATCGGCCTGCATGTACTGGGGGCTACACTCCCAATATCACAACACATCCGACCTGCATCAGGTCGCCCCACGACTGAGCCAGGCCTGTTCTAGGCTGGCCAGGAACTTGTCTCTTGCCTGCTTCTCCGCGCAATTGCCAGAAGATCTCTGAGATCTTCATCAGCCCAGCCGCTGCGATGGGATTGCCCACTCCGAGCATGCCGCCTGAGGGACAAACCGGCATGTTGCCATCTCGTGCGGTCACACCCTCGGCGGTAAGACGCGGAGCGTCCCCTTTGTCGGCCAGAAGAAGACCTTCCAGATGATGCAGTTCTTTGTAGTCAAAGGGGTCGTACGGCTCCACGACATGGATCTCCTTGCGGGGCTCCTTGATCTCGGCCATGTCGTACGCCATGCGAGCGGCGTACTCTACGTACTTGGGATAGTACAGGTCACGATTGGTCCAGTAGGCGGTATCCAGGGACCAACCGACGCCCCTGACCCAGACCGGCTTGTCGGTAAGCCGCTTGGCCACATGCTCCGCTGCCATGACAATAGCCACGGCGCCGTCACTGGTGGGACTGATATCGAGTCTCTGCACGGGCCACGCTAGGACTTCGGAGTTCAAGACGTCTTCCACAGTGATGTCGGCAGCGAGTTGCGCGCAAGGGTGGTCCAGGGCATTACGCTTGTTCTTCACTGCCACGCGGGCGATATCCTTCTTCTCTATGCCGTGTACCGTCATGTAGCGGTTCATCTCCAGGGCGAAGATCCAGACTAGATTGGGCTCCAGGGCTCGCTCCGTGGTGTGATCGAAGATGGTTAGAAAAGCTCCCTGCGGGTGAGGCTTGCAGCTGGACATCTTCTCCTCACACACCACAAGGCAGGTGTCGAACAGCCCTGAGGCCACATGGTACCAGCCTTGAATGGCCGCGAAGACGCCAGTACCGCCGCCCACGTAACTCCGCATATACGGCTTGTTCCACGCACCGGCCCCGTCGCTCAGGTATTCTCCTTTCATGTGCAGGCCATCAAAGGCGTCGGGCGCCGTTCCCAAAGCCACGGCATCTATGTCATCGAGAGTCATCTCACTGGAGTCGAGAGCCATCCTGCTCGCCTGAAAAGCCAGTTCTCTTCCAGTCTCCTGTGCCCTCCGCACGAACTTGGTCATGCCTGCTCCTACGACTGCGACCTTTCTCATACCCATTGCTAGCCTCCTTACCCAGCCCTCAGCGCCGGCCCATCTCCCGATGACAGACCGACGGCATTGCTCAAATGCTGAGGATTACTGCTGCACCACTGGTCGTGGGGATACTGCGCCAGCCAAGAGCAAGGCCGGTCTCCACGTTTTCCAGCTGTCGCTCTCCAGCTTCGCCCCTCAGTTGCAGCACCACTTCCAAGACCCTCGCCAGACCTGACGCATCCAGAAGATGACCCACCCCCAGGCTCCCTCCGGATGGGTTGATGGGCAGTTCGCCATCCAGCTCCGTCGCTCCTTCTTCAACCAGTATGCCTGCTTCACCCTCGCGACAGAGCCGAAGGGCTTCCATGTGCTGCAACTCCTTGTAGGCGAAGGTGTCATCTACCTCGGCAAAGTCGATCTCAACGCGAGGGTTCCGGACCCCCGCCACGCGATAGGCCATCTCCGCTGACTTGCGGGCGTACGTGGCGCCTTCCCAGTCTCTCGTCTCCAGTGATGGCGTTTCGTTGCACCAGCCCACTCCTCTGATCCAGAGGGGTAGACTAGTCAGCCTCTCCGCCACATCGGCTGAGGCGAGCACCATCACGATGGCGCCATCGGCATGGGAACTGACCTCGAGTGTCTTCAGAGGGTAGGAGACGGGCTCGGAGTCCAGGACCGTATCTACGCTTAGCCTGGCGCCGTATGCTGCCGAAGGGTTGAGGAAACCGTTGCCCCGGTTCTTGACCACGACTTGAGCACACTGTTCCTCGGTGGTGTGGGTGGCATATAGGTACCGCTTCATCTCCATGCCGGCAATGAAAAGCGGGTTGGCTGCCAGAGGCCGGTTGTAGATGGGCTCCATCGCATAGGCAACTACATCGGTCAGCGTGAGGACATTTGACGCTTTGCTGTGGGCCTCAACCATCACGATGTCCATGGCTCCGGTCAGTATCTGCATATACGCCGCGATCAGGCCATGAATGCCATCCCCCGAGATGGTGTGCACCGGCTTCAAGACTGCGCCAATCTGGTCAGGGACGTACTCGTCAAAGATGCTCGTTCCTTCATTGAAGTCCTCAGCCACGCTGACAAAGCTCTCCACGTCACTTCGAGGATCTACCCCAGCGTCCTCGTAGGCCTTGGCTGCCGCTTCGTACATCAGCTCCTTGTACGACAAATCGGGAGTGATGGATCGGAAGCCGGAATATCCTACACCTACGATGGCCACTTCTTCCATGTGACAACCCTCCTCAGCTTCGCTCTACGACCAATGCACGCACACTGAATCCCCTAACCTTGCTGTTCCGGGCAGATCTCACGTTCCACGACTCGGCCCAGTGACACCAACGGTGAACTTCGCCGGGCCAATCGGCATCCGCCCCGCTGCTTGGCGCCTATGCGAATGCCTCCCTTAGGACGTCGGCAAGGGTCGGCTGGCCGATCTCCTGGAGTTCATACCGGACTCGCTGGCAAGGTTTGTCGATACTCACCACTCGACGCAGGTTGATCGGAGTGGCAATGATGACCAACTCACACGGAGTAGCACTGATAGTCTTCTCTAGTTCTTTGATCTGCTCTTGGGTATAGCCCATAGCGGGTAAGACAGAGCCTATGGTGGGGTACTTGGTGAAGGTATCTAGGACGGAGCCAACGGCGTAGGGACGCGGATCAACGATTTCAGCCGCGCCCAGCCTCTTGGCCGCGACAGTTCCGGCCCCGTAGGCCATCCCGCCGTGGGTGAGCGTTGGACCGTCCTCCACCACGAGGACGCTCTTGCCGCGGATCGCAGCAGGGTCCTCAACGGAGATCGGCGAGGCCGCTTCAATGACTACCGCTCGGGAGTTGAGGCTCTCCACGTTGCGACGGACAGTGTTGACATCCTCAAAACTGGCGGTATCGACCTTGTTGATGACCACTACGTCCGCCATGCGAGCGTTGGCCTCTCCAGGGTAGTAGGTCATTTCGTGCCCGGCCCGGTGGGGATCAGCCACCACAATGTGAAGAGTGGGTTTGTAGAAAGGCAGGTCGTTGTTCCCTCCGTCCCACAGTATGATCTCCGCTTCCTCCTCCGCTGTGCGCAGGATCATCTCATAGTCCACGCCAGCATACACTACACCACCCCTGTCGATGTGGGGCTCGTATTCCTCTCGCTCTTCTATGGTCGTATCGTAGCGATCCAGATCGTCGTAGGATGAGAAACGCTGGCAGATCTGCTCCGCCAGCGTTCCGTAGGGCATGGGATGGCGGACTGTCACCACTCTCTTGCCCATCTCTTGCAGAATGTCGTATACGCGGCGGGAGGTCTGGCTCTTGCCGGCCCCAGTCCGGACGGCACATATGCTGACGACTGGGCGCTTGGATTCCAGCATGGTGGCGTCCGGCCCTAGCAGTCTGAGGTCCGCTCCTGCGGCCATGATTTCCGAGGCCTTATGCATGACATATTCGTGTGACACATCGCTGTAGGCGAAAACGACCTGAGACGCTTCCAGTTCCCTAATGAGCCTTACCAGTTCCGTCTCAGCATAGATGGGGATGCCTTGGGGGTAGCTCTTGCCGGCCAGTTCCGGCGGATAGACTCTGCCAGCGATGTCGGGGATTTGCGCGGCGGTGAAAGCCACAACTTCATACGCATCGTTGTTTCGGAAATAGACATTGAAGTTATGGAAGTCGCGGCCCGCTGCCCCCATGACAATCACTTTGTCTCTGGGCATTCCCAATTCTCCTGAATCAGGGCGCGAGCCCGCACGAATTTGCCAGGGGTAGTGGACGGGACATCGTTTTATGCGAACCTGGAAAGCAGGATTCCAAGTCCGTACAACAGTATCAATGGCGTGGCCACGAGGGCCATGTTAAGGGGATCGGGCGTGGGAGTGACGATTGCCGCGACCAAGAATATGAGTACAAGCGCGTGGCGCCAGTAGGACAGGTACTTGTGGGCGCTCATGAGCCCCACTCTGGCGACGACGAACATGACGAGGGGAGTTTCGAAGACCAGCCCTACCCCGACGAGGAAAGTCAGCACGAAGGAGATGTAGGCTGCAATAGTCCACTGCGGGTCCGCAATATCGCTACCAAAGCTGCTCAAGTATCCCAAGGCAAAGGGGAGCATCACGAAATAGCAGAAGGCAGCGCCCGCTATGAAGAAGAAAGTGCCGGGAATGGCCCCAAAGAATACGAGGTTTCTGAAGTACGACTTCTCCTTCGGGTTTTCCATGGCAGGCGCGATGAAGGCGAGGATCTGGAATATGACGTAGGGTAAGGCCAGAATCAGGCCGGTGACCAATGCCACCTTGAAATAGGTGAAGAATAGCTCGGTGGGGCGCAGGAAGATGGGCTTGAGGCCCCCTGCTGGACGGACGAGGAGGGTCATGATTCTGCTGGTGAACAGCACACTGACGGCTGTGGCGGCTGCCAGGGCCAGACCTGCTTTTATGGCACGCCGTCGCAGCTCGATTAGGTGCTCTGTGACGCCGTACAGGAACTGAATAACCCCATACATCGGGCTCTTCTCGCGGCGCCACCTGTCTCTAGCTGTGTCGAGATCGAAAGGTTCGAGATTCTGTTGAGTCCTCCGCAGATTCAACAGAGTGAGCCATAGGGCTTCGGCACCTTCGGGCAGCTTCTGAGGGCCGAGAACGATCAGGGCTGCAAAGATGAGGAGGACCAACCAGAGTATGTCTGTCATTGGCTGTCCACCTTCACTTCTTCCGCTTCCTTGTCACGAGGGCCAACTTCCTCGCCACGGGGGACCTCTTTCTCCTCCTTGCGTCTCACAACTTGTTGGACGGAAGCCTGCAACTCCTGCTCCTTTGCCAGCGGGGTGAGCAGCTTCTCGGGGGAGACATCGGTTACTGTCTGTATCTCCTCCAAGGCCTGTCTCCATTTTGCGATGCTCTTGCCAAGGTCTCTGGCAAGCTCCGGGAGTTTCTTGGGCCCGAATACCAGAAGAGCGATGATGAGGATGAATAGGAGTTCAGCGGGTCCTACCCCTGCGAAGTTCATTTGCCCTCACTCTGAGTTTCCTTGGACACCTGACGGCTGGCCAGGGTGCCCAGGGCACCATTCACGAAGCGCCGAGAACTCTCGCTGCCGAAGAGCTTGGCCAATTCAACAGCTTCGTTGATGGCTACCTTGATCGGGATGTCAGGATCAAAGGTCATCTCAAAAATGGCGATGCGCAGGATATTCCTGTCAATGGGCGACATTTGATCGAGGGGCCATTCGGGAGCTATCTCCGCTATGGTGGGATCGATTTGGGACAAGTTCTCCAATACTCCCTTGACCAGATGGCCTGCAAACTGCGCGTTCTCTTGGTCGAGCTCGCAGTCCGCCAGGCGCTGCTTCAACACCAGAGATGGCCCGTGGGCAGCTACATCAACCTCAAAAAGCGTTTGAAGCGCCACCGCTCTGGCGCGGCGCCGGGCCTTCACTATTCTGCTTCCTTCTCGGGTTCTTTCTCGGCAGGCGGAGCGACCACATCTTCAATGTGGATATTCACTTCTCCGACGTGCATCCCCAACATGTCGTTTATAGCGCGTGCGATATCATGTTGTATCTGCCGGCCCAACTCCAGCAGGTTCACGTTGGGCTCTACAATGATGTGGAGATCCAGGAAGACCACATCATCTTCCACGCGTATCCCCATACCCTCACTAAGGCGTTGCCGCCGCAGCAAGCGCCCGACATTGCCGGCAAGCGTGCGAGCCATCGACGCAACTCCCGGTGTGGAGAGGGCGGTCAGCCTGGCTATGGTGAGCAGCACCTGAGGTGCGATTGTGACCCTACCCAGTTTCTCTTCCATGCGCCAACCCCCGTGCTCACAGCATCATGGACATCATACCTCCGTCAACGCCCAGCACTTGGCCGCTGACGTAGCTTGCCTCCTCGGAGGCCAGGAAGGCAACCGCGTTGGCTATCTCCTCTGCAGTACCAGGTCTCTTCAGAGGTGTCAATTCCAATATGTAGTCGATCAGTTCCTGAGGTAGATCCGCAGTCTGGTCGGTGGGCACGTAGCCTGGGGCCACGGCGTTGGCCGTGATGTTACGTGTCCCGAGTTCTCTGGCCACGGCCTTGGTGAAACCGATCACGCCAGCCTTGGAGGCCGAGTAGTTTGCCTGCCCTACCTGGCCCGCGATTCCAGAGACCGATGTGATATTGATGATTCGCCCGTACCGCTGCTTTATCATGGTACGTTGGGCAGCCTTCGTGCAGTTGAAAGTTCCCTTGAGGTTTGTGTTCATGACGATATCCCAATCGTCCTCTTTCATCCGCATCAGGAGTGTATCGCGTGTGATTCCCACGTTGTTGATCAAGATGTCGAGGCGCCCAAACGCCTCCAAGGCCGCGCCGATCAGCTCCTTGGCCTGCTCCGAATCCTTGACATCAGCCTGAACTGCGATGGCTTCCCCGCCTCCAGACTTGATCTCTTCGACAACTTCTTCGGCGGCATCTTCGCTACCGTAGTAGTTCACCACGACCTTGGCCCCCAGACTGGCCAGCTTGAGGGCGATGGCCCGTCCTATACCGCGGGAACTACCGGTGACCACGGCCACGCGGTCAGTCAGGTCGAGCATGTTGTACCTCCTCAGCGCTATGCTCCAGTGGCATGCTCGTGCTCCACGCCTCGCTCTTGGTGCCACGCCTCGATGCCAGCCACGTCACCAACGGCAACCCTCACGGGGCGCTCGTCTATCCGCTTGAGGAGCTTGCTCAGCACGTCCTTGGGACCTATCTCCACAAAGGTTGTCGTCCCATGATCCAGCATGTAGCGCACCGAATCCACCCACAGGACGGGCGAGACCAGCTGTCTGACAAGCTCATCGCGGATGTCTTCCACATCTCCCAGAGGTTTCCCAGTGACGTTACCCACTACGGGAAAGGCAGCCTCCTCTTGGAGGGCGACGTTGGTCAGAGCCTGTCGCAGCCCCCGGGCTGCGGCCTCCATCAGCGGCGAATGGCTCGCGATGCTCACCTGGAGAGTGATCACCCGGCGGGCTCCTTTCTGCTTGACGAGCTCGATGGCCTTCTCGAGCGCTCGGTGCTCCCCCGAGATCACGATCTGCTCTGGAGAATTGTGATTGGCCACATGCACGATGGAACCTGTTTCTTCGCGAGCCCGGCGACAGGCCTCGCCGACTGGTTCTGCTGCCAAGCCCAACACCGCGGCCATGCCTCCGGGGCGGCGCTCGCCAGATTCCTTCATCAAGCGACCTCGCTCCCGCACCAAACGCACCCCGTCGGCAAAGGTGAGTTGACCACTGGCTACAAGAGCGGTGTACTCTCCCAAGCTGTGCCCCGCGGCAAAGCCGATCTCTCCAAGATCGTGCCGGGCTCTGAGTGCCCGTAGCGCGGCCAGACTCATGGTCAGGATTGCTGGCTGGGTGTTGATGGTGTCGTGCAGCTCTGGCTCAGGCCCCTCGAAGCACAGTCTTGACAGTTTGAGACCGAGGACCTCGTCGGCCTCCTCAAAAGCGGTTCGCGCTTCAGTGTATCGCTGATATAGGTCGTGCCCCATGCCCAAGTATTGCGAACCCTGGCCGGGAAATATCATGGCCAACGTGTTCGACATCTGAGCTATCTCACTCCCTCTACACAGCTACACACCTATCCGTCCTCACCGAGAGAATCATCACTGGCCCAGGAGTACTTCGGGCGGGGTTGTGGGAGAGAAAAGGACGTCACTCCGACTTGGTTGACGGTTTCACAACCTCCACGCCCTTGTAGTGCCCGCATGACGGACACACGTGATGGGGGAGGCGAGGTTCACGGCACTGAGGGCAGACGATCAGATGGGGTGGCATCAGGGCCGCGTGGCTGCGGCGACCACCCCTACGCGCCTTCGATATTCTGGTTTTTGGTACAGCACCCATGTCGTATTCTCCGATCCTCTTGAATTCTGGGTCACATGAACGCAGGACGCGCGATCATAGCAACCGTTCTAGAATCTCAAGGCGTGGGTCCGTTACGTCAGTGGCACACTGGCAGGTACCCTCGTTGAGATTCTGACCGCACTGTGAGCACAGACCTGCACAGTCCTGTGCACACAGGGGATGCATGGGCAGTGCCAGAAAGATGGCCTGTCGGACTACCTCCGTGAGATCCAAGACGTGTTGCTCGTCGATGATGGTGGCCTCCTCCTCGGCCTGGGTCACTGGGAGTTGCGCGCCCGTGTGTATGTCAACGCTGGGATAGAACTCCTCTTCGATCTCCAGTTCGACAGGTGTCGTGCAGGGCTCCAAGCACCGGCAGCAGTCCAATTCCACAACCGTCTGCAGGGAAGCGGTGACCAATATGCTGTCCGAGCTGCGAATCAGCTTGAGACGGCCGGTAAGCAGAGACTTGATCTTCAATTCGTCATCTAGCCCGGTGATATCCTCTGATACGTCCCTTCGCCTCACTGCACCTGTCGGTGCCTTGAGCAGCTGGGCAACATTTATCTTTATGGAGGGTTTCTCTCGTTCTGCCATTATCGCTGTATGGTTGCTCATTGATGCCGCGCTATGAATCTGGCTCCGTCTCACCCGAACTGCCGCTGTGTGCTGCCGGGTCGAAAGCCTCTGTACTGACGTCGACGGGTGGGCGTGTCGCTCGTACGTCCTGCTGGAGGATCTCAAGGCCGTTGCGGATGGTGGTCTGTAAGGCGATCAATTGGTCTTCCAGCTGCCCCAGCACGGTGATCGCGTAGTTGTCGGCCCCTCTCATCGTCTCCTCCGCCTGCCGACGGCTTTCCTCGATGATGGCCTCCGATCGCTTTTGGGCCTCTTCGAGGAGTCCACGCTCGTTCAGGATTTGCTGTGCGTCTTCTCCCGCCCTCTGCATCAACCTCTGAGCCTCCTCGCCCGCCAGGGCGAGAATCTCCTCTCTCTCGTCCTGGACGCGCCTGGCCTCAGCAATCTGTTGAGGGATGGTCACGCGCATCTGGTCAATGATCTCCAGGCACTCATCCCTGTTCACAATGACCGCGGAGCTCAACGGCATGCGTCTACTTTTGTTCAAGAGGTTCTCCAGTCGATCGATCAGGAATGAGATGTCAATCTTGACCACCCCCCTTGAGGGCCAGGTTGTATCGGCGTTGACAGCCTGCTGCCGCTGAATCCCCTAGGTCGGCAACTGGCCGTCAGTCACGCATGGTAGTGATCTTGATCCTGTCGGTCACCTCGTCGCCGAGTTCCTCGATCTTGCTCCTCAGAGCAGTGACCACATGCGGCGGAACCAGTTTGCTGATGTCTCCGTCCAGCTTTGCCACTTCTTTGACAATGCTGGAGCTGAGGAAGTAGTATTCCTTGCTCGTCAGCAGGCACACAGATTCGATTTCTGGCGCCAGCGTTCGGTTCATCAAAGCCATCTGGAATTCGAACTCGAAGTCGCCGACGACTCTCAACCCTCGTACTATGGCCCTGGCACCCTTCCCTCTCGCGAAGTCCACCGTGAGTCCGTCGTAGCTCTCAACGCTGACGTTGGGCCATCCCTCAAACACGTTGTTGGCCATCTCTAGCCGCTCTGCAGTTGAGAAGAGCAGAGTCTTGATGGGATGGGCGTAGACGGCCACGACGACGTGATCGAAAAGAGTAGCCGCTCTCCGAGCGATGTCGACATGCCCATTGGTAATGGGATCAAATGTGCCAGGAAAGATGGCCGTGCTCATTCACGCAGTACCTCCATTATGCACTGATTGGCATCCACCCCTGCTATTATAACATATTAACCCATGCTGTGGAAAACCCGAACCCCTGTCGTCAACTTAGGTCGCCCTCTTCCCTCTGCCAGAATTCACCGACTCGGCGTGCAAGCAGTCGGTTCTGGGGCGACTCCAGCTCTGGGTCCTTTTCCCAGATCTCCTTGGCAACAGCGCGCGCTTCCTCAAGGACGCTCACGTCACTCAGACGGGCCACTTTCAAGTCTGGCAGGCCGCTCTGTCGAGTTCCAAAGAACTCGCCGGGACCTCGCATGGCCAAGTCTTCGTCGGCCAGTTTGAATCCATCTTGTGTGCTTTCGATGATCTGTAGACGTTGTTCACCGGTATCAGTCGGTGAATCTGCCACGAGGAGGCAGTACGACTGCCGTTCCCCGCGGCCCACCCTGCCGCGGAATTGATGCAGCTGGGCCAAACCAAAGCGGTCTGCTCCTTCGATGAGCATCACCGTCGCGTTGGGCACGTCGATTCCCACCTCGACTACTGGCGTACAGACGAGGATGTCCAGCTCGCCTCGATAGAAATCCCTCATCGCGGCTTCCTTTTCCTCTGAGGTCATGCGACCGTGGAGAAGGCCCAGGCGCAAGTCGGGGAACACCTCGTCTCGCAGCCGACGGTGTTCCTCCACTGCGGCCTTGGCCTCTATCTTTTCGCTTTCCTCGATCAAGGGGCAGATGATGAAAGCTTGCTCGGATTCCTCCACGCGGCTGTGTAGGAAGCTGTAGGCCCGCTCTCTCTCCCGCGGCTTCATCCAGCGGGTGATGATCTCCTTGCGACCAGGCGGGAGTTCATCGATGGTTGATATGTCCAGATCGCCGTAGATAGTGAGAGCCAGGGTCCGCGGAATGGGTGTTGCACTCATCACCAGGACATGGGGGTTATGACCCTTCTGTCGCAGAGTTGCTCTCTGGGTCACCCCGAATCGGTGCTGCTCATCAATGACGACCAGTCCCAGATTGTCGAACTCCACACCCTCCTGAATCAGGGCATGCGTGCCGACGATTATCCTGGCCTCTCCCGAGGCGATTTCTTCGTAGATTCTCTCCTTCTCCGACTGCTTGGCACTGCCGGTCAGCAAGCGCAGGTGAGAGGTCACTTTGGTCAGCCCCGGCAGCCACAATTCGCCCCACAGTCTGCCTAGGCTGACATGATGCTGCTCGGCCAGGATCTCCGTAGGAGCCATAAGGACAGCTTGCATGTTGCTGGCTGCAGTCATGAGCATGGCAGCGGCAGCCACAACGGTCTTGCCAGAACCCACGTCGCCCTGCAGGAGTCGGCTCATGGGTTCAGGTCTTTGGAGATCGTCAAGTATTTCAGAGAGGGACCTCTCTTGAGCTGAAGTCAGAGGGAAGGGTAGGGAGTCGACGAAAGTTCGCAGGATGGAGCTGTCTATCCGAACAGGTTGCCCGGACCTTTGCCTCCACTGATGTCTTTGTTTCAAGACCCCCAGTTGAATCATCAGCAGTTCGTCAAAAGCCAGGCGGCGGCGTGCCTGTTCGAGCACCTCCGAGTCGTCAGGGAAGTGAATCTGCCGGATCGCGTTCTCCAAATCCAGGAGGTTTCTCTTCTCGCGTATGGGCAAGGGCAGATGATCGGGCAAGCGCAAGGACCAGTAGTCTGTCGTCCGCTTCATCAGCCGACGCAGCCACCGGCCAGTAATGCCTTTGGTGAGGGGATACACGGGGACTATCCGCCCTGTGTGAATCAACTCCTTGTCCAAAGGCTCCCACGTCGGTGACGAGAAGGTGAGACGCCCCAAGTACTGGTCAACCTTGCCACTGATGACGATCTGCTTGCCCGGCGTCAGTCTCTTGACTAGATAGGGTTGATTAAACCAGGTGGCCTCCACTGTTGCTGTGCCGTCCGAGATTGTACTGGAGACAATGCTCTGACCGCGCCTGCTTGTGCGCTCGCGTGTTTCTCGGACGGTGCCGACCACGGTCACTTCTTCCCCGTAGTGGAGCTGGTCTATAGTCTTGAGAGAGCTGAAATCGTCATACCGGTTAGGGAAGAGGTAGAGAAGATCCCGAATAGTGGTAACGCCGAGGCGGCTCAACCGTTTGGCGTAAGCGTCGCTGACGCCGTGCAGCTCACGAACAGAGGAAGCAAGCGTTGTTCTCGTCTCTGACGGTTCAGTCTCGGTAGGGGGTTGGACAGCCGCTGTCTCTGCTGGCACGCTCCTCTCGGGCCTCGGCTCAGCTTCTGCCGCGCCCCACTCACGCAGGATCTCTTCCACAATCTGCCGGCGTCTCTCGAGACTCTCATCCGAGTACTTCACCAACAGACGGGCCGTGTCGTCGATGAGCCGAACCAGGAAAGGATCGTTGGTGTTCTGTTTGGCTTCCTCGTGCCAGAACGCGGCAAACTTCCCGAGGCCACCGATGACAGCTCTGTCGGTGTAGCCCAGGTCTTTTTCCAGAACGAGGACCTTTTCCAGCTTGTCGAATGGCGGCAGCGTAGAGTTCATGGTGCTCTCAGCGGAATGAAGTTCACAATCACAGACCCTCGTACACGAAGACGCCGATCGCCTCGGGTCCCAGGTGAGTGGCCAGGACGGGACCATAGGTGATCACGTCTATGTCCTGTACAGGGTACGCGACTCGTAGCCTATCCAGCAGGTCAGTGGGGGCAGCAACATTGGCACCTTTGAGAATGGCTATCTTCTCCAGGTGGGGAAACTCCGTGACGAACTCGTACAGTTTGTCTACGCCACCACTCCTGGTCCGCACCTTCTCCAAAGGCAGGACTTCTCCATCCTCGATAATCAGCAACGGCTTGATGCTCAGCATGGTGCCGAGAAGCGCTTCGGCTTTTCCAATACGCTCTCCTCTCTCCAGGTATTCGAGATCCTCGACAAAGAACACCAGATAGACATGCGGGATCATGGCCCTCACCATCCTGACGACTTCATCCAGGCTGGCCCCTTTGCGGGAAATCGTGCTGGCGGTGAGAACCAGGGTCCTCAGAGCCAGAGACGTAGTCAGCGAGTCCACAACCGCAATGCGACGTTGCCCGATGAGGGACGTAGCCGCTTGTCTGGCCAATTCTACAGTCCCGCTGAGCTTGGCGGAGATATGAATGGATATTATGTCATCGGTCTCGCTACCAAGAGATCGATAGGTGTCTTCGAAGAGCTCCAATGGCGGAGCAGTAGTAGAGGGGAGGGACTCGGAGTTCTCAAGCTTCTCGAAGAACTCGTCGTGGTTGATATCTATACCGTCTCGAAACCTTTCACGTCCTATGTGGAGGTTCAAGGGGATGACTGTGATTCCCAAGTCCTCGGCCATGTCGTAGGACAACTCTGCTGTGCTATCGGTGACTACTCTGACTCTTCCCATGTGCTACCCTTGCATCTGAATGGATTTGTCTTGGCTACGGCAAACCAGACTATCTCCTATTCGCCCGAGAGAATGTAGTAGTAGTGGGGCTGTCCGCCGTCGACAACCTCCCACTCCTGATTCGAATAGGTTTCCTGCATCTTCTTGACCAAATCCTCTGCTTGCGACTGGGTCACGTCCTCGCCGAAATACACCGTGATGATCTCTTGCTCCGCCGCGCTCATCTGCTCGAGCATCGTGGACACAACTTCCTCCACAGTCTGGCCAGAGGCGGTCAGGTCTCCATTCAGCAGGCCAATGATCTCTCCTTCCTCGACTTCCAGCGACTTGTACTTCACCGAACGAATGGCTTTCGTGATCTCGGCCGTCTGGACCGCCTGCGTCGCCTTCTCCATGGCTTTCGCATTCTTCTCCAGGTCTGCCTGATAGTTGAAGGACAGGAGAGCGCTGATGCCCTGGGGAATGGTTTCGCTCGGCACCACAGCGACGTTCTTCTGCGACAGTTCCTCGGCCTTCTGAGCGGCCAGGAGCACATTGTCATTGTTGGGCAGAACTATGACGTCCTCTTGCCTTGTGGATTCGATAGCCTCAAGCAGCTCTTGAGTGCTGGGGTTCATCGTCTGTCCACCGGGTACGATGGTGCGGACACCCAGACTGGTAAACACCCGCTGAAGACCTTGGCCTGACACCACAGCCACGATGGCTATACCGTCCGTCTCCTCAGCCGCTGCCTCCTCTCCCATGACCATGTACTCGCGGTGCTGATCCTGCATGTTGTCTATCTTGATGTTGTGGAGGGCGCCTTTGCTGGAGGCAAAACCGATCACCTCTCCAGGCCTAAACGTGTGCACGTGCACCTTGATCGTGTTCTCATCCCCCACGACAAGAACCGAGTCGCCCCAACCCGTGACGCGCTCCTGGATCTCGTTCAGATCGAGATCCTCTCCCTGCAAGATGAACTCGGTGCAGTAGCCCCATTCCATCTCCCCTCCAGCGGGAGCAGCTTCCACTGCGGCGGGAACTGGTTCAGTAACATCGACTTTCTCCATTGGTTCTCCCCTCATGTATTTCAGCGCCCCTTCGAGGATCACGAACAGGCCTTGGCCTCCTGCGTCCACAACGCCAGCCTCGCGCAGCACACTCAGCAGAGAGGGTGTCCTGGCTACAGAGTCCCTCGCGCCCGCCACGACGCGCTCCATGACCGGCAGCAAGTCGCAGACTCCTTCGTCCACAGCCGCCTGTGCCGCGTCGGCCGCCTCGCGGCCGACGGTGAGGATCGTTCCCTCCACTGGCTTGATGACGCCTTTGTACGCGGTGGCGGATCCCTCGGCGAGCGCTGCCGCGAAATCCGCACCGTCGAACTTGTTCTTGTCCTTCAGACAACTCGCTATCCCTCTGAACAATTGGGATAGGATTACTCCCGAGTTGCCGCGCGCGCCCATGAGAGCGCCGTGCGCCGTGGCGTGGGCTACTGCTCCGGCGGACTCATCCGGGGAGTTTCGGATCTCCTCCAAAGCGGCCTGCATAGTGAGCACCATGTTCGTGCCCGTGTCACCGTCGGGCACAGGGAAGACGTTCAGCGCATTGATGTGGGAAGCGTGCTTCTCCAGCCAGGCGGTACCTGCCTGTAGGAGAAGCTTGAGTTCGCGACCATTGCACGAGTCCACCATCGGAGCCATCGCTGGCGCTTCTTGAGCCTTCTCTGCTGTCAATCTGGGCAACCTCCAACCTGCCTAGGCTTCGGTTCTCATCAACTAAGGTCGCTGATCCGCAGACCTTGGACGTGGACATTCACTTCGGCCACGGGAACGCCCAGGGCTTTCTCTACGTTGAACTTGACGCTCTGCATGATGTTCTGGGCCACCTCGGAAACTCTCACACCGTATTCCATGATCACGTAAAGGTCGATGGTTATCTTGTCATCCACGAGGTCTACGTCCACCCCTTTTCGAGGCGTGTCCGCGGGATGGAGCATATCTGCCAGTCCGTCGCGCACCGTGCGTGGGGCCATACCCACGACTCCGTAGCTCTCCAGCACTGCCTGGCTGGCGATGCTGGCGATAGCTGCGGGAGAGATCTCTATGCTTCCCAATCTCCGTTCTTCAACCATTGGACCTCACCTCAAGAGGTTCCATGCTGGCGCTGCGAGGGCGCGCACAGCAAGCATGCGTTGAGGATTTGACTATGCCATCGACTTGTGGTACGCTTATTTACAGTAGTGTTGATCTGAGGTATGGAATAATGGCAAGAGAATGTGATATCTGCGGCAAAGGCCCTCAATTCGGGCATAGCGTCAGCCATGCTCACAATCGAACCAAGCGCAACTGGCAGCCGAATCTGCATCGCAAAACGATAAGCGACGGCAAGAGCAAGCGAACTGTTCGCATCTGCACCAGGTGTCTGCGCACCCTGGAGAAGGGACCTGCTCCAGGTCGGGTGTCTCTCTGATTGATTGATTGATTCATCGTCACACTGTGAGCCAGTCCCTGGTTGCCGGGACTGGCTCTTGTCTGTCACGCATCCCCCACTAGGATAACCCCGGCTCCCCGCATGGGTTACCATGCGCTGGCCGCCGCGCCCAATGTGGACCGCTCGCGGAGCCCCCAATATTCCCAAACAATTAATGATACCCATGCTCAAGCCAAAAGGCAATTCTAGCCCGTAGGTGAGCCTAGCGCGTCGCAAGACGACCTTGCAAGAGCATCGGGTTGGCAGGCCGATGCTACCACGTGAAGGGATACACGCCGGAAGCATTGCTGCAAACCGGCCTTAGCCAGCTGTTCGCAGTCCCTGGCGCAGGGCTTCAGTCCGGCGCTCCCAGGCGAGCGGGATGAGGCGGCGTTCCTGGCTTGGCAATCAGGAACGGGATTCGTGATCCGCACCACTGACGAGCCAATATCATGTCGAGGCCACTATTGCCGAGCCTCACCGCCTTTGCCACTGCCTGATCTGGAGCGCAGCTGACCGCACCCTGCCTCGATCTCGATGCCCCGCCCCAGCCTGATGGTGCTGTTGACGCCCAGGTGGCTCAGTTCCTGGTGAAAGGCCCGCACACGCTTTCTGGGACTCCCTCGCGAGGCTGACTCTGGGACGGGGTTGGCGCGGATGAGGTTGACGTGGCAGAGCAGTCCGTTCAGGAGCGATGCCAGGTCCCTCGCGTGTTGGGACGAATCGTTCAGTCCATCCAAGAGGGCGTACTCGAAGGTCACGCGGCGCCCCGTGCGCTCGACGTAAGACCTGCAGGCGCCTATCAGCTCCCTGAGTGGATATCGTCGAGCGACGGGCACCAACGTCCTTCTCAACTCGTCCGTGGGCGCGTGGAGCGACACCGCCAGTCCGACTTGCTGTTTCTCGAGACTCAAACGTTCGATGCCAGGTAAAATACCCACCGTGGAGATCGTGATCCGCCGTGCGCCGAGGTTGAAGCCCCGCGGGTCGGTCAAAGTTTCGACGGCTTGCCACGTCGCTTCGTAGTTCAGGAGCGGTTCACCCATGCCCATGAACACTACGTTGCTGATCCTCTGCCCCTCTTCTTTCAGGTCTCGAGCGAAGTGGATTGCCTGTTCGACGATCTCCCCGGGGGTGAGATTCCGAGTGAAGCCGCTCTGTCCGGTGGCGCAGAAGGGACACCCCACCGGGCATCCTACCTGAGTGGACAGGCACACGCTGTTCCGCTTCTCGTACCGCATGAGGACGCTCTCGATGGTCTCCCCATCAGGCAGGGCGAAGAGAACCTTGTGGGTCAGCCCATCGGGGGAAACGGCCTCTTGAAGAGGAGAGAGGCTGTGGATCTCTGCGATCTGGCCCAGCTGCTCGCGCAACGATTGCGGGAGATTGTGCATCTCACCGAATTCGGCAGTCAGCGAAACGTAGAGCCACTGGTACACCTGTTCCGCCCGATAACGGGACTGGCCCAGGGACAGAGCCAGATCTTGGAGCTCAGAAAAAGTGAGGTCCAAGAGGGCTAGCTTGCGAGTCCCCCTTGGACCCTCTTGAGCGCAGGCTGTAACAGTCGTCAAACTAGTCCCTCCTGCTCATCCCCGTGGCTAGAAACACGAAGTAGAGCAGCTGGGACAAAGCCTGGGCCAGAGCGGCCACGTAAGTCAGAGAGGCTGCCGAAAGGACGGCCTGCACGCCCTGGATGTCCGTGGTGCCCACCAGGCCTTCCGCTTTCACCATCTGGAGGGCGCGGCGGCTGGCGTCTCGCTCCACAGGCACTGTCACCAGCGCGAAGACCACACCGCCGGAGAAGAGGATGACCCCCAGCCACACCAGGCCTGAGATCTGTACAAACAGACCGATGAAGAAGAAGATCATGCCCATCCAGGTGCCGAGGTTGACCAGAGGCACCAGACCCGAGCGCACTCGCAGGGGAGCGTATTCAGACTGGTGCTGAACGGCGTGGCCTACCTCATGGGCCACGATGCCTAGCGAGGCTACAGATGGAGACTGGGCCACTCCTTTGGAGAGGCGGAGCACCCTCTTGCGCGGATCATAGTGGTCGCCCATCACTCCGCGGGCTCCCTCTAACTCCACATCGGGCAGTCCATTGGCCCTCAACAGCAACCTGGCAGCCTCTGCACCGGAGATATTCCTCATGTTGCGGACGCGCGACCATTTCCTGTAAGCCGATTGCACTCTCCACTGAGCGATCAAGGCCAGGAAGAGCGCTGGCAACGAGAACAGCAGGTATCTTATGTCGAAATAGAAAGGTAAGAACATACAAGTGCCTCCTTAGTCACACATGTTCTACATTAATTATACCAGACTTCCTGCCGCGAAGTCAATACATCTACGAACGGGCGGCCAGCTGCGGATGCCCTCAGTCGGGTCCTGCGGGAACGAACTCCTTCGGTGTCTTCAGGAACCTGCGCCGGAATGAATTCCCGCGCTGAGTTCAGGAAGTCCCTGCGGGACTGTCCCGTCTGCGAGACGGATGCGAACTCGTTGCCAGGCCATTCCGAGCGTGCTAGAATGGCGAGTGGGGAGCCCTCGCCGAAGGCCGACGGTTGCCGGGCCGAGGGACCAAGGGGAAGTGCTATGTCCAGGACTCAATGGGCGCTGATAGCGATACTGGGAGTAGCGGTAGCCTGCGTCTTCTTCTGGTTTGGGTCCTACCTGGTCTTGTACCTGACGGAGACGTTACCATCCCTCAGGTCCGCGGCTCCCACACACACCGAGGTGCCCACGGTTATCCCTTTGCCAACCGCGACAGAAGCCGCGTCGCCGACGCCGACGAGCATCCCGCCCTCTCCGTCTGCGACCGCGACGCCGGAGCCTCCGCCCCCCACCTATACGAGGGTCGTACCGCTCAGCACGCCTCTCTTGCCGCCCACGATCACTCCGCGAGAGCCTGTCGCTCCCGATAGCTGGGAACCTGACGACGCCAGGGTCGACGCCCGGCCCATCGGCCTGGGAGAGAGCCAGGCTCACAACCTCCACGTCGAGGGCGATCGCGACTGGCTGGTCTTCGAGGCCGAGGAGGGCAGGGCCTACGTGATAGAGACCTCCAATCTGGGGGGCGAGGTGGACACCGTCGTTGAGCTCTACGATGAGCAAGGCAACGAACTCGCCTCCGATGATGACGGAGGCGACGAGTTCCTCGCTTCGCGACTGTGGTGGGTGGCCACGGAGGGCGGCAGCATGTATGTCAAGATCAGGAGCTTCTCCGAAGGCGAGGGGGGCCCTGGCACCGCGTACGACGTCTCTCTGAGGTTGGCTGAGAGGTTCCGGATAGACCCATACGAACCCGACGGTACCCGTGCTCGGGCAACGCCGATAGAGGTGCGCGAGAGGCAGACGCACAACCGGCACGTGGCCGGAGACCGGGACTGGATGTACTTCGAGGGGCAAGTGGGGGTGACCTACGTGATCGAGACCTTCAATCTGGGGCCGGATGCAGATACGGTCATCTATCTGTTTGACGCCGCTGGTAACGAACTGGCGTGGGATGACGACGGTGGCGACGAGCTCTGGGCTTCGCGGCTGGAATGGACGGCGCCCGAGGACGGGACGTTCTACATTCTCGTGGAGGACTGGTTCGAGGCCTCGGCAGGCCCTGGGACTCGGTACGACATCTTCGTAGCAAGGAGGGTGAGGGCCCCAGGACGAAGGACCAATGACGGAATGGTCGACCTGGCGGAAGCGTTGCTCGCCGTCATCGCCGTCAACCGCGACGCTCAGAAACTGTGACTTCAAGAACTAGCGGACCCTCTTCCGCGCGGAGCCTTCTGCCCCCTTCTGTAGAGCATCCTGAGCGATGCCCTGAGTTTATCGAACGGGTAGCTGCGTAACGTAGTGAAGCAGCGTATCGAAGGATGCGACTGCATAGTCCCCCCTTCGCAGCCCGATGCTTCGACGTATGCTTCGATACGCCGCTGCTTCCTTCGATACGCCCGTCGACACAGGCCAAGTCACACCAATCCCGTGACAGAGTACAGACAAGCATCCTGAGTTGTGCCGTGAGTCTATCGATTGAGCCGTACAGCAGGCACCCTGAGGGTCTGCCGGCGGGGCTTGTCGCTTCCGTGCAAGGACCACCCCCACCCAAACCCTCCCCCCTCAAGGGGGAGGGCTTTTGCGACTGTTCAATCTGTCGTGGCGCCTTCGACAGACTCTAGGGGCTTCGGCAGGTGGACATGCAGAAGGGTATCGCATCGTTTCACAGAACGCAACTTGACACATTCTCCAATTTTTGGTATAATGGCCCCGAATAGAGAAGATAGTGCGTGGCTGCCTGCCTAGTAGGCACGGCAGCCAGCTACGGCGAGCAGAGCAGGTCGATACCCTACTTCATACCCTACTCTGCATGACAAGGCTCAACTCGCTCGTCGGCGGGCGGAGCCTTTCTGTTTGACAGAGCTGGCTTGGCAGAGGACTCAGAGGGGATGGCCAACTACCGTTGCCTCAGCCTTGGCAGATGTAACGTCTGGTTTGAAGGGAGGGCCCCACTGCACCTGGTGGCGTGGGGTTTGTTGGCCGTG
>CAYGAW010000195.1:0-4580 GCA_964347945.1 uncultured Anaerolineales bacterium
GCATGCATGCATTCTTCGTATCTCTTTCTTCATTCTGTTCTTCTTTGTGTTTTCTCATCATAGGGAGAAAGACGGCCAAGCACAATGTTAACGGTATTATCACCAACAATAGGATCCAAACTGCTACTGGCATTTTCCCTGTAGCCTCCGTAGCAATTCAAAGCGAGACTATTCTGATAAAGTGTCCGCAAGAGCAATGGCGGGAGATCAGCATTGACTAGGGAAACATCGGAGTGCACGCATGATTTTCAAGTGTCTTGTGTAGATGTTCGAAATAAACTGAAACTGCGCCATTCTGCGGCAAAGGTTACGAAAGGCGCGTGCGCAACTCAATATCGATACATGTTGAGAAGTCTTATGTACAATCCAAAGCATACCGGTCTTCGGTGTTCACATGACTGAGAAAACAATCCAGTCCGTACCAGTAATGCCCTTCGCCTTGATGCTGGCATGCATAGGCGCAGTCTTCGGCGTGATCCTTGGGATCTTTTATGCTTTGTTCTTCGGCGCTATCTTTTCTCTGATTCCCAGTACAACCCAAGTCGATATTGACTTGAGTCTCTTGCGCCTCATCTTCGGGGTTGGGGCTCTGGTAATCATGCCGATAATTGGCTTTGTCGGAGGATTACTCCAAGGTCTGCTGTATGCAGGCTTATACAATTTCCTCGCACCAAGAATCGGCGGAATAAAACTACGTTTCAAAGAAGACTGATCAGCATGCAGGCGTGGTCTGTGTTGGTTTCATAACGCACTAGGCGTTATGAATATCATCTCCACGTTTCATGGATTCAATAATCACTGATTGTGGCATCACCTGAACATCTTGGAGTCCAGGGTATCTCTTCAGTTCTGCTTGTTTTGGTTGTGGTTCAACAAGTCGTTTCACTAGTAATTTGCTCTTGTAGAGAGCATCGAAATAGGCTGCTAGTGGTCTATGAAAAGAAGTGGTTCTGAAGTGCTTTGTCAGCCGTTTCATGTTCCAGTCAATGGTGTACTCTGAAGCTCCGAAATATCTCTCTACTGCCCTCACCTTTCCCTCATGTTTGTCTAGGCGGATCTGTTCCGTACAGGGGTGAGGGATCGAGAAGATGAATCGACCACCTTCCTTGAGAACCCTTGCCACTTCGGATATTGCCTTCCTGAAATCTCTGATATCCTGCAACGACATGAAACAAGTCACCAGATCGAAGTGGTGGTTTGAAACCTCACCAAGGTTAGCTGCGTCCATGAGCCTATAGCAAATGCCCAGTTTCTCCTTCTCTTCTGCCTGTTGTGCGAATCTGATCATTTGCTCTGAGAAGTCGACGCCTGTTACCTCGGCACCTTTTCTGGCTAGGATTCTTGTATTGTACCCTTCTCCACAGGCAATGTCAAGAACGGCCAGGTTCTTCACATCGCCAATCAGCTCAAAGGTGGCCGGGTTATTGAGTCCATCTCGATAGTAATCCTTACCGGTTCGCACGAAGTCTACCCAAGCTTCCGCCGCAGAATCCCATTCTTTCTTGACCGTGTCGTCATCCTGCAAAGATCGTTCCCCTCTCCTCATGAGAAAATTGCTGGGCCATTTCAACGTTGTGGACACTCAACACC
This sequence comes from uncultured Anaerolineales bacterium, assembly GCA_964347945.1. Lineage (GTDB taxonomy): Bacteria > Chloroflexota > Anaerolineae > UBA7937 > B3-Chlor > CAYGAW01. The sequence continues at coordinate 1,591 of CAYGAW010000195.1, forward strand.
AGATTGGGATCAAGGACTGGACTTGAACCAACGTCCAGTAGAGACATCCTCCGCAACTCCCATTTCTTGTGGTGTTCTTCGTGCTGAGCTGTCACAACTTCAGACGCATTCCGTCAAAGGCGAACCTGAGACCAGGATTCCGTGCTTGGACCTTGCGTCTCTCCGATTCCGAAAGACCGGCCACCAACTTTCCTTTCTTCCAGCTGTGGCAAGACATATGCGTCAAGATGCACTTCTCCGTCCCTATGTGCTTCCAACAGTCAATCGCCTCTTGAAGTGAAAAGTTCAGCCATCTCTCATTTTCTCTTGGCAGCAGCTCGTCGACTGTAGCCTCCAAGATCACAAAATCAAGATCTTTGAGACGCGTAAGAGTCTCCGGGGGCGGCATCACCCCATCAACAAGGTACGCGAATCTCCGGGCGGATTCTACGATGAAGCCGACGCTATGGGGCGTATGCGTTGTCTTGACGACTTCCCACGTGGCGTCTGGTAACTCAAACTTGTCTCCAGGTCGAATGGAGTGAATGTGTACTCTCTCTTTCATGTGGGCAAGCTCTTGGTCAAAGTGATATGCCACTTGGCTAGGTAGGTAGATCTCAATGCGGGGCCATTCGGCAACGCGTGATGGTTCTACCAGCGCGGCAAGCCCCCAGACGTGATCAAAGTGCCAATGCGTAAGGAAGATTCTATCGATTCGTCTCATTGCCTCACGTTCTAACTGAAACTCGAGGTCAGGGCTGGCGTCTACAAGGACAACCTCTTGCCCGATCACCATGACTGAGGCTCGTGTCCGACGTTGTTTGGGATTGCTTCGGGCTGCGTGACAGACTCTACAAGAACAGTGAAAAGATGGCAACTGAATCGCGGCACTGCTACCAAGGAACAGGAGGTCAGCCATAGTACCAGAACTGGTCCAGGTCCTATTAAAAAGAATCTGGCGCGATATGCACGTGAGTGTGAGGCCGTCAGAGTAACTCTGAGCTTTCATCCTGATAGGTCAATCTAATGCCTTCTCGTCATCCGGCCAAATAGAATAGTGCGAACAGAGATTAAAATACAGTTGGATTGCACACACGCGCCCATAGACCAAGTTAAATAGGCGAGCCGATGTCTCAGTTCTGACAAGCATCGTGTGCAGGTTGTAGGTCGGTGCATGTGGATGAGAGAAGACAACGAGGAAGGTATTCCTCTTTATCAAGTGGATGCGTTCACAAAAGAAGCTTTCAGAGGCAATCCTGCTGCGGTCTGCCTGTTGGACGATCAATACGAAGATGATGTGCTTCAGTCTATAGCTGCAGAGATGAACCTGTCGGAGACCGCTTTTCTGCGCCGCATCACGGACAACCCCTTCAAGGATGCGCAGCGATTTTCTTTGCGGTGGTTCACTCCGAGGACCGAGGTGTCCCTTTGCGGTCATGCGACGTTGGCCACGGCGGCGGTTCTGTTCCACGATGTGGGTGTGTCAGCGCGGGAGATAGCCTTTGAAACCAAGAGTGGAGAGCTGAGCGCGAAGCAGGAGAAGAGCGGCATTCTCCTCGATTTCCCGAGTGATGATGTGGTTTCCGTTGACCCCAACCGGGAACTTCTCAGCGCAATTGGCGTGCGGGATTTCAAGAGTGTACACATCTCCAGAGGGATCAAGAGTCTGCTAATCCATCTGCAGGATGAACGGCGTCTCATCGGTCTGCAGCCAGATTTCGAACGTATGCCTGCTATCCGAACAAGCGAGAACATCACTGGAGTCATTGTCACAGCACCGGGCCATCCTCCCTATGATTTCGTCTCCCGGTTCTTTGCCCCGTGGCTCGGTATCAACGAGGATCCAGTGACGGGCGCCGCGCACACAGTATTAGGTCCATACTGGTCCCACATACTGCAAAAGAAGGAAATGCGGGCCTACCAAGCCTCACCACGAGGCGGTGAACTCCGTGTGCGGATTCCTTCGAGAGACAGAGTGGAGCTGGTGGGCAACGCAGTCATTGTTCTGAAAGGATGCCTCTACCTTCGATGATGCTCATCGCATGCATACAATGGGCATTCAATGAGTGCGCGCATCGCTAATTTTCCCCCTTAATCAGCTATCTTCTTGGTATAGGTCAGCTCTTTTCTGATCACTCTGAACCCCACTTTCTTGTACAGTTTGATTGCTTCAGTTTGGTTGAAATCATCCACTCCGAGTTCTGCCTCGGTCATCCCTTTGGACTTCAAGTAATCCAAGGCGCGAAGGATAAGGGCCGTTCCGATTCCTCTTCTGCGGTATGGCTTCAAGACTCCCATTGGGTCTATGACCCCACGCTTTATTCCTTTAAGCTTGACGAACTGGCTGTCTATCCAAGTGCCAGCATGCCCCACCGGCTTTCCTTCCAGGAGAGCAAAAAACATCCCTTGCCGGTTGAAGTCCGGATGTTCTGTCCAATGTTTCCATTCCTCAGGTGTGCTAGGTCGAAAGTCGAAGTGTTCACTCATAACTTCATTACCCAACTTGAAGAATAACTCAACTTCTTCATCACCCTTTTCCATCGCTCTTATCATTACGTCTTTGTTCTCACCAATATTTGATGGAAGAGTGTTCAGAGATCTTCTCATAGTACTAAATGCCCGGATTATCTCGAAGCCTAATGATTCAAAGAGGTGTTTAGCGATTGGTTGGTCATCCCTAATCCAACACTGCGCAGTCTCCATGCCTCTCCCTCTCAGATTTTCAATCGCTTTCTCTGCCAGTTTCCGTCCAATCCCTCTCCGTCTAAATGTGGGAACCATGCCCAAGTGTGCTACATACGCCTTCTTCTCTTTGCGATGTCTGTCGACATATGCTTGAACACTGCCAACAGCTCTGCCATTCCACTCCGCAATGAGCATACCCAATGGATCGAAGCCTGGGGCGTTCTCCTTGATTGCCATGTCCTCCATGGTGGCTGGTCTGAAGTCTGCATAGTCCTTGAAAGCCTCATTCCTGATCCCGATCCAAACCTTCTCGTCTCTTCCTTTCA
>CAYGAW010000196.1:0-38394 GCA_964347945.1 uncultured Anaerolineales bacterium
TCCCGATAGGCGCCGGACTTCAGTCCGGTGCGGCTCCTCCTCTTTCGGCTTGCCTTCTGGTCTACCCGCGTCGGGTTAGAAACCCGACGCTACAAACACCCCAAACATGCTGAAGCATGTTCCCGAACCGGCTTTCAGCCGGTTTGCCTCCCGTAGCGCAGGACTTCAGTCCGGCGCGGCTCCTCCTCTTTCGGCCTTCCTTCTGGTCTATCCGCGTCGGGTTGGAAACCCGACGCTACGAGAAACCCCAAACATGCTGAAGCATGTTCATCAACCGCCACACACTCGGTCTCGTGACCCAATAGGCGCCGGACTTCAATCTACCCGCGTCGGGTTAGAAAGCCGACGCTACAAAAACCCGCAAACATGCTCAAGCATGCTCGAGAACCGGCACACGGCGCGTCACTACAGTCGACGCCAGCCGATTCCCCTACGGAGGGGTCACTAGTTGCGGCTTCTACCTCTTCCACTGTGGGTGGCTGCTGCCGGCGTCGGCCGTCAATTGCCGCAGAGCGCCGCTGCTCAAGCTGAGCAGATAGAGGTCCCCGTCACGCACCAGCGCCAACTCATCGCCCTGGGGAGACCAGGCGATCTGAGGAGTTTCCAGGCCGGCTTCCTCGTGCAGAGGGAAAAGCTTCGTCTTGTTGCTGCCATCCCGGTCTGCCATGTACAGAGTGTACCTGCTGGCCTGCGAATCCAGAGGGTTCTGAGCCACACCATATACGATGCGGCTTCTCTGCTCGCCCGAGGGCGCGAGTTGGGGGGGCGACCATATCGGAGAAGCCCACATGCCGGCCTCGTCAGCCAGGCGGACCTTGAGCTGTCCGTCCATGCTCAGCAACCAGATGTCGAAGACGGGGCTCTCCGCAGCCTCCTCGCCCTCTGCAGCTGAGGTAGCATGGGCCGTGCAAGCCAGGAAGCGGCCATCCGGAGACCAGGACAGTGAAGGCACCCACACCCAGTCTCCGAACGTGACGTAGGCGGGGAAATCCAGAAGAGTCTGCCTTTCACCTGTGGAAAGGTCCAGGACTCCAACCTCGTCCGCATCAGCATAGGCAAAGACACGGCCATCAGGAGACCAGGCGAGCTCGCTACCCCACCACCCGTAAATCCCTCCGGAGGAAGCGGGCACTACCTCGGCCTTGTCCTCACCATCCGCGGATGCGATCCAGAGGTCGTTGTTCGCCCTCCATCCAGGTCGGCCACTGATGCGCTCGACTGTGGAATACGCGATGCGTGTGCCGTCAGGAGACCACTGAGCATAGCGTACGTCGTCGATCTCCAATGGGCGAGGCTCATCATCCACCAGCACCGTGCCCACCACCCACAGGCTGTTGAGAGCTTCAGACTCCGGATCCTCTGACTCTGCCTTGCGGCTGAATAGCAACTGCGTCCCGTCGGGCGACAAGACAAAGACACGCTGATCGAGGTCCCCCGTGAAGGTCAGAGGACGCTTACCCCCACTGCCCCCCCTCATCATCCAGGCATTGCCGTTGGAGATGTAGGCGATGGTGCCGCTGATGGGCACCGATGGTAGGGTTCCACTTACCCCGATGACCACAATCTCGTCCACCGGGTCCTGAATCACCCTCCTGGCGGAGGGTAGACGATTCACCTCAACATCGTTCTCAAAGGTTACCAGGTAGGTGACCTCCTCCTCGCCGTTTACCCCTAATTGCATGAGACGCGTCTCTCCCTCGTCGAGCGCCTCATCTCTTAGTACCTGGCGCGAGAAGGGTAGGACCTTTCTCTCGACCTCAGTCTCCTCACGCACACGCGTGACGATGATGATCATCCCGTCCGTGACAGGCTCCCACAAGGGCGGCTCGGTCCTGTCCAACGTTCCCAGCGTGATTCCCTCCTGCTCAAGAGCTTCGCGCACTGTGTCCTGTTCGGTCTCCACCATGCGCCTGGCCCCATCGACCTCCACGGCGATGCGCTTCGCCCTCGCGCACCCAGCGAGGAATACCAGAATGACCATGAAGACAACGATCAGCCAGAGAATACGGCGCCACCGCACTTGATTCACACCTGAGAACACGTCTCCGCCTCCGTGTTGAGCACCCGACTATCGTACCACAAAGCGCACACATCCGCAACGGATGGCGGAGGCTTGGCCAAATGATGCAGATATGCTAGAATGCAAAACGTGGGAGTCATAACAGCATACGTGGAGTGCGCTGGCGGCCGTCTCGGCGGCCTAAGGCCTCCGCGTAGCATAGAATAGGAAGCACCCCATGAGCAAACGAAGATGGATTTGGATTGCGGTTGGACTCGGCATCCTACTCTGCCTGGTCACACCGTTGTCCTGTTTATGGACGAGCGCACTCCTCCTATCGCCACGGAGTACGACACCCGCGGTGTGGGGGGACGTGGTCGCTATAGTCAGGGTGGAGGGTACCCTCGTCTCCGGGAAGGGGGAAGACTGGCTCCTTTCGGATTCCGGCAATGTCTACTCCGAATCCATCATCGAGGAACTCCGGCGCGCGGAAGGTAGCCCGTCCGTCAAGGCCATCGTCCTGCGGGTGAACAGCCCTGGTGGCGGGGTTGTGGCATCCGACGAGATATACCGCGCTCTGCTGGAGATAGAGAAGCCCGTCGTTGTCTCCATGAGCGAAGTGGCCGCCTCAGGGGGCTACTACATCTCCTGTGGAGCCGACGAGATCGTGGCGAATCCCACCACTCTCACGGGTAGTATCGGCGTGATCGGCGCTTCGCCCAACCTTGAGGGACTGCTGGACAAGATAGGCATCGAAGTAACCGTGATCAAGAGTGGGGATATGAAAGACTCGCTAGGCCCCTACCGAGAACCGACGGAAGAGGAGCTCGAATACTATCAAAGGATCATCGATGAGGCCTATGCGCAGTTCGTGGGTATCGTGGCCGAGGGCAGAGATCTTCCACTCGAGGAAGTCAGGGAGATCGCCGACGGCCGGGTCTACACCGGACTGCAGGCCCTGGAGTTGGGGTTGGTGGACCAACTCGGCAATTTCCCCGAAGCCATCGACCTGGCAGCTGAGTTGGGAGGCATCGAGGGAGAACCTCAGATCATCGACTACGGCGGCCCACCCACCCTGATGGACGTCTTGCTGGGCGCTGTGCGCCGCCTGTCGCCGCCAATCAGTGTCGACGACTTCCTGGGCATAGAACGGCACTTCACCATAAAGTATCTCTACGTGAGACCCTGAGTTCGCTGCCCCCTGCAATCAACTGGCGGCGGGGCACACATCCTCGCCGCCAGTCAACAAGCCCACAACTCGTGCGTCGACCGGTCGACGCGGTATCATGGACAGGCCGCGTCGCTGAGAACGGTGACGGTGCCGTCCTGGTAGTCGCTGACGTAGATCTTGTCCCCCCACAGGGCGATGCCCTGGCCCCCCTCCACAGCTCCCTGTCCCCCAATGGGTACGCTGCCCACGATCTGCATGCTGGGCCCATCCAGCACGTACAGCAGATCTGCCTCTGCGGCGATGACATAGATTCTGCCCTTGGAGGAGTTGACGGCTATGCCGTAGGGCCTATGGGGCATATTGACAATACCCTCCACAGAGCCGCCATAGATCTTGGCCACGTCTTTACCATTCCGATTGCTGACAAAGATGCGCCCACTATTGCTATTGGTGGCTGCCGCCAAGTAGCTCTCCCTACTAGGAGAAACAGCGGTTGGATTGCAGGTTGGTCCCAATCGAAGAACGGGACCCAAGCCGTTTGTGGGAACGAATACATACTGCCCGAGCGACCCCAACAAAGCGGGCTCGCGTAGTCCAACTCCGGGTCCGTCGATGCAGCTGCCGACCACGGAGTCCGTCGTGGAGTCGATGATGCTGACACTGTCGTTCCCAAAATTGGCCGCATAGACGTATTGACCCGCCGTCGCTAGGCCGAAAGGCTCTGATCCGACAGGTATCACTTTCGGGCTCGCGGGGGCGCTCGGGTCTATGGCCGACACAGTATTGTCGCTCTTGTTGGCCACATAGACGCGCCCTGATCCCGTGTGAAAAGCAACGCCGTTGGCGTAATCGGGCCCTGAGGCACCTGTGTCGAGAGTCTGTGGCAGTTTGGTGTCCGTGTCGGTGTTGATGACCACCACCACAGGCGCATCGTGTAGTCCCACATATGCTCTGTGCCCGTGGACCGCCACGCCTTTGGGATGCCCACCCACGTTGATGGTCTTCACCGCCGTCGGTACACAGGGCCCCGGCACGGGAGTGCTCGTGGGTGTAGGCGTGTGAGTTGGCGGTTGTGGCGGCGTGGTCGCCGTGGGTGGAGGCGGACCAGGCTGTGTTGGCGTCGGTTGAGGCGGTGCTGGTGTGGGCTGAGGCGCCGATGGAGTCGGCTGTGGCCCGGTCGGACTGGGCTGCGGGCCCGGAGGAGTAGGCTCTGGACCAGGTCCCCTCTCCACCACGACGAGGGTGATCGGCGCCGATTCGCCGACATTCCCGGCCGAATTGTAGGCCTTGACCACGACCCGATGAGAGCCCCTCACCTCCGCCCTCCAGTTGAGCGCTACGGTGAAAGAGGTCTGGCCCTGCGCAACCGGACTGTCCTCCGAAGCGTAGAGCGCGTCGCCAACCCAGAGTTCCGTCCGGGTGACACCTGTCGAGTCGGTGGCTGTGGCACGGATGGGTATGGTCTCCCCCAGCCGAACCTCGGTCTTGTTGGGCGGCCGTTCGATGACTACGTTGGGAACTTGACCGCCCCCAACCAGGCCGCCCAGGTCGCAGGCCACTATCGTGCAGGCGACCAGCGCGGGAACGAGCAACAAGGCCAATCTATCACGTCCGCGAAGTGCGATTTTCATATCTTCCCCCTTTTCGCCGGCTCTAGCTCCTACTCGCAACGACCGAGGTCAGTCCCACCCAACCGGCCGACCACGAGATGCTAAGCTTCGCCTTCTCTTCCCTGACCTTCTTGATGATGCCGACGATAAGCCACGGTGACTACGTCGTCTCGCTGTCTCGCACCAGCAGGCCGGGTGGTTCATCCAGCCAACGATCGGCCGGAGTATAGCTTACACAATTGCGTCTCATCAAGGATGCGTCAAAGCGACTACTCGATCGTCACCAACAAATGTGCTATTCGGAACCGCCCAGTTCCTGCTGTAGCTCATACAGTTTGTTGAGGGCTTCCAATGGCGTCATGGTGGTAAGGTCGAGTTTCTTTACCTGTTCCAGCACGGGGTGCGGTCCCATGGTGAAGAGAGGCCACTGCTCGCCCCCTTCCTTCCCAGGCACCCCTCTTGGCGAGCGAGATGCGCCCTGCTCTAGCTCCTCCAAGATATCCTCGGCCCGTCGAATGACTGCCTTGGGCAGCCCTGCTAACTCAGCAACGTGAATGCCATAGCTCCGGTCGGCTCCCCCGGGCACAATCTTGCGCAGGAACACCACCTTGTCGCCGTGCTCGGCCACGGCCACGTTGTAGTTGCGCACCCTGGGCAGCACTTCGGCCAGTTCGGTGAGCTCGTGATAGTGAGTGGCGAACAGCGTCTTGGCTCGCAACCGAGGGTGATTGTGAACGTGTTCCACGACCGCCCAGGCGATGGAAATGCCGTCATAGGTGCTTGTACCCCGCCCTATTTCGTCGAGGACGAGCAGGCTCCTATCGGTGGCATGGTGCAGTATGTTGGCCGTCTCCACCATCTCCACCATGAAGGTGCTCTGTCCGGCACTGATCTCGTCCTGGGCGCCGATGCGGGTGAAGATACGATCCACCACGCCGATCGTAGCCTCGTCCGCGGGCACGAAAGAGCCCATCTGCGCCATCAACACGATGAGAGCCACCTGGCGTAGATAGGTGGACTTGCCGGACATGTTGGGCCCCGTCAGCACGATGATCTGTCCTTCCTGCGGCTCGAGGTGCAGATCGTTGGGAACGAAAGGCTCCTCCCGCTGCGTGAACTCCACGACTGGGTGACGCCCGGCGACAATCTCTATCGGGTCGCCGTCAATGAGGACAGGACGCACGTAGTTGTTTAGCGCTGCAACTTCGGCCAGTGCGGCGTAGACATCGACCCGGGCCAGGGCCCGCGCCGTGGCCATGATTCGTGCTGAGTTCTCAGCGAGCTGCTGGCAGACCTGCTTGAAGATGGTCGACTCCAGGTCCGCACTGCGCTCTTGCGCGTTGAGGATCAGCGTTTCATACTCCTTCAACTCGGGGGTGATGAACCGCTCGCTGTTGACCAAGGTTTGCTTGCGGATATACTCCTCGGGAACGCGTTCCAGGTTGGGCTTGGTGACCTCCAGGTAGTAGCCGAAGACCTTGTTGTATCCCACCTTGAGCGACTTGATACCCGTGCGCTCTCGCTCCTGCTTCTCCAACCCGGCGACCCATTCCCTGGCTTCCCTGGCCGATGTGGTGACGGAATCCAGTTCCGCTGAGAAGCCCGGTGCAATGACACCGCCGCTGGACACAGTGGCGGGAGCCTCCTCGGCGATTGCCTGGTCGATCAACCCGGCGACCTCTTCACACGCGTCCAGTTGTGCGACCGAGCCAGCCAACGCCGATTGGCCAGCAGCGGAGCCCTCCAGCAGTCCCGCGATGCTGGGCACTACCAACAAACCCTCTTTCAGGGCGATCAACTCCCGAGGCCCTACGATCCCTTGCACCACCCGATTGCTCAACCTCTCCAGATCTCGCAGCCCCTTTAGAGAGCCTCTCAGCTGTGCACGGGTAGGCCCTTCCTGGTACAGCGCCTCCACCGCATCCAACCGGCGGGTGAGACGCTCCACGTCGAGGAGCGGCTCGCTGAGCCACTTGCGCATCAGCCGCGCTCCCATGGGCGTCACGGTGGCGTCCAGCACTCCCAGGAGAGAACCTTCCGTCCTCTGTCCACGGATAGTCTGAGTAAGCTCCAGATTGCGCCGGGTGGCAGGGTCCAGCATCATGAAACTGTTGGTGGAGTAGGTCGAGAGGCTGTCCAGCTGGTCCAAGGCCGCCATCTGGGTCTCGGAGAGGTACTGCACGATTGCGCCAGCAGCAGACACTGCCAGGGGCAGCCTCTCACATGCATACCCATCCAGCGTGGCAACACCAAAGTGGTCAAGGAGTGCCCGCCTGGCATTCCCCACCTCGAACCTCCACTCCTCGTAGGGCGTGAAATGCGTTACGGATTGTTCATAGGAATCATCAATCCGCAACTGATTCTCTGGCACGAGGCATTCCGCGGGCTGAAGGCGAGCCAACTCCTGCCATGCTAAGCGAAGCACGTCCGCGTCGTCAAGCTGGGTGGTGGAGAACTCCCCGGTTGTGATGTCCACATGCGCCAGGCCCGCCTTGTCGCCTTCGATGGTCAACGAGGCCAGGTAGTTATTGCGCCTCTCCTCCAGCAGTTCTGGCTCCACCACGGTACCTGGGGTGATGACCCTCCTGACCTCGCGGGCCATCAACCCCTTCACCGGCTCCGCGCCTACCTGCTCGGCGATGGCCACTTTGTGACCGGCGGTGATCAGTTTGGCGATGTAGCTGTCCACCGCGTGATGGGGAACGCCCGCCAAAGGGACGCGCTGACCCTTGGTCACCGGACGGGAGGTGAGGACGATGTCGCAGACTTGGGCAACAACCTTGGCGTCCTCGTCAAAGGTCTCGTAGAAGTCGCCCAGGCGGAAGAGGACTATGGCATCTGGATACCGCTTCTTGATCTCCAGATACTGTTTGCGCATGGGAGTGGTCATTTGTGACTGCACGCCTTCCTGAGGCCGTCTCAAACGCAAACGAGGGCAGGCATCAGCCCGCCCTCTATTCTATCACTCCTATGCAGTTATCGCTATCGGCGTGCGTAGTCCTTCATTGCTAGCGGATAACACCACCTGTGCCCGGCAACAGGCGTGTCAACAGCCTCGCCCAGCACTGCCTCTGCCTCCTCCGCCCTTCTCACCCCGTAGTTGTCGTTGATGATCTCCTCCACAACGGGCCACTCGGTCACCGTCACGCCCCAACTTATGTCAAGAGCCTCTCCCGCCCCTATGCTCAGTCCCGTCCACACCACTTCCTCACCGACCAGCTCCCCTCCCCCATAAGCCCAGCCAAACGTCGTGTCCGCGGGCACCCTGTCCGTGAGCACCACCCCTTCCACTGCACTCTGTGTGAGGTTGCTGACCACGATCGTGTAGCTGACGGTCGCTCGTGGAAATGCCACTCCCGGCTCTGCATCCTTCACGATGCTGAACTCAGGAGCTACCTCATCCGCGCCCATGTCCACCCTGCCGCGCAACGGCCTCGCGTCGCCCTCGAAGTCGAAAGGCGGTGCTATGGAATCGTCCGGATGCCCGGCGTTGATGGCCGGGGACCCAGGCATGAGGTGATAGTCCCAGCCTCCTGGGTCAACGAATCGTGGATCCGCGGAGATATTCCCTGTCCCTGGCGTCACTCCCCAGTAGTCGCCCACGCTGTTGCCCCACACGTCGTTGTAGGTCACTGTGGTCGTTCCACTCCCTTCGTTGTAGATGCCGTAGGTGTGGCTGACGACGATGTTGTTGATCATCGTCGCCTCCGTAGATCCGGCCAAGTAGATCCCCTCGCCCGCCCCCTCCTCGTTCTCCGCAATGGTGTTGTTGACCAAGCTGCCCTGCGAATCGGAGACGTAGATGCCTCCTCCCAGCTCCTCCGCGCTGTTGTCACCAATGACGTTGTTGGTGAAAGTGAAGATCGTGTCAGGCCAGATGTGTATGCCTCCTCCCGTTTCAGTTGCGTGGTTGCCGACGATCTCGTTTGCATCCATGGTGATGCTGGTAGGAGAAGGTTCGCCTCCGGCCGCAATCGCTCCCCCGAACTTGCCCGTGTTGCTCATGATCTCGTTGCGCCTCAGGGCGAATGAGCCATACGACATCCCGATCGCGCCCACTGACGAGTGCCCCACATTCTCAACGATCCGGTTGTCCACAAGAGTGATTTCGCCAAACGACTCGGCAATCACCCCTCCCAGGCTACCATGATTTCCTACGATGTCGTTTCCCTCCACGAGCGCCCAGGGGCCCTCGACCAAGAGCCCTCCAGTCAACCGCCCGTCATTGTCAGCGATCACATTGCTCTTGATGGTGGAGGAGAAGGTCAGCACCGACAGGCCACCCGATCCACCAAACCCTGGATCTGACGTCAGGAAGTTACTCACAACCAGGTTGCCGCTGATGAGCGCCACCCCCGATTCCACGAGGTCAGGGCATCCGTAAACCACGAGCCCTCCGCTATCCCACCCGGTGGAGTTTCCCACTATCTGGTTGCCCAAGACCGCTACGGTCATGGGCGCACCCCACACCGAGATACCTCCGCCATAGCCTATCGCAGACGCGTCGGTGCTTTCCACGGAGTTGCCCTCAATGAGGTTGCCTGCAATCACAGGCTGCATGCCAGCGCCAGCCTGACACTCAGAATAGCAAGGGCAAGAAGACAGACCCTCGGGGGACTGACTTGCGTGGATCCCCCCTCCTTGAGCCGCCTGAGGATAAGACATCCCACCAACCACGACCTTATTGGCTCTTATCTGGTTACCCGTCACAATTGACGACGAGCCCACCAAGTACACCCCTCCGCCGCACGCACAGGATCCCGTCAGGAACTCCTCGGTATCGACCGAGTTGCTGATGAGGTAATTGCCTTCGATGAGAGGCGAACAGTCCCTCACGTAGATGCCGCCGCCGTAGCCTTCGGAGGAATACTGGCTGGTGCCGTTGCCTACGATCTCGTTGTTGATCAGATTGCCGTGCGAGCTGCTGATGTAGACTCCTCCGCCGCCCCGCAGCATTCTGTTGTCGCCCACGTAGTTGCCCGCCGCCGTGAAAACCGAATCGCCGAGGATGGCGATCCCACCTCCATAGCCGCACTCAAGCGAGTACGTTGGGACGATCCCGCTATTGTTGCCGACTATCTCGTTCTGCTGAATCGTAACCCCGGATCCCATGGCATAGATCCCACCGCCGAAATCCTGTCCCGTGTTGCTGAAGACCTTGTTGCCCGTGATGAGCGCGGTGGAGTCAACTACGTAGATGCCTCCTCCCCTCTCAGCCTGGCCCCCGGTGATGGTGAAACCATCTATCGTCACTGTCGCAGCATCAGTTACGCAGATCGCCGAGCCACTCCGGTCTCCGTCAACCATGGTCTCGTACAGCTCGATGTCCCTCGTCCAGCCGGAAGCCTCGTACCCCCCCTCGAGCACGAGGCTCTTGGTGATCACCAGGTTCTCGGTGTACACCCCCTGCGCCACACGGATCCTGTCGCCGGGATCGGCCGCGTCGATGGCCTCTTGGATCGTCTCGTACGTGCAGCCTTGGCACACATCCAGAGTCCCCAGCGCCCATGAAGTCGTCGCCTGCAACAGCAAGAGCTGCAAACAAAGCAGGACAAAGGTCACCAGGACGGCACCAATAGCCGTGGTGAGGGCTCTTGCTGCGCGGCTCGATGTCGAATCAAGTAGTGCAATCATCTCTCCCTCCATCACCGGGGCGAGCGTGCATTGGCCACTGAGAAGCAATGAGTGAAGTTGCCTTCACGCGCTAACTACAGATCTAGGATAGGCCTCACTATCGTGCTAGGATGAGGTTGGGCAAGTAGAGTCCGACATCCAGGGAAGTGTCAGCAAGCGTCGGTCAGGCCCTGGCTGGTCTATGACGCCCGCTCTAGCAACTCACGTACTTTGTTGTCGGTCCACTCGTTGTGAGCGGAGTATTCAGGGAAGGCTACGTGAACCAACTCGTGAAGGATCGTATGCTCCAGCGCAGTATGCAACGACATGTCGCACATCGAGCAAGGCTCATCCGCTTCTCCCCGGAGAGCCCAGTCTGCGATGGAGATGACGATTAGATCGAAGTTGCCTGCCCGTACCTCTGTGACGTATGGATGATCGGGTTCGAGAGGCTTGGCCACGGTGTCCAGCTCCAGGCATGTGCCGTCCTCTCGGTACAGCTTCATCGAACCAGAGAACGGACGCGGCAGGCCCTCTTCGTCCTCCAGTAGGAAGCACCTCTTGTCACCCACACCCAGTTCCTCGAGCCAGAAGCGGGTGAAAGACGCCAACGTGCGAGGCACCGGATCCAGGGACATGACATTGCCCTCCATATGGTCGAAGACCCAACTCCGTCGCGCTTCTGTGCTCATGTCAAACGCATTGTACCTAAAAATGGAGCGCGTGGCAAGTGGCGTTTCACGGCCTCGATAGCAGCCTGCTGCCGGAAGGGTTTGAGTCGAGTGATGTCCGCGGCATTTCTTGGCCTTTTCCGACAGTCACTGGTACTATTCGCTGAGGCCAGTCCTTCTGCGAAAGACTGAGAGGCACGGTGCTCGACAACCACGTGGCTTCAGGAAAGGAGACGCATCAAGAATGAGCACAGATCATCACCCCAGCCCAGGGACGCTGTCAGTGTGGGCAGGCGAAGACCAGGAAGTCCTACAAGAGCCGTCGGCAGTGCCTGTAGTCCACAGTGTTTCTTTTGACTACCAAGACATCGATGAGTGGCTGGAGGTCGCCCTGGCGCGAAAGCGCGGCTACATCTACAGCCGCAACACCAACCCCACCGTCTACGCCTTCGAGGAGAAGGTACGCCAGCTGGAGGGCGCAGAGGCTGCTACCAGCTTCTCCACCGGCATGGCTGCCATCAGCAACACCCTCTTCGCTCTTCTCTCCCCCGGCGACCGCGTCGTCTCCATCAAAGATACCTATGGCGGCACGAGCAAGATCTTCATGGAATTCCTGCCTCGCTTTCAGATCGAGGTGGCCCTATGCGACACCACGGATCACGAAGCGATACAGGCGGCCGTGGCCGAAGGATGCAATCTGCTCTACCTGGAAAGCCCCACCAATCCCACGCTGAAGGTGATCGATCTGGCTCGCCTGGCCGAAGCTGGCCACCACGTGGGAGCCACCGTAGTCGTGGACAACACGTTCGCCACACCCATCAATCAGAATCCCTTGGAGTTGGGCGCCGATCTTGTCATTCACAGTGCCACGAAGTTCTTGGGCGGCCACGCCGACGCCCTCGGCGGAGTCGCTTGCGGGGCCGCTGACCTGGTGGAGCCCATCTTCCACTTTCGGGAGATCAACGGTGCTTCGCTGCACCCCATGGCCGCTTATCTGCTACTGCGCGGCATGAAGACGTTGCACCTGCGCATCCGCCAGCAAAACGAGGGTGCCTTGCAGATCGCCCAGTACCTGGAAGGGCATCCCTTCGTGGAGCGGGTCTTCTACCCTGGGCTGGACGGTCACGAGAACCACGACATCGCCAAGCGGCAAATGCGGGGCTACGGCGGAGTTCTGAGCTTCATGCTCAAAGGCGGGTTCGATGCGGTGCGCGCTTTCCTGCCACGGCTGCGGTACGCGCACCTGGCGGCCAACCTGGGTGCCGTGGACACCGTTGCCGGCCCACCTGGAACAACGAGCCACGTGGAGTGTACGGCGGAGGAACGGGAGGCGCTGGGCATCCCGGAGGGCTTGATTCGTTACTCCGTGGGCATCGAGGAGACCGAGGACCTGATGGCGGACCTGGAGCAGGCCCTCGATCACACGGCGAGGGCGCTGGGTTAGCCTCCGTCCCGGGGCACGAAGATCTCGTATCTGAAGACGCAGTCTACGGTGTCGATGCGCTGATAGTTGGCCCAGACCGCCTCCAGAATGCGTGGCGGATACGATTGCCAGGTCAGGATGACCAGCGAGAATCGATGCTCAGCCAGGGCGCGCTCCAGCCCATCAAGACCCCGGTCCACGAGTCCGGTACCCTCCAAGGCATTGAGCAGCCAGGGACTGCCGTAGAGTTCCTTCCCATTACGCAGGGCGAAGCCACCTCCTTCGGTGAGGATCTCTCCCTCGGCATTTCGGACGTATTGGTCTATCTTCTGCCCAGCCAACCAATCGGCGGCCTGCGGCGTGTACCCGAAGGAAGGTAGAGGGTCGTAGTAGGTCGCCAGCGGTGTGAGCGGAAAGGCGTTGAACCAGACAAGCTGGAGCAATAGTATCGCGGGTACAGCGAGGGCAGCGTACGTCCCACGCTTCTCCAACTCGCTCCATAGCACCCCGCAGAGGATCAACGTTACCGCGATCAACTCCAGAAAATAGTTACTGCTGGCCCCCGCGCGGCCCACTGCCATCGTCATGAGGGCCGAGGTCGCGAAGTACAGGATGGGAAGCGAGAGGCTCCCTTTCCGCAAGCAGGCAAGGCTCCAGAGCAGAGCAACGGCGACTATCAGGCCATGAGTCAGCAGAAACGCTCGCCAGTAGCTAGCGAATGAGCGCAGGGAGTAGTCCAGAAGATTGTAGGTGACGAGGTGATGGTAGAATTGACCGTCCGTCACCCACGTGAGAGAATAGGACGCGCCAACTCCCAGTCCCCCCAGCACGACAACGAACAGAAGAGCGTGCCGCCACTTTCGACACCATAGCAGCCACAGGAAAATGGCCATCGGGGCTGCCCACTGGGTCTGCTTTGTATACAGCGATAGAACACAGAAGCATGCCGCCAGACACGTTCCCCGCCAGTCGGGCGAGTGCAAGAAGACCAGTATGGCCAGCAAGGAGAAGAGGAGCGCCGTAGTATCCACCCTACCCCACGCGCCCCAGTGATAGACGAAGATGGATCCCAGGAAGGCGGCGCCGCACGTGACTGAGGGCACGGTTCGACGACTTTCTTGGAAAATGATGAGACCGATGAGTGCCGCTGTCAGCAAAGTGCAAACGGTGGACACCAAGCGTGTGGAGGCCAAGGACTGGCCGAGCAGCGGGATGAGCAAAGCGGAAAGTCCAACAAATAAAGGAGGATAGTTGGACACAATGAAGGGGAAGTCGTTGACGTCGGTGTAGATGCGCTCTGCCCGCGCCAACTGTACGGCATCCCTGAGGAGCAGTTCCTCTCCGGCAGCTAGTTCATACGGGAAGAGGATGATCTTGCCCGCGTGATAGACAAAGCCCGCCACGGCAAAGGCGAGGACGACAGCGAGCAGAATGCCTGTGCTCCATTTCGCAAGAGTGCCGAACTTCCCCATTCTCGTCTCCAGGCTGGCCAAGCGCTCACGGGCCACCACCCCGTGACAGGCGGGATTATACCCTTGCGCCTCGCGGGCGGTCAACCAATCATGAACCGGTGCTCGGAGGTCGGCAGCCACACTGCCCCGCCGGCGCTCGACATCGCCTCAAATGCTCACCGGCACCTCGGAGGGCCGGGGAAGGCGACAGAATTGACTGCCAAAGACCGACGTGTTAGAATAGCGCAATTTGATGCAAAGGGGGGCAGCCACTGTGAACAAAGGAACGAGTGAGCTAGTCGAACGGGCCGAGGCCGAACAGATCAAGTTCGTGAGCCTCCAGTTCACCGACGTGATGGGCACCATCAAGAATGTGACGATTCCTGTCGCCGAACTTGCAGAGGCCCTGGAGAAGGGCATCTGGTTTGACGGCTCCACCGTGGAGGGCTTCACGCGCATCGCCGAGAGCGACATGTACCTGAAGCCCGACGTGAACACATACCAGGTACTCCCCTGGTTCAAGCCCGAACAGCGCACAGCTCGGCTGATATGTGATGTGCTACAGCCGGACGGCCAGGCTTTCTCCGGAGATCCGCGCTTCGTTCTCAAGTCCGCTCTGGCAGAATGCCAACAGATGGGATACACCTATCACGTGAGTTCTGAGCTAGAGTTCTTCCTCTTCACGATGAGGGACGAAAAGCCCAGTACGGCGCCCGTGCCCCACGACGTGGCCGGCTACTTCGACTTCTCACCGCGGGATCTGGCCTCCGAAGTTCGCCAGGACATCGTCCTGGCTCTGGAAGCCGTGGGCATCAAGGTCGAGAGGGCCCATCACGAGGTGGCGTCGGGCCAGCACGAGATCAACTTCCGCTATGCGGACGCGCTGACCAGCGCGGACAATTGCATGACCTTCAAATACGTGGTGAAGGCCATCGCTCAGGAGCACGGGTTGCACGCCACTTTCATGCCCAAGCCCATCCTCGGCCTCAACGGCTCCGGAATGCACACCCACCAAAGCTTCTTCGACTCCGAAGGCCAGAACGCCTTCTTCGATCCTGACGACCGGTACCGGTTGTCTCCCCTGGCCTATCAGTTCATGGCCGGACAGATGAAGCACGCCAGGGCGCTGACGGCCATCGTGGCCCCCACGGTCAACTCTTACAAGCGGCTTGTCCCTGGATACGAGGCACCCGTGTACGTTTGCTGGGGACAGATCAACCGCTCCGCTCTCATTCGCATTCCCCGCTACTCCGACGGTCGAGAGGAGCAAACCCGCCTCGAGCTGCGCTGCCCTGACCCGAGCTGCAACCCATATCTGGCCTATGCAGCCATGCTGGCTGCCGGCATGGAAGGCATCAAGCACAAGCTGAATCCACCGCCCCCCGTAGAGGAGAATGTCTATGATTTCAGCGACGAGAAGCTGCGGGAGCTCTCCATCGATACCCTGCCCGACAGCCTTATAGAGGCGCTGGGCGAATTGGAGAGAGATGAGGTGTTGCGAGAACACCTTGGAGAGCACGTGTACCAGGCCTTCATGCGAGCCAAGAAGACCGAATGGGAACAGTATCGTACGCAGGTAACGCAGTGGGAGTTGGATCAGTACCTGACATTCTTGTAGGGCGATCGAGGAGACGAGAGCATGGGCACAAGCAGGGTCCTCTGCACACTGACATTGGCGCTGCTGGTGATAGGCCTGGCTGGATGTGGTGACCTACCACTTCCAGATTTCATCATTCCGCAGCCCTCCGCCACGGCGACGGTTGAGCTAGCCGCCATTTCGACGCCGACGCCTCAGCAGATACCCACACCCTCCGCCTCGCCCTCGCCGGTTCCGTTCCCTCCTCAGCCTGGCGACTTCAACAAGTATGCGAAAGCCATCGTCGGCTACCTGAATGCCAGTCAAGGGGATGTAGACGGGCTGCGTGAGATGCTGAAGTCCTGGGGGACCCTGCGCCACGTGACCCATCTCCTGAGGGTTGATGCGGACGACGATGGACAGGGCGAGTTCCTGATCACCATGGTGGACCCGACAGCGGAGTACGTGACGGAGATACCAGGTGACCTCCTCGTGATAGATGTCGATGGGGAGGAATACCGCCTTTCGTATCAGGCGGCCAGCGACAGAGTGGTCTCGGACCCCGCTCTGCTGGAAGTGGACGACCTGAATGGGGATGGGCACACAGAACTCGCCTTCTCATCCACCAGCTGCGGTGCCCACACGTGCACCACGACCGTGTACATCGTCGGTTCAGGCCTGGGGGCCTATGACGACCTCGTCAACGGCGGGATAGAGATGACCTTCGCGGAGGTCAGTTTCACCGATTGGGACGGCGATTCCGTTTCCGAGTTGGTGATGTACGGAGGCATCATCGGTTCAGTCGGCGCGGGGCCACAAAGGCCCCGCACTGAAGTCTACAGGTGGGACGGGCGAACCTACGCCCTCGTGGAGACGATCTACGACCCCTCCAACTACCTGTACTTCAAGGTTCTGGATGCCAACCAGGCCCTCTTGAAGGGCGACTACGGAACGGCGGCGAAGCTATACCAGCAGGCTATCGAGAACCCGAATCTGGAGGCATGGATGGGAGAGTACGAAAGGGAAGACCTGACCGCCTTTTCCAGATATCGTCTCTCCCTCACGTACTTGGTGATAGGTGACGCAGATGCGGCGAAGGCAGTCCGCGATGAAATGCTCAAAGAACAGCCCGACCACATCTACGCTGAGGTAGTAACGGCCCTTTGGGACGCCTATCTCAGAGACGGCGACCTGAGGTCAGCATGCGACGAGGTGAGAGGTTTCGCCTCAGAGCATCCTGCAACGGCCGACGTGCTGGCCAACTATGGCTATGCCAATCCCACCTTCACGACGGAAGAGGTGTGCCCCATCAGCCTATTCTGAGTAACCGATGACGGGGTCTTGACACACGTGGATAACAGACGTGGAGCCCCATCGCAAGGCGCTCCAGGTAGCAATCTAGAACGGTATCTCGTCCTCTGATTCCTCAGACGGCTGAGGCATTTCCGGCGGAAGCGGTTCCTCCCTCTCGGCCCTGGTGCCCAGGAACTTGACGGTAAGCGCGTTGAGTTCATAGGAGGCGCGAGCGACGCCGTCATTCCCGGTCCACACGCGAGGGCCGCCCGTCTCAGGGTCGGGTAGCAGGCGCCCTTCGACCAACACCTGCCTTCCCTTGCTCAGGTATTGATTGCAGGTCTCAGCCAATCTCCTCCACGCCGACACCCGGAACCAAGCTGTCTCCTCCCCTTGCTCTCCCTCGGGAGTGGTCCAACGCCGGTTGGTTGCCACGCTGAAACGGGTCACCGGCACGCCGCTGGGCGTATAGCGCATCTCGGGATCGTTCCCAAGATTGCCCACGATGGTTACCTTCTGGTACATTCTCTCCTCCTCAACCATATTCTGCCACGAAACACCAATCCCTACAAGCATGCTGAATATAGCACAGACGGTCTTCCATTGCAAGGCCCCACCTGCACCCTTGCGCTAGATCGCTCCCGACGCCAGGCGCGCCATTATCGTCACCTCCAGTGCTTCGTAGACAGCGGCGAGCGCCAGAACAAAGAGCACCAACAGGTAGAGGCGTGCGGACAGTTTCAAACCCGTGACATAACCCTGCGAGCGGTTTGCCGCTCCCACGCTGTCTGGCCAGAGAAAGGCCTTGCCCTGCACATAGACGGCCAGCATAGCGAGAATGTAGGCCTGCCCTTCCAGCAGCAGTGTCAGTGAGTGGGGGATCATCACCAAGGCGAGTTCAGTGTTCGTGGGAGCCAAGATCAACCCCCACAGGGCGGCTCTGTAAGCGCCGAGCAGGAGTCCACTGAAAGGGACGATCAGTGAAGGGAGGGTGATAGTAAGTAGACTCCCCACCGAGAGGTTGAACACAAAGGTCAGCACCGCCGCTGCAATCACGTTACCGCCAAGGTACGCCCCGCCCACTGCTGCCAACGGACCTTCGGCAAAAGCGCCTTCAACCGCGCTCAGTAACTGCTCCTGCAATGCTGGATCGACAACAGCCACGTATGTCATCCCCAGAACCACCAGGCCATAGTACGCGGCGTTCAAGACAAAGTAGGGTCTGCGATGGTCCGTGATTATCCCCCAGGCACCACGCAAACTATTCATCAGCGATCCCCCCAATCTTGCGCACGATACGCGGTCACCAAAACACGTCGCAGACCACCAGCTGTCCTGGAAGGTCCATTGTCCCTACCGCGAGTACCATTGCTGCGTGGAGTCGATCACGCCGATCTCCCCTTGGCAATCCAGGCGGATTATATGACGCCTTGCCTATCATGCCAAGCCTGCGCAGCAGCCTTCCTTGCTACCCCTTCTCGCTCACACTATAATGTCAGACGAGGATAACGGGGCCCGATTCCCGTAGGAGGCTAGACGGAATGTACGATGGAGCAGAACAAGGCAGAACCTTGACTGAATTGTTGCGCTTGCAGACAAGGCCGCTGGCAGTCAAGCTGATGCGCACCGGGGACGAGTTCCCGAAGAGAGTACGCCGCCCCAGCAGACTCCTGAAGCACAAGGTCACCATCTGTCAAGGGATCACCATGGCGAGAAGGTACGGCTGGAGGGTAGGTCTGGTCGAGGATGACGTGTGCTGCGCTGCCGCGCTCGTTGTCTACGGCTGGGTGGAGAACGAGCCGACCGTGGACGAAGTGGCGGAGTTGATGCTCGCAGCTGAGTACGCCGAGAACGCCGCTGCTGCCAGGAAGCAGATCGAAGCGATCCCCAGGCTCGACAAAGGTGAATGCACAGGGCTGATCCTCTCGCCGCTGGAGCACACCACGTGGGAACCCGACTTGATTATGATCTACGCCAACCCTGGCCAGATGATGCGTCTCGTTCAGGCCGCCACCTACCGTGACGGCAATCCCATCAACTCGTCGTTTGGGGGCAAGGCTGCTTCGTGTGCAGAGGGTATTGTCCGCACCCTTCAGCGCCAGGAGTGCCAGCTCGTGCTGCCCGGCGGCGGAGATCGCATCTTTGCCATGACCGCCGACGACGAACTGGCTTTCACGGCCCCGGCCGGCATGGCCGAGCAGCTAGTCGAGGGCTTGCAGGTCTCCGGCCGTAAGGTGGGCGTGTCATACCCCATTCCCTTCTATCAGGCCTTCGAGCCCAGATTCCCGCCCACCTACAACAAGCTGTTTGAGAAGATCAGGTGACCCGGTAACTGTGAGAACCTGGCCCCCGTCTCCCAGCGGTGAGCATCGACACGGACTTATGTCAAATACAGCGATTCTCGCCGATGGCCAGCCCTACCCCGGCCCCAAGATCTCTCGAGCGAAAGAGGTGCCGTTCTGCAACGGCTCTATGCCAAGCAACTCGGCCACTGTGGCGCCCACATCAGCGAACGTCTCGCGGGTCCCCAGGTCCACTGCTTCCTTCACCTGCGGCCCATAGACTAGCAGAGGCACATACTCCCGGGAGTGGTCAGTGCTGGGAGTGGTGGGATCGTTCCCGTGGTCGGCGACGATGAACAGCACATCTCTAGGCTGCATAGCCTCCATGATCTCCGGCAAACGGACATCGAAGCGTTCCAGCGCCTCAGCGTATCCCTCGGGATTGTTGCGATGCCCGAAGAGCATGTCATATTCAATGAGGTTAGCCAATATGAAGCCGGTGCTGTCACTCTGCAGTAGCCTGATCACCTCGTCGCAAGCCACAGCGTTGTCCACCGTGTGATGGCAGTCCGTGAGCCCTCGCGCGGCAAAGATGTCGTCTATCTTGCCTACACCGATGACCTCCCATCCAGCCTCCACGAGTCGGTCCAGGAGGGTTGGCTCGGGCGGCGGCAAGGAGAAGTCTCTGCGATTGCCGGTGCGCGTGAAACTTCCGGGCTCGCCGATGAAGGGCCGGGCGATGACCCGCCCCACACCATGCTCGCCCGCCAGCATCTCCCGGGCGATGGAACAGATGCGGTATAGTTCATCTGGCGGTATGACCTCTTCGTGGGCAGCAACCTGGAACACGCTATCGGCCGACGTATAGACTATCGGGTAGCCCGTGCGCATGTGCTCCTCACCAAGTTCGTCAATGACCACCGTGCCTGAAATGGCCTTGTTGCCTAGAGTCTTCCGCCCAATGCGCCTCTCGTATTCCGCGATAAGCTCCAGGGGAAAGCCTTCGGGATAGGTAGGCAGGGGGTGTGAGGAGATGACGCCCGCCAACTCCCAGTGACCGAAGGTAGTGTCCTTGCCCGCCGAGGCCTCGGCTAGGCGTCCGTAGGCACCCAGTGTATCCTGCCGTGGCGGAACACCCTCTATCTCAGTGAGATTGCCCAGCCCCAAGCGCGCCATGTTAGGCAGGTTCAGGCCGCCGACTGCCTTGGCGGTATTGCCCACGGAATTGCTGCCTTCGTCCGCGTACTTGGCTGCATCAGGTAGTGCACCGATGCCCACTCCGTCCAGCACTATCACAGTCACCCTATCTATCCCTTGCATTGCCTGCCCCCTTCACTTCTACTATAGCACGGCCCACTTCTTCCAGCAACGATGCTCAAGGGAGTACGAGGGATCAAAGAGCCCCCGCGGATCTCGTCTTTCATGCCTAGTACAGCTGCGGATCATCACGGATGTCTCGCAGGAGTCTCCTTCCAAGGAGGGCTCCCTCATATGTCGTTGCCGTGCCAGGAAGAGTGTGCAGTGTGCAGACACCTGGGAATCCTCGTCGCCACACTTTGTCTGGGGACGCATGGCCGGTACGAATCTGGCAACAAATTGGCCAACTGGCTAATGGCGAAATCCGCCAGGTGGCCGATGCGCATACTCAGCCATCCCGGTATACTTGATACAATCTGCTTACTCTCAGCGCCCACAGCTTCAGTGAGGGCAATCGTGATTCGACGTTGGTTCAGGCGAAATGGATTCGCACAGGAGGTAGCCAAGAGCAGCTACCGAAACGGCAACGAGCAGCTCATCGATGTACGGGGGGTGGTCAAGACGTATGAGACGGCCGCGGGGCCCTTCACCGCCTTGAAGGCCGTGGATCTGCAAGTGGATACCGGCGAGTTCGTAGCCGTCATTGGCAAGTCGGGCAGCGGCAAGTCCACACTCGTCAACATGATTGCGGGCATAGATCGACCGACCTCTGGTCAAGTGCTGGTGGGCGATGCCGCAGTACACACCCTGAGTGAAGGGCAGCTGGCGGAGTGGCGTGGTCGCAACGTCGGGGTCATCTTCCAATTCTTTCAATTGCTGCCAACGCTGACAGTGATAGAGAACGTGATGTTGCCCATGGACTTCTGCAATATGTATGCGCCACGCGAGCGACATGAGCGAGGGATGGATCTGCTCGAGCAGGTGGAGATGGCAGACCACGCGCACAAGCTGCCCTCAGCTGTCTCCGGAGGCGAGCAACAACGTGTCGCCATCGCTCGTGCCCTGGCAAACAACCCGCCCATCGTGTTGGCCGACGAGCCCACAGGCAATCTCGATTCAAAGACGGCCGAAGGGGTCCTCCACCTCTTTGAGAAGCTGGTGGAGCAGGGCAAGACGATCCTGATGGTTACCCACGACAAGGATATTTCCAAGCGAGTCATGCGGACCATCATTTTGGCCGACGGTGAGATTGTCGACCAGGTGCTGAACAGCGGCACAGAGCAGCTGTCAATCACGCGGACGATGGAGAAAGCGCACCATGCCTAGTCCGCGTTGGCGCAAGGTGCTTCGCGATCTATGGGCGCACAAGACACGCACCGCCCTGGTTGTGCTCTCCACCGCCGTCGGCGTCTTCGCCGTGGGCATGATCGCCAACACACAGGTCATTCTGTCTCGTGATCTCGCCGAGGCCTACGCTGCAACTAATCCCGCCCACGCCATCCTGTACCTCCAGCCCTTTGACGAAAGGCTCGTTCGAACCGTGCGCAACATGCCTGAAGTTCAAGATGCGCAAGGAAGACGCAGCTACTGGGTCCGCCTCCAGACGGGCCCGCATGAGTGGGTGAACTTCGAGCTTCAGGCCTTCGCCGACTACGATGACATCCGTATCAACACATTCCGGCCGGAGAGCGGTGCCTGGCCACCCCAACGACGCGAAGTCCTTCTGGAGCGCTCCTCCCTCAGTTCGACGAACTCGAGGGTGGGCGACACGGTGCTGATAGAGACGCCGAACGGCCAGAAACGCGAGGTGCGAATCGCCGGGCTCGTGCACGACCTGGCCCAGGTCCCAACCGCCTTCTGGGGCGGGGCCAGCGGTTACGTCAGCTTCGAGACGCTTGAATGGCTCGGCGAGCAGAGGACGTACGACGAACTGTACATCACAGTCGCCAACAACGCCCTCGACAAGGACCACATCGGGCGTGTGACAGAGCAACTCAAACACAGACTGGAGAGAAGTGGATGGGCAGTCTATAGCACGGAGATCCCTGAGCCGACCGAACATTGGGCAGACGATGTAATCGAGGCCTTGCTCCTGCTTCTGGGCGCCCTTGGCTTCCTCTCCCTACTTTTGAGCGGATTCCTGGTCGTCAACATTATCACTGCTCTGCTGGCACAGCAGGTCCGGCAGATTGGCATCATGAAAGCCATTGGCGCCCGCCGCCCCCAGATTATGGCTATGTATCTAGTTACAGTTCTCACTTTCGGAATGCTGGCACTCCTGGTCGCGGTGCCGTTGGGGGCCTTGGGTGCGCGGGCCCTCATCGGCTACACCGCTGGTCTTATGAACTTCGACATCGTCACCTCGGGAATCCCTCCGCGAGTGATGGCACTGCAAGCCGTTATTGCCCTCTGCGTGCCGCTCCTAGCCGCGCTATACCCGGTGATCGGAGGCACCCGCATCACCTCACGCGAAGCGATGAGCGAGTATGGACTCGGGAAGGGCAGGTTTGGGGCGAGCTTCATTGATAGGGTACTCGAACGAGTGCGTGGGCTACGGCGCCCACTTCTGCTCTCTCTGCGCAATACCTTTCGTCGCAAAGGGCGCCTGGCCCTCACACTGTCCACGCTTACTTTGGCAGGCGCTACCTTCATCGCGGTCTTCAGCGTGCGCGCTTCGCTGTTCGGCGAACTGGATGCCGTCATGGACGACTTGAACTATGACGTCGAAGTGGACTTCAACCGATCCTATCGAGTCACGCAACTGGAGCGCGAGGCGCAGCGCGTGCCGGGAGTCGCCAGAGCCGAGGCGTGGGGCTTCGCCATCGCCAATCGACAACGGAGCGATGGTACAGAGAGCGAGAGCCTGCGCATACTGGCCGCTCCATCCACAATAGGAATGGTTCAACCTACCATCCAGAGGGGGCGATGGTTGCACCCAGAGGATCGGAGCGCCATTGTCGTTACCAGCGACTTCTTGCAAGCGGAGCCCGACCTCGATGTCGGGGACGAGATTGTGCTTAGACTCGGAAAAAGGCGGACCACCTGGCGCATCGTGGGTGTCGCAGGACGCATCGGGGTTCCTTTCGCGTACGCCAACTACCGTCACTTTGCGCGCGTGACGGGGAGCACGGGATATGCGGGCGTACTGGTACTACAGACCGACCGGCACGACCCAGCCTTCCAGGCTCAAGTTGCGAGGACGGTGGAGGAACGCTTCAAGCGCGTCGGGCTGCAGGTCGCCGCCACGATGACCAGCGGCCAAATCCGCGCCACCAACATATTTCAGTTCAATGTGCTATTCGCTTTCCTCCTGATCATGGCCATCCTAGTCGCCGTGGTGGGCGGACTGGGTCTGATGGGCACAATGAGCCTCAACGTGTTCGAACGAATCCGCGAGATCGGCGTCATGCGCGCCATAGGGGCTTCGGATGGCGCCGTGCTGCAAGTTGTGATAGTAGAGAGCATCATCATTGGCCTCCTCAGCTGGGTCCTCGGCACCGTCCTCGCTCTGCCACTCAGCAGAATCCTAAGCGACGCTGTCGGTTTGGCGTTCATACAGAAACCCTTGATGTTTACCTTCTCGCTAGGCGGTGTTGTCGTCTGGCTCATGGTGGCGATCGTCGTTGCCGCGCTGGCCAGCTTCCTGCCCGCCCGGAACGCCTCGCGACTCACAGTGCGTGAAGTGCTGGCATACGAGTAGGGCTCCAGCGAGACTGTTCTCGGCAGCACCACCCCCTTGTCCGTCAATACGGATAGGCTCTAATGTGCCAATAACGTTTGACTGACGAGCAACGCACGTGCCAGAACCCGGAGAAAGAGCGTGTGCCAGCCTCGCGGGCAGTCAATTCCCCACGTGGATAATGGAGTTTCAGGTGCCCTGCGACTCTTGCCGTCAGCCACGGCGTGTGATATACTAGTGCTGATGCTGTCCAGCTCAGGTGATGATTCTGAGCAGATCCATCGATAGTCCACCAGCTACTGCGGGCCAAGAGGGTACAGGAAGATGAAGAAAGGTAAGGTGTTCTCTGGCGCTCGTCCCACTGGCAGACAACACATAGGCAACTACCTGGGAGCCATCCGGAACTACGTGGCCCTGCAAGACGACTATGACTGTGTCTACTGCGTGGTCGATCTGCACGCCTTGACCACGCTGACAGACACCCAGGTACTGAAGACCAACACACGGGAGATGGTGCTGGACTGGCTGGCAGCAGGGATGGATCCCGAGAAGAGTATCATTTTCGTCCAATCCCATGTGCCCCAGGTCACCGAGCTGCACACTATACTCTCGATGGTCACTCCCATGGGTTGGCTGACCAGGTTGCCCACTTTCAAGGAGAAGGTTCGCCTACAGCCCGACAACGTGAACTACGGGCTGCTAGGATATCCGGTCCTGATGGCCGCAGACATCACGCTATACAAGGCAGACACAGTGCCCGTCGGCGAGGATCAGGCGCCGCACCTGGAATTCACACGGGAGATTGTGCGCCGATTCAACCACCATTTCGGACCTACGCTCGTTGAGCCCCAGATCAAGCTGACACCTTTCCCTCGGGTGATGGGTGTGGATGGGGTCAACAAGATGAGCAAGTCCCTGGACAACCACATCGAGCTCGCATCCTCCCCTGAGGAGATCGAGAGGCGAGTCATGACCATGGTCACGGATCCCCAACGGCGATACCGCACGGACCCCGGCCGGCCTGAGGTCTGTAACGTCTTCAGCTTCCACGGGTTTTTCTCGCCCCAGCAAATCGAGGAGATTGAAGGGCAGTGCCGCAACGCCGAGATTGGATGTGTGGAGTGCAAGAGAGTTCTGGCCCGCAACCTAGCTGCCAGTCTAGCGCCCTTTCGCGAGCAGCGTGCCAAACTGGCCGCTGATCCCAAGCTTGTATGGGACATCCTAGAAGACGGAGCCAGCAGGGCCAGAGCAGTGGCTGACGAGACAATGGCCGAAGTCAGGGCCAGAGTGGGCCTGCCTTAGCCGGCACAAGGGAGGCAGCGTCGCAAAACAGGATCAGTGCTGCGCGTTGGTGTGCTACTTCAAGAAGAACCCGCTGCCCCTCACCGATTATAGTGACGCCACCGCATAAGCCCTGTCTGGGGCGCGCATTCGGGCCTGCGAAAGATCTGCAGCGGACAGATCACCACTGGTCGAGGCTTCTCCTACACACTCGTGCAGCTGTGGCCGTGCCCTGCTCTTCCCGACGTCTTGTTCGTCCCCGTGACACTCACCCTGTCATTCTTCCTCATATACAATGGAGAGGCTCCGTAGAGCCTCTCCTACCAATTCAAAACCACAGATGAATGCAGAAACCGGTACTGTGCCTTCCCTAGGAATGCTGTTCAGCTATTTCTGCTGGCCCTCCAATTCGCTTCGGATCTCGTCACCAAAGGCCTGAGCGGCCTCCTTGCCCTTCTGGAAGAGAGCGCGAGCCTCCTGAGGCTCCACGAGTCCCACGGTCAGACGTCGCTCTCCGTCATATTCTTCAACGTCGGTCACGAAGGGCACCTTCCTGGTGAAAGCATAGACGCCGGCAACGATTCCAGCTATGGCTGCTACGGGCACAAGGACGCCCGCCAACAAGCCAAATACGAAGTTTCTGGGTACCGACATCAGGTCGTCCACATAGGAGGAGACATCCAGGGGATATACTCTCCTCCACACCCCTCTATTCGACATCGTCCCCGCTCCCCTCCTGGTATGGTTCACCAATCTCCGACTCAACGCCCACGTATCTTTCCCTTTCCCTATCCACTTGCTCTTTGACCATGGTCACAATCTGCGCCGGAGTGGCCAATCCGAGTGCGGGTCGCCCATCCTCTCTCACTTCCACCGAGGGCAGCTTCCCAGTAAGCAGATACAGCACGACATTGCCTGCGACCAAGACAAACCCTGCCAAACCTAGAGCAAACCCTGTCACAAATGCCAGCCTTCTCATCGTACACATCTGGGCCTCCTGTCCAAGCGCCAATTCAGGCTTCCTGCGCTAGATCTGGCAGCCCTTCCTCATTCTTCGAGAACTTCTTCCTGCTCTGGCTCACCATCCTCCTGCTCAAACGCCAGCGCCTCTTCCGACTCTGATTGCACGCTACCCTCCGCTTCAGGCGCAGGCTCGGCGGAGCCCTCCACAGGATCCTCCGATTCGACCATGGCCTCGACAGGCTCAGCTACGGCCTGTGGCTCTTCCTCAACTTCGGTCGTCGCTTCAACCTCAGGCTCAGCTGCCTCCTCTGGCTCCTCCGACTCCGCCTCAGCCACGGCCTCTGGGGTCTCCTCTGGTTCAGGTGTAGCCTCTTCTGAGACCGGCTCTTCAAGCTCAGGCTCAGGTACAACCTCCAGCTCGTCCTCAACCTCAGCCACACCCTCCACGGTCTCCTCTAGCTCAGGCATGACCTCTTCTTCGATGGGCTCCTCTTCCTCAGGCTCAGGTGCGACCTCCAGCTCCTCCTCAACCTCAGCCGCACCCTCCACGAGTTCCTCAAGCTCAGGTGCAACCTCTTCTTCGACGGGCGCCTCTTCCTCAGGCTCAGCTGCCTCCTCTAGCCGCTCCTCGGCCTCAGCCTCGGCCTCTTCTAAGACCGGCTCTTCAAGCTCGGGCTCACTTGCAGCCTCTGGCTCCTCCTCAACCTCAGCCGCAGCCTCTACCACTTCCTCTACCTCGCCCTCAACCTCCTCCGGGATCGGCTCCTCTTCCTCAGGCTCGATCAGAGCCTCAGCCACCTCCTCAAGCTCCACTTCTGCCTCGGCTTCGGCCTCCGGTGCAACCGTCACCTCTTCAGGCGGCGCAGCTACTCTTATCTCAGCCAGCGCCTCCTCGCCCTCGACTTCCTCTCGCGTTGGCGCTTGTTTGAGACTGAGAGCCATGCGCTGCCGATCTGCGTCGATGCTCAAGACCTTGACATAGAGCTCTTCCCCTTCCCTGACCAGGTCGCCCGGGGCGAAGTCGCCATCCGACAACTCGGAGACGTGGATCAGTCCCTCAATCCCATCTTCGATGCGGGCGAAGGCGCCAAACTCCACGACGTTGGTTATGATGCCTTTTACTATCTCACCGGCCTCATACTTCTCCTCGACGAGGTGCCACGGGTCCGGCTTGAGGCGTTTCAGGCTGAGACCGATACGTTTCCTCTCCCGGTCAACGCGGAGGACATAGATCTCCACCTCGTCTCCCACTCTAAGCACCTCACGAGGGTGTTTGACGCGTCGCCAGGACAGCTCGGAAATGTGGATCAGACCGTCGGCCCCACCAAGATCCACGAAGGCCCCAAAATCGCAGAGGTTTCGAACCCTACCCTTACGAATATCGCCTTCCTGAAGGTCGTCCAGAAGCTCTTCCTTCCGCTTCTCCCGCCACTCACGCGAGGCCGCGCGCTCGGAGAAGATGAGCCGACGGCGCTGACGGTCAACCTCGATGACCTTCAGCATGAGCTTCTGGCCCTCCATCTTGGCCAGCATATCCATCCGCGATTCGTACCGGGTGCGCCTGCCAAGTCCAGCCACCTGAGAAGCAGGCACAAAGCCCCTTATTTGCCCATAGTAGACGAGCAGGCCACCCTTGTTGTGACCCGACACCGTGCCCTCGAAAACGCTGCCATCCTCGTAGAGCTTCTCGGCCCGACGCCAGTCCTCCATCGTGCGGGCCATGTTGAGGGATACGATCACATCGCCATCAGCACTCTCCGGCCGGAGCACATAGACAGGTACCTTGTCCCCGACCGATATCTCGTCAAGGGCTTCCTCCCCCATGCGCTCCAAGTCAGCACTGGGGACCACACCCTCCGTCTTGCCCCCGATATCCACGATGATCTCGTCGTCGTCGATCCTGATGACCTCTGCGTACAGGATGTCCCCACGCTGGGGACGCTTGTAGTCGTACTCTTCCTTGAGATACTTCCACATGGGCGATCCAGTCCCCTCATCGATCTTCGAATCTTCTTCGCCCACCACTTTCTCCACCATTGTCCTTCAGACTTCCCCCTTCAACTTCCGTTTCCAAGCTTGTGCGAAACATCGTCTTGCTGGCAACTGCCACTTGACTAGCACTCGGCTGGAGCCACAGTCACAGCGTGCAGTACCTAGATCAGCAAATGCCCCATCAGCTCGCTGCAAGCTCGGCCTCGACTTCCGCCTGCCCCTCCTCCTGTCCGTCCACCTGGCCCTCGATCTCCTCCGCCGTCTGATCCGTTTGGAAGCCTGTGCCCGCGGGGATCAGCTTGCCGATTATTACATTCTCCTTCAAGCCGCGGAGTTCGTCACGACTACCCTCGATGGCCGCCTTGGCCAATACGTTGATGGTGTGTTGAAACGAAGAGGCCGACAGGAAGCTCTCAGTATTGAGCGCGGCCTTGGTGATACCCAGGAGCACCTGGCGCGCCGTCGCCGGCGTACCGCCCTCCGCCAGCACACTGCGGTTGGCCTCCTCAAACGCGAGACGATCGACTGTCTCCCCCAGTAGGAACTCAGTACCACCAGGGGAGGTCACAGAGACCTTACCCAGCATCTGTCGCACGATCATCTCTATGTGTTTGTCGTTGATGTTCACACCTTGGGATCGATAGACTCTCTGTATCTCCTCCAAGAGGTACATCTGCACGGCATCTCGAC
The DNA here is from genome assembly GCA_964347945.1 of uncultured Anaerolineales bacterium. Lineage (GTDB taxonomy): Bacteria > Chloroflexota > Anaerolineae > UBA7937 > B3-Chlor > CAYGAW01. The sequence continues at coordinate 28,892 of CAYGAW010000196.1, forward strand.
CTTGGATGCGCAGCACTTCGTGCGGGTTGAGAGGACCTTCGGTCAGCTGCTCACCGGCACCTACCGTACGAAGATTCTTAACCCGTATGCGCGCATTCGATGGAACCTCGTATTCGTTCGTTAACTGCTCCTCCCGATATATGGTGATCTTGTTGTCCTCCGCGATCACCCTGCCTTCGCTCTCAGTCACCACCTGGTCGAAGCGCGGGCTCCCTTTGCTGCCTCGCTCGGCGATCACCGTGCCACGCTCTATCTCATCGCCATCCTCAACGAGCACCCTGTAGCCGCGCTTTATCTCATACTCATCTCGATACACATCGGTCGCCGTGACGACTATCTTGCGCAGGCCATCCTCGTGCAGTATCTGCACCGTTCCTTCCATATCTGAAATGATGGCCTGTCCCTTCGGGTTGCGCGCCTCAAACAGCTCCTGAACTCGCGGCAGACCGTGGGTGATATCTCTGTGCTCACCCTCGACCACTCCTCCTGTGTGGAAGGTGCGGAGCGTGAGCTGAGTACCCGGCTCGCCAATGGATTGGGCAGCTATGATGCCTACGGCCTCACCCATTCTCACCAAGTCGTCCCGAGCCAAATCCCGGCCGTAGCATTTGCTGCACACACCGTAGCGCAGCTGACAGGTTAGCGGAGAGCGAACGTATGCCTCTCCCACGCCGGCTTCCTCCAAGTCGGCGACATCCGCCCGCCTGACCATCTGCCCTTTCTCCACGATGACCTCGCCGGTCTGAAGGTTCACAACATCCGCCGCTGTGACCCGCCCCCAGATGCGCTCCTCGAACGTCTCGCCTATCTGCGCTGCCCTATGCGCTCTGATCCATATCCCCTGTTCGGTGCCACAGTCCTCAGCATTGATGATCGAATCCTGGGCCACATCGACCAGACGGCGGGTCAAGTAGCCAGCATCCGCCGTGCGCAGAGCCGTGTCAGCCAGTCCCTTGCGCGCCCCGTGAGTAGAGATGAAATACTCCAGAGCGGTCAGGCCCTCTCGGAAGTTAGAGCGAATGGGTAACTCAATGATGCGTCCCGCCGGGTCGGCCATGAGACCTCGCATCCCAGCCAACTGCCGGATGGGCTGGAACCCGCCTTTGGTTGCACCGGACGCGGCCATGAGCCGGATGGATCCCAGTGGATCCAGGGCCTGTGCCACAGCCTCGGTGACCTCGTCCATAGCTTCAGTCCACAGCTCAACCTTCTTGACGTATTGCTCGTTCTCAGTGATCAACCCGCGGCGATACTGACGCTCAATGCTCTCCGCTTCTGCAGAGACGTCCTGAAGAATGCGCTCCTTCACTTCCGGAATGGTGATGTCGCTGACGGCTATGGTCAGACCCGACTGAGTAGCGTACCTGAAGCCCAGATCTTTGATTCCGTCGACCATGCGCGCTGTCGCTTCAGGGCCCAGCTTGTGATAGCATTCAGCCACCAACTCCCTCAGCTTGCCCTTGTCCATCACCTCATCTCTGTATCGCAGTTCCTCAGGCAAAGCGGAGTTGAATAGGGCACGGCCCACCGTGGTCTCGATGATCTTGGTGATCCTCCTCTTGGTGACCAGGACCTTTGCCCGCAAACTTATCTTGGCGTGCAAATCCACCTGACCTAGCTCATAAGCCAGAGCAACCTCATCCAGGTCGGAGAAGACCTTGCCTTCTCCCTTGCACCCATCCTGCTCGACGGTCAGATAGTAGCAGCCCAGCACCATATCCTTCGTTGGGCTCACGGTCGGTTCGCCGTTAGCGGGCAGCAATAGGTTCCGGCTCGACAGCATCAACTCTTTGGCCTCCGTCCTCGCTGCTTCGGAGAGAGGCACGTGGACGGCCATCTGGTCCCCGTCGAAGTCAGCGTTGAAGGCGCTGCACACCAACGGGTGTATTCGGATCGCATTCCCCTCCACCAGTACGGGTTCAAAGGCTTGGATGCCGAGCCGGTGCAACGTGGGGGCCCTGTTGAGGAGAACAAGATGGTCCTTGACCACCTCCTCCAACACCTCCCACACCTCGGGGCGCATCTGCTCGATAATCCGTCTCGTGCCCTTCACATTGTGCGCATAGCTATGCTCTACCAACTTGTGCATGACGAAGGGCTTGAACAGCTCCAGAGCCATACTCTTCGGCAGCCCGCATTGGTGGAGTTTCAGATGGGGACCTATCACAATCACCGAGCGGCCGGAGTAATCGACCCGCTTTCCCAGCAAGTTGCGCCGAAACCGCCCATGCTTGCCCTTCAGCATATCGGAGAGAGACTTCAGCTTTCTCCTGCCTCTCGACGACACAGCTTTTCCCCGACGGCTGTTGTCGATTAGAGAGTCCACAGCCTCCTGAAGCATTCGCTTCTCGTTGCGCACGATAACATCCGGCGCCCCTAATTCCACCAATCTCTTAAGACGATTGTTTCGATTGATGACACGACGATACAGGTCGTTCAAATCGCTGGTCGCGAAACGCCCTCCGTCCAACTGAACCATAGGGCGCAGGTCCGGGGGGATAACTGGCAAGATGGTCAGAATCATCCACTCCGGACGGTTCCCCGACTTGCGGAGCGACTCCACAACTCGCAGACGTTTGGTGGCCTTCTTGCGACGCTGCTTGGAACCAGTCTGGTTGGCCTCGCGCCGTAGCTTGTCTGCCATCTCGTCCAGATCCAGGTTAGTGCAGACCTTGAATAGGGCCTCTCCTCCCATCTCGGCGCTGAAGAAGCGTCCCCACTTGTCCTCCAACTCGCGAGATTGAGTCTCGTTTAGGAACTGCTTCACCTTGATGGCTCTGATCTCTTTGCGCTCCTCATCTGCGGCTGACTTCAGTGCGGCTATCTGCTCGTCCGTCTCGTTGGTCAGATGGCGGACTTTGTCTTCATGCTCCTGGCGCAGTTGGTCGATCTCAGCCTCGATGGGGACCAGCCTGTCCTGCTGCTTCTCGCGTATCTCTCCCTCGATCTCCTCTATCTCAGTCTGCACCGCCTTGTTCAAGAGAGTCAAATGGTCGCGCTTCACCAACGTACCAGAGGGAACTAGGACGTCGCCATTGGCCTCAAACACTACGTCCTTCCGGATTACCTTGCCCATGGCTCTACTGAGCCTAGTCTGGACTGCACTGGCCTGATTCATGATACGGTCGGTCTCTTCAGCCAGCTGCTCATCATACTTGGCTCTAGTGCGTGCCGCTCGCCCCTCCAGTCGTTCGATCTTCTTCCCGACTTGTCGCTCTATCTCCTCGATGCGTTCCTGAAGTCCAAGCTGTAGCTCTTCCATGTCATGTGCAAGCTTCTCATCAAGCTTGCGCAAGACCCTTGCCCGCGCCTCATTGTCGATCTCAGTGATCATGTACTGGGCGAAATAGAGCACTCGATCGAGATTCCGTCGTGAGATGTCCAAGAGCAAGCCCAAGTAGCTTGGCACTCTTTGAGTGTACCAGACGTGAGCCACTGGTGCTGCCAATGCGATGTGCCCCATGCGCTCCCGTCTGACTCGTGAACGCGTGACTTCGACGCCGCACTTCTCGCAGACAATCCCTTTGTGACGGATCTTCTTGTACTTGCCGCAATAGCACTGCCAGTCTTTCGTGGGGCCGAAGATGGCTTCGCAGAAGAGACCATCCCTCTCAGGCCTCAGCCGCCGATAGTTTATCGTTTCCGGCTTGGTGACCTCACCATGAGACCAGGACATTATCTGCTCGGGAGAGGCCAAGCTCACTCGCAAGGCCCTGAAATCCTTGATGTCCAACCTACCCTCCTATCTCGATGTCTGGCTGATCGAGGCCATGAATAGGAATAGTCGATTCCCCTCCATCACAAAATAAAAGACCTCGGTCGCCCTACTCGACATCATGTCGCAGCCGAGCAACCGAGTTCTCAGTATCGCCAACCTAGTGACCGTCTATTGGCCTAGAGTCACTGAGAAATGAACTCCGTTGACCACACTCCCATAGACTGGGTCCTTGCACGTGCACAGAAAAGTACAAACAAAGAACTAGGGAACTCGGTGGCCCGGCGCTTGAATGGAGCTATGTCGACTACCTAAACCGTTAGTATACAACAATCGCCACCACTTGTCAAGTCCGCGGAGTCCTTACGCCAAGACATCCTTACCAGGCGGTGACAAGAATAATGGCCAACTATGATCGTGGGCTGCGCTGCCCGCTCACCGATAGCCCCCTCGCCAGACCAACCTCCCGCGCCAAGAACCGGGAGATCAATCAACCCCGGTTCAGGTACATACTTCCAGCAAGTTTCCCGTCCCGCGAAGCATGGAGGCATTAACGCGGTGCACTCTCCGCTCTTTCGCCGCCCTTCCCACACCCTCGCCAACCGTCAGCCCTCCGCTTCCTCCCGAGTATAAGCTGTCCCTAAAGCTGCCGGAGCCCCGATCCGCCTTCGTACCACCTCCCGTGACGCGGATACTAGGATTAGGATCACTGCGGCGTACGGCATCATGCGCAGGAATTCTGGCGACAGCAGGACCTTGGCCAGTTGCGGCAGGCCGGCTGTCGGGAGCATCTGCACGTCGAAGACCACCCTGCTAATGGCACCGAAAAGATACGCACCAAAGGCCGCTCTCCACGGATCCCAGGCCGCGAAGATCACCAACCCCACTGCAATCCAACCCCATCCTGCGGTCATGTTCTCGATCCAGCCGGGTGTGTAGGCCAAGCTGAGGCTTGCTCCTCCCAGTCCGCCCAAGACTCCTCCCACCACCGTGTATACGTAACGAGTTCGAACCACACTGACGCCAAGAGCGTCTGCCGCTGCTGGATTCTCCCCTACTGCGCGCAAGTGCAGGCCCTGTCGGGTCTTGTTGATCCAGAACCATGCTACCGGCACCAACACAAAACAGACATAGACCGTCAAATCATGCTGGAAGAGCACAGGCCCAAGCAACGGAATGTGCTCAAGCAAGGGAATGGACACCGGAGCGAACTTCGGAGCTGGCACATTTACGTATGGGAAACCCAGGAAGGCGGTCAATCCCGCTCCAAAAATGGTCAGCGCCAAGCCACTCACTACCTGATCGCCCCGCAGGGTAATGGAGATGAAAGCGTGGATCAAGCTCAGCACACCACCAGCCACCATACCGGACAAGGCACCGATCCATACACTCCCTGTGGCCAAAGAGGCCACTATGCCTGCGAGAGCACCTGTCAGCATCATCCCTTCTACGCCAAGGTTCAGGATCCCAGAGCGTTCCGCGAAGATCTCACCCAGCGCGCCGTACAGGATGGGAGTGCCCGCAGCTATGCCTGCGCTCAAGATGATGGTGACGAAGACAACTACCTCTTCCAAGTCGCTCGCTCCCTAGTCTACCGCCCGCGCTCCAATCGAATACGATAGCGGGTCAACACCTCACCGCCGATGAGCACGAAGAAGATCACCGCTTGCAGCATCATGCCCAAGGCCTTCGGTGCTCCCGGAATGGCATCACTCCCCCGGAACAGAGCCGCCAGAAGCAAAGAGACAACAATCACGCCCCAGGGGTTCAGCTTGGCCAACCAGGCCACTATGATGGCCGTGTAGCCGTAGCCGGGCGAGAACATGCGCTTCATCAGATGCAGATTGCCCGCTATCTCGCTCATTCCGGCCAGGCCGGCCATGCCGCCGCTGATCATCATTACCAGCACAATGTTACGTTTCAAACTCATGCCTGCGTAGCGCGCAGCCCGAGCGCTTTCACCAATGACACGTACTTCATAGCCCCATCGCGTGCGTGCCAGCAGTACGGAGAGTATCCCAGCCGCGGCCAAGCTCAGCACCAATCCCAGGTGTACCCTGCGACCGTCGAGGAAGTATATGGTCCCCAATGAGAGCACACCAACCAGCAAAGCTCCCACGCCCAGCTTGAGCCGTTCACGCGTATCGTCCAGACGTCTCACCATCCAATATCCTACAACCACCGCACCTACAACCAAGAAGACCACAGTGGGCAAGTACCAGGCTTCGGTGATGGTGGGCAAAGTAGCGCTGGGACTTAGACGAGTCGTGCGTGGGAACCCAAGGCTCGTAGGATCCTGCCAAGGCCCCACTACCAGGTAGTTGATCCACTGTATGGCGATGTAGTTCAACATCAAGCTGGTGATAATCTCGTTGACGCCCAGGAAGGCCTTGAGAGCGCCGGGGATGGCTCCCCACAGTGCTCCACCCAGAAAACCTCCGGCAATCATGGCTGGGAGGAGAATCCAGGCCGGGACGCCAGGCCAGGTATAGGCCACAAGGCAGGCCAGGAAGGCACCCATGTAGAGCTGCCCTTCGGCCCCGATGTTCCACACCAGCATACGAAAAGCCAAGGCCACCCCGAGCCCGGCCAGCATCAACGGAATGGCCTTCATTATGGTCTCGGAGATGCCGTAGGCATTGCCGAAGGCCAGGAGCACCATGTCCAGATAGCCTTCCAGTGGATTGATGCCCTGGATGATCATGGGCACCATGCCCAGAAGCAGGGCGATGATCAAGCTGACGACCGGCACAGCGTACGGCAGCCAGCGTGGCACCTCCAACCTTGGCTCGAGCCTCACGGAGAAGCCTCTCCTCGCCGGCAAGGCCCTATCGCTCGACCTATCCACCTTCGACCTCCGCCTCGACGCTCCCAGCCATCATCAGACCCAGTTCCTCTGTCGTCGCGTCCTGAGCATCGACAACGCCCATGATCCGCCCTTCATACAGAACCGCGACGCGGTCAGTCATCGAGAGGAGCTCGTCCAGATCCTCCGAGATGAGAAGGATGCTACCCCCAGAGTCGCGCTGCTCCAACAGCAGTCGCCGAACCGCCTCCGTGGCCCCTACGTCCAACCCACGTGTGGGATAGACGGCCACCATCAGAGTCGGATCCGAGGACATCTCCCGAGCGAGGATGAGCTTCTGGAGGTTCCCGCCAGACAGCAGTCTCGTACGCGTTTGGATGCCAGGCGTCATGACATCATAGGCCTGCACTAGTTTCTTTGCCCGGTCGGCGATGGTGCCCGAATCGAGAAAGAAGCGATTACAGATGGGTGCACCTCGGTAGCCCTTCAAGATCAAGTTCTCGGCGACGCTGAGGTTCATCACCAAGCCCGCACCCATCCTGTCCTCTGGAACGTAAGCCACCCCCTTGTCTATCACCTCCCTCGGCGAGCAATTTGTGATGTCCTCTTCTTCCAGGCAGATACGACCTTTGGTCACGGGCCGGAGTCCAGTGATCGTTTCGGCCAACTCGCGCTGGCCGTTTCCGGCGACGCCGGCGATACCCAGTATCTCCCCGCGTCGCACGACCAGGGAGACGTCTCTCAGTGCCTCCAAGCCCTTGTCACCGAAAGCACTCAGCCCGTCGATCTCCAGAACCACTTCGCCCGCTTCAGACTCCTGCCTGCCGAGACGGAACAAGACCTTCCGCCCGACCATCATCTGGGCCAACTGTTCCCTGCCTGTATCGCTGGTGAGCACTGTATCTACCACTTCCCCCCGGCGCAGCACAGTGATGCAATCGGCGATGGACATCACCTCACGTAGTTTGTGACTGATGAAGATGATGGTGTGCCCCTCCGCCGCCATGCTGCGCAAGGTCGTGAATAGCTCCTCCACCTCCTGAGGTGTCAACACCGCGGTGGGCTCGTCCATCACTAGAATGCGAGCTCCACGATACAGCGCTTTCAGTATTTCGACCCGTTGCTGTTCACCCACCGAAAGCTGCCAGATCTTCGCCCGCGGATCAACCTGCAACCCGTAGCGCTCTGCCAAGCCCGCAATCTCTCGCTCCACTCGGCCCAGCGGCAACACGAAGCGCGGCTCGTCCAGCCCCAAGATGATGTTCTCGGCAACGCTGTGGGACTCCACCAGCATGAAGTGCTGGTGGACCATTCCAATTCCCAGGTCTATCGCGTCACGGGGAGAGCGCACTGCGACCGCTCGGCCATCTATCCAAATCTGGCCCTCATCAGGTTGATACAGGCCAGTCAAGATCTTCATCAACGTAGTCTTGCCAGCCCCATTCTCTCCTAGCAGGGCGTGTATCTCTCCATGCTGCACCACGAAGTCGATGTGGCTGTTGGCCACGACACCAGGGAAGCGTTTCGTGATGCCCTGCATGCGCACTGCAGGGGTACTCGTCTCCGGCACTTGTATGTCGTCCTCCAAGTAGGCAGGTAGCCCTGAGACGGGCGCTCAGGGCTACCTGATTCAAAACTTGACTACTCGCAACCCACGCCTTCCGGCACTTCGGAGTTGACGCCCTCCACGTACCAGTCGAAGCAGATCAACTCCATGTCGGTCATGCACTCACCCTCTGCGACTCTCAGCTCGCCGTGATTGTCGTAGATCGGACCGCAGAACACGTCGTCACCAGGCCAACCAGCATCAACGGCCTCCTGTGCACCCTCAGGAGCCGCTGGGCCTAGCTCGGTCAGAACCGCAATCCCATCGGCCATGCTGTCGTAGGTGGCCTGTGGCGTCCAGGTACCGTCACGTACCGCCTCGACTCTGGCCGCGTAGGTGGGACCCCAGTTCCAGCAAGGGGTGGTCAAGCACGTTTCCGGAGCTGCGTTGCAGCTCTCACAGCTGTCATATCCTAGTGACCATACACCCTGCTCATCAGCGGTCACCACCGGTACCGTTGTGTCGGTGCCCGTGAAGATGACGTCCACCCCGGCAGCGACCATGGACTCCACAGCCGCCGTCTCAGCTGGCGGATCGAACCAGTTGCCGATCCAGACAACCTCCATCTCCACATCGGGGTTCACCGATCGGGCGCCAAGGGTGCAGGCGTTGATCAGCCGGATGATCTCCGGTATCTGAATGGGCGCCACGTAGCCAACCTTGTTGGTCTGAGTGGTCAGACCCGCGACCTTCCCCCCCAAGTACTTGGCCTGGTACATACGGCCAAAGTACGAGCCCATGTTGTCGGCCGTCAAGAAACCTGAGCAGTTCTCGAAGGTTACGTCGGGATAGTCAGGGGCCACGGCAGCCGTGGCATCGCGGAAACTGAAACTAGTAGTGAAGATCACGTCGTAGCCCTGCTCTGCCAGGTCGCGGATCCTGGCCTCGGCGTCAACGTCCGAGACGCTCTCCAAGTACGTGGTCTCCACGTTGTCGACATGCTCCTCCAGGTACAGACGGCCCTCATCGTGGGCGAAGGTCCAGCCATGATCTCCGATGGGTCCTACGTATACGAAGGCTGCCTTAGTCACCTCTTCCTCCGGCGGGGCTGGGGGTGCCGGCGTCGCACAGGCCGACACAAGCAATGCTAGCCCCACCACCACGGCCAATGCCAATCTCACTCCTCTAGTCATTCCTTTCCTCCCTGTCTCAACTCGAATTGCTGGCCTAACGCGCGACGAGAAATCGACTCCTCTGTTCTGTGCACCCACCTCCTTTCCTTCGAGATACTTCTAAGCCAATGCATACGCGCAAGAGAGGACGATCCCCTATATCCAGTACCCAACATCGCCAGCTCCACAAGATGTTGTGTACACGCACCCATAGCTTAGCGCAAAAGCCCCCAACATACAAGGCTGGCAAGCCCCTGAAACCTT